>DATMVO010000042.1:0-19205 GCA_035563115.1 Solirubrobacteraceae bacterium
GCTGCCGAGCGGGCCGAGGAGCGTCGCGGCCCCGGCGACCACGCCGGCACCCAGCAGCTGCCGGCGAGTGAGGTGGGAGGCCACGATGCCCCCGTCATCGGCGGCGCGGCGCACCGCGCGGATAGTCCATCCGTCCAGCGGCCGTCACGCGGCGGCCGCGTAAGATCGCGCGCCATGAGCGAGCTGACCGTCGAGGAGTTCCGCACCGCCGTCGAGGAGCCGTTCGCGGTGGAGGCGGCGGACGGTCCCGTGCCCGGCGACCCGCGCCTCGTCCTCTCCGAGGCGCGCGGCCTGGGCCGGGCGTTCGGCGACCGCGAGGCGTACGTCCTCACCTTCCAGGGCCCGGCCGCGCCCTACCTGCCGCAGGGCACGTACCGGCTGGTCCACGACCGGCTCGGGCCGCAGGAGATCTTCATCGTCCCGGTCGCCCAGTCGGACGCGGGCTACGAGTACGAGGCGAACTTCACGTGAGCGGCGCGCGGTCGTCCGCGCGCCACTCCATCCGCACGTAGACGCCCTCGTCGGCGACCGGCGCGAACCCGAGCCGCTCGTACAGCCGCAGCGCCGGGTTCATCCGCTCGACGTGGATCGAGAGCGCCTTGTCCGCGGTGCGCGCCTCGTCCATCAGCCCGCGCAGCAGCTCGGTGCCCGCGCCGCCGCCGCGGTGCTCGGGGAGCAGCGCGATGTCGACGATCCGGATCTCGCGCTCCCACCGGTCGACGAGCAGCTGCCCGGCGTCGGCGCCGTCCACGACGATCACGTGGCGGGTCATGCCGGGGTAGTGCTGCCCGTAGTGGGCGGCACGCGCCGCGTACTGCTGGGCGACGAACGCCGCCTTCTGCTCGGCCGTCCACGGGACGGCCGCCAGCTCCTCCGCGCGCGTGGAGGCGTACACGCGCTGGAGGAGCGGGTCGTCGGCGTCCGTGACCGGCCGCAGCTGGACGTCGGCCACTACGGGCGGGGCGGGAAGACGCCCTGCAGCGCGATGTTGAAGTAGAACGTCAGGTACGGCTGCATGTTGTTGTGCGGGGTGCTGCCGCCCTGCGGGGCCACCGCCTGCGCCGCGAGCGGCGTCATCTGCTGCGTCGTCGGCGCCTGGACGTAGCCGGGCGCGCCGACCGTCCGCGCGAACGTCACGTTCGGCGCCGGGAACTGGGCGTTCGCCGGGGCGTTCGCCGCCTGCAGCTGGTGCGTGTGCACCGGCATCTCGCTCTGCAGCAGCGTGACGGTCTCGCTGCCGCCGATCTCGCCCAGGTCGTGGTTGGAGAGGCCGGGGCCCTGGCCCGGGTGCATGGGCGCGGAGCCCTGCAGGTTCGGCAGGCCGAAGATCGACTTGCCGTCGCCGCCGTACGTCGTCCCCAGGAGGGCGAAGAGGGCGGTGTTCTGGGAGATCGGCATGAGCTGCCCGTTGCACCACGCCCAGCCCTTGGGCGCGAAGTTGAACGGGAAGATCCGGATCTCCGCCACGAAGGGGTCAGCCATGTCAGATGCTCCGGATCAGGTGGGGGTCGGGAAGATGCCGAACATCGAGATGATGAAGTTCACGCACAGGTAGGGCTGGAAGTTGGTGTGCGGCTGCGAGCCGCCCACCGGGCCCATCGCGAGCGGCGTCAGCGCGACGCCCGGGGCCGCCTCGCGGAAGAAGTTGATGTTCGGGCTGCCGGCCAGGACCGCGCCGGTCGGCGTGGCGTCCTGCCCCGCGGTGCTGTTCGCCACGAACGGGTGGGTGTGCACCGGGACCTGCTGGCTGGTCAGCGTGACCGACTCCGCCCCGGCCGACTCGGCGAGGTTGACGCCGTTGCCCCAGTGGATGGGGACGCGGCCGCGGAGGTCCGGCAGGTTGAACGAGCTCTCGCCGTCCCCGCCGTAGGTCGTGCCGATCAGCTGGAAGAGCGCCTCGTTCTCCTCGATCGGGACCTGCTGGCCCGCGCAGAACTCCCACCCGACGGGGGCGAAGTTGCCCGCGAACATGCGGACCTCGCCGATGTACGGCTGTGCCATCTCGTGCGCCTCTCTCTCAGTTCGGGCTGGGGAAGATGCCCTGGAGGGCGATGGCGAACGTCAGCGCCAGGTACGGCTGCATGTTCGTGTGGACCTGGCTGCCGCCGTAGTTCGTGACGGTGGCGGGCGCGAGCGACGTGACCGCCCCCGGCGCCGCGTACGCGTTCGCGACCGTGCCCGGGATGTTGCCCGTGGGGATCAGCTGGACCGGGTCGGCGCCCGAGAACGACGCCTGGTGCGTGTGCTGGGGCATCTCGGACATCGTCAGCGTGTGCGCCGTCTCGCCGGCGGTCTCGCCCAGCTGGTGCGAGCCCCCGACGTGGATCGGCACCTTGCCCTGGAGGTTGGGCAGGCCGAAGTTGGTCTGCCCGTTTCCGCCGAACCGCGTCCCCAGGAGCGCGAAGAGCGCCTGGTTCTGGTTGATGGGGAGCAGCTGCCCGTTGCACAGAGCCCACCCCTTCGGGGCGAAGTTGAAGCTCATGAGCCGGATCTCGGACAGGAACGGTTCAGCCAATGGTCCTCCCTCTCAGTCGTCGTCGCCCACCCACTAGGGCGCCGGAGGCAGGGTGGGAGTCTGGCAGGCCGGGCCGTTCGTCGGCTCCTGGGGACCCCAGCTGAACACATCCGGGTTCCCCGTGTTCCGGCTCCGGATGTACGCGGACGGGTCGCCGGTGAAGCCGGGGAGGATCAGCGTGTTGTTCGTGTAGCGGGCGAAGGCGACGTCGTCGAAGAAGCCGCCGTTGCCGTCGGGGCCGCCGGCGCTGCCGAGCGCGTTGGCGAGCGCGCCCGCGCCGCCGATGTCCGCGCAGACGGTCTCCACGTCGGCGCCCGAGCTCGTGGTGCCGGACTCCACGAACATGCCCTCCTGGCCGACGGACGAGCTGACGGTGTTGCCCTGGACGATGAAGTCCGCGCGGCCGCCGGCGCCCTCGCCGTGGCGCAGGTACATGCCCTGGCCCTTGTAGTTCGTGATCGTGTTGTTCGCGATCCGCATGCGGCTCTGGGCCCCCTGCGCGGGCTTGCCCCAGACGCCGACGCCGCCGGAGTTCTGGAGGGTGTTGCCTGTCACGGTCGCGTCGAACTGGGCGCTGCCGGCCGGGTTGAGGATCAGCATCGGGCCCTTGGAGGTGTCGAGCGTGTTGCCCGCCATCGCGACCTTCGTCGTCGAGGTGGTGCCCGGGGTGAGCGTGACGAGCGCACCCGCCGAGACCTGCCCGGCGTTCGCCGAGACCTGGTTCGTGTTGAAGTTCAGGTTCATCGCCGGCGAGCCGGTCGCGGTGGCGAGCTGGAAGGCGTCGTCGAAGTTCGTCGAGAACGTGCTGCCGGTGACGTCCGCCTTCATCGACGCGGTCGCGTCGCCCAGGAACTGGACGCCGTCGCCCTTCTGCGAGCCGGCGATCGTGCCGTTGGTCAGGTCGAAGTCGACGCTGCCGTTGTCGTTGTCGAAGCGGATGTTGTCGTAGTAGCTGCCGCTGACCTGGCTCGAGGTGACGGCCACGCTGCCCTTGCCGTTCTCGATGTCGATGCCGCGGTCGCGGTCGGCCGACGTCGCGTCGGCGCCGCCGTCGTCGGTGCCGTTGGCGGTGACGAGCGAGCTGTCCACCGACAGGTTGGTCGACTCCGCGAAGCGGATGCCGTCGTCGCTGCCGTTCGTCACCCGCACGCGGGAGAGGGCCACGCCGCCGCCGACGCTGTCGGCGCGGATGCCTGCGCCGCTCGACGTCTGGATCGTGCCGCCCGTGCAGGTCGGGCTGCCGACCGTGCAGGTGCCGCCGTTGCCGGTGACGTTCAGGCCGCCGGCGTTGCCGGTGGCGTTGAGCACGATGCCGTTCACCGCGCCGGTCGAGCTGACGCTCTCGAACGTCAGGTCGTCGGCGTGGATGCTCGTGTTCGTGACGTTGAGCGCGGTGCCGCTCGTGGTGGCGAGGACGTTGCTGTCGGACGCCGGGTCGGTCACCGCGACGGTGCCGCCGCCGGTGGCCGAGAACGCCGGGGTCGGGCCCGTCGACAGCTTCACGCCGCCGTCGAACCGGACCGTCGCGCCCGTGTTGCTGGCGAGCGCGATGCCGCCGCCGTTGCCGTTGAACGGGGTGTCGGTCACGAGGCCGTTGAAGTCCTTCGTGCCGCCGCTCGTGTTCTGGATCGACACGAGCTGGCCCGCGTCGTCGGTGATGCCGGCGCCGAGGGTCACGTCGGCCGAGCCGCCGTTCATCGACACGTCGGTGCCGCTCGCGTTCGAGATCGTGCCCGTGGGCGCGGTGAAGGTGCCCGAGGCGTTGTTGAGGATCAGGCCGCTGGCGCCGCCGGTGGAGGTCAGCTCGGTCAGCGCCACGTTGACCGCGTTGCCGGTGCCGGTGATCGACACGCCGCCGCCGGACGGGTTGTTCACGCCGCCGCTGGTGACCGTGTTGACCGTCAGCGAGCCGACGGACGTGCCGGAGAGCGCGTAGGCGCCCGCGGCCGTGCCGAAGTCGACGCCCTGGATGGTGTTGGCCGTGCCGAGCGTCGTGCCGCCGTCGACCTGCGAGCGGCCGGCGCCCGCGTCCGCGGCGTGGAGGGTGGTGGTGCCGCCGTCGCCGCGCGGGACCGCGAGGCCGTGGCGCTCGGAGAGCAGCTGCTGGCTGTTCTCCAGCGGCAGGCCGCCGGCGTAGGTGCCGTCGTAGAGGAAGATCCGGTCGCTCGAGGCGTCCTCGTCACCCGCGCCGCCCGCGCCGTTGAGCGCGGCCAGCGTCTTGAACGGGGACTGCGAGGTGCCGCCCGTCGCCGCCGCCGGCTGCGAGGCGATCGACCCGTCGACGTACCAGATGCAGTCGGCGATGGAGATCGTCAGCGTGCCGGTGTCGGTCCGGTTCCCGGAGGCCTCGTTGTCGTTGACGGTGTAGTCGTAGGTGTCCGTCGTGTCGCCGCAGCCCTGCTCCGGCAGGTAGGTGAAGTCGCCGTCGGCCTCGATCGTGATCCGGCCGCCGCCCGTCGTGGCCGCGTTGGTCACGGGGGTGACGGTGAGCGCGTTGGCCGGGCTGTCCGGGTCGGTGTCGCCGTCGAGGATGTCGCCGGTGACCGTCTTCTGCGGGCCGGCCGGGTCGGGCGCGCCGTCGGTCGGGTCGTCGACCACGAGCGAGGTGTTGCCGATCGCGCGGCTGGCGCCCGAGAACGCCTCGTCGTCGGCGACCGGCGCGTCGTTGGTCCGGACGACGTCGATCGACCGCGTGACCTGGTTGGACAGGTTGTCGCTCGAGTGGCCGTCGTTGACGCGGAACGTCACCGTCCGCTGGGTCGTGTCCGGGTTCTCGGACGTCGTGCGGTAGCGCACGCTGCGTAGCGCCGTCTCGTAGTTGGCCTTCGAGGAGGTGCCGGTCAGCGTGAGCGTCCCGGTGCCCGCGTTGTACGTGCCGGTGATGCCGTTCTGGTTGCTGTAGACGAGGTCGTCGCCGGTCGCCAGGGCGGTGAGGGTGACGGTGGCGCTCGCGATGTTCGTGTCGTCGATGTCGGCCACCGTGAGGTTCGGCGCGATGACGTCGGCGTGATCCTCGGACGGGACGTCCTCGGTGTAGGTCAGCGCGGCCGCGTCGGGCTGCGTGAGCACCGGCGCGTCGTTGACCGGGCTGACCGTCACGGTGACCGTGTCCTGGTCCTGCAGGGCGCCGCCGCTGCCGGTCGCCCCCTCGTCGTTGGCCGTGAGGCCGATGGCCGCGGCGCCGTTGAAGTTCGCCGTCGGCGTGAAGGTCAGGCCGTCGAGCGCGGTGTTGATCGCGGCCTTCGTGCCGGTGAACGTCATCGTCGTGTCGGCGGTGCCGTCACCGGTGGTGAAGGTGAGGCCGGCCGTGCCGGAGAGCGTGATCGTCCCCTGCGACGCCTGGACGGTGACGCGGAGGGCGGAGGCGTCGACGTCGGCGACCGCGAGGGCGCTGGAGCCGCTCAGCGTGAGCGTCGTGTCCTCGTCGATCGTCTGCGTGCCGGGCTTCGTGTTGACCGGCGCGTCGTTGACCGCGGCGACCGTGACCGGCACGTCCTCCGCGTCCGTCTTGACGCCGCCCGCGCCGGTGAGGCCCAGGTCGCTGACGTCGAGGTCGAGCGTGTCGGCGCCGTTGACGTTCGACGCGGAGGTGTACGAGAGCGTCGCGAGCGCCGTGTTGAACTCGGAGACGGTGCCCTCCGCCACGATCTCCGCGTCGTCGGTGCCGTCGCCGGTCGGGAAGGAGAGGCCGGTCTTCGTGCCGAGCGTCAGCGTGCCGTTCGTGACGGCGAGCCGCACCCGGATGTCGCCGGAGCCCGCGTCGACGTCCGCCACGGAGATGCCCGTGACGTTCTTCGTCACGTCCTCGTCGGCGGCGATGGACGCGGGGGCGGTGAGCACCGGCGCGTCGTTCTGCGCGGTGACCGTGATCGCGACCGTGTCGGTGTCGGTGAGCGCCCCGGGAGGCCCGGACTCGCCGAGGTCGTCGGTCTCGATGGTCAGCGTGTCGCTGCCGCCGTAGTTGGCGTCGGGCGTGTAGACGAGCCCGTCGAGCGCGGCGTTGATGTTCGCGGGCGAGCCCTTGAACGTCATCGCCGTGTCGTTCGTGCCGTCGCCCGTGCTGAAGGTCAGGCCGGTGGTGCCGTCGAGGGTGAGCGTGCCGTGGTCGACGTCGAGGTCGACCTCGAGCTCGCCGGTGGCGTCGTCGACGTTGTCGTCGGTCACCGCGAGCTTCGTCGCGCCGGTGAACGTCACCGCCGTGTCCTCGTTCGTGGTCCGGGCGCCCGGCACGGTGTTGACCGGCGCGCTGTTGGCCGCGTTGACCGTCAGCGCCACGGTGGCGGAGCCGGTCTTGGCCCCGCCGGTGCCGGAGTTGCCGAGGTCGTCGGCGTCGAGGTCGAGCTGGTCGGCGCCGGCGTAGCCGTTGGCGGGCCGGTAGACGAGGCCGTTGAGCGCGGCGTTGACATCGCTGAGCGTGCCCGTGACGTCGAGCGCCGCATCGGCGGTGCCGTCGCCGGTGGTGAAGGTGAGGCCGGTGGTGCCTGAGAGCGTCAGCGTGCCCTGCGCGACCGCGAGCTGCACGCGGACGTTCCCGCTGCCGGCGTCGACGTCCGTGATGGAGATCGCGTTGCCGTTGCCGGTGCTGAAGGTGCGCTGGCTGTTCTGGCTGACCGTGGCGTTCGCGGGGGCCGTGAAGACCGGGGCGTCGTTGACGCCGGTGACGGTGATCGCGATGGTCTCGGTGTCGGTCTTCGCGCCGCCCGAGCCGGTGTTGCCCAGGTCGGTGACGTCGACCTTCAGCTGCGCCGCGCCGTCGAAGTCGGCCGCGCCGGTGAAGGTCGTGCCCTCGAGCGCCGCGTTGACCGCGCCGCGCGTGCCGGTGACCTGGACGGCCGCCGTGCCGTTGCCGGTGACGGCGACGCCCGCGGTGGAGCCGAGCGTGGCGGTGCCGTGCGTCGCGGTGAGGTCGACCGTGATGGTCCCGGCGCCGCTGTCGACGTCGGCGACCGAGATCGGGTTGACGTTGCCGGCGGAGAAGGTGACGGTGCCCTCCTCGGCGACCGTCGCGGCGGCCGGGGCGGTGAGCGCCGGCGCGTCGTTGACGGGGGAGACGGTGATCGCCAGCGTGTCGCTGTCGGTCTTCGCGCCGCCCTGGCCGATGTTGCCGAGGTCGTCGGTGTCGACGGAGAGCGTCGCGCTCCCGCTGTACTGGCCGGTCGGCGTGTAGCGCAGGCCGTCGAGCGCGGCGTTGATCGCCGTGAGCGAGCCGCGGACGGTGACGGCGGCGGTGCCGTCGGCGCCCGCGGTGACCGTCAGGCCGGTCGTCTGCTTCAGGGTCAGCGTGCCGTTCGTGACGGCGAGCGCGACCCGGACGTCCTCGCTGCCCGCGTCGGGATCGGTGATCGTCAGCGCGTTGCCGCCCGAGGCGGAGAGGACGAGGGCGGTGTCCTCGTCGGTCGTCTGCGCGCCGGGCAGCTGGTTGACCGGGGCCTTGTTGAGGCCGAGGACGTTCACCGTGACGGTGTCCGTGTCGGTCTCCGCCGGGCCGCCGGAGTGGCCGAGGTCGTTCGTGGCGATCTCGACCGAGGCCGCGCCGCTGTACCCGTTCGTGGGGGCGTACGTCGTGCCGGCGAGCGCCGTGTTGACGGCGGCGACGGTGCCCTCGAAGGTCATCGTCGCGTCGGCGGAGCCGTCGCCGGTGGTGAAGGTCAGGCCGGCGGTGCCGCCCAGGCTGAGCGTGCCGTGCGTGGCGGTGAGCGTCACGCGCACGTCGCCCGAGCCCGCGTCCACGTCGGCGATCGAGATCGCGTTGCCCGCGCCGAACGTGAGCGTGGCGTTCTCGTTGACCGACTGCGTGCCGGGCACGGTGTTGACCGGCGTGTCGTTGACGGGCTGGGCCGCGACGGACTTGCCGGCGCTGGTCGCGCTCGCGTCGCCGTCGCTGACCGTGAAGCGCACGGTCCGCGTCGCCGTCGTCGGGTTCTGCCCGCCGACGACGAAGCGCACGGAGCGCAGCGCGTCGCGGTACTGGGCGACGGTCGCCGTGCCGGTGAGGGCGAGGGTGCCGGTGGCCGCGTCGTACGCGCCGCCGGTGATGCCGTTCTGGTTGGTGAAGGTCAGCGCGTCGCCGGTCTCGCGGTTCGCGGTGATCGCGACCGTCGCGCCGGTGAGCTGCGTGTCGTCCGGGTCGGTGAGGGTGAGGCCGGTGTCGACGACCTCGCCGTCCGCGTCGTTCTCGGTCACCGTGACCGTGCCGCCCGAGTTGGCGATCTGCGGCGCGTCGTTGGCCGGGGTGATCGTCACCGTGCGGGTGGCGGCGGCGGACTCGTCGTCGCCGTCGTCGGCGGTCAGCGTGATCGTGCGGCTCGCCGACGGGTCGTCGTTCGTGGTCGAGAAGGTGACCGTGCGCAGCGCGGCCTGGTACTGGGCGAGCGTCGCCGAGGCGCCGGTCGGCACCAGGGTCAGCGTGCCGGTGGCCGCGTCGTACGTGCCGTCGATCGCGGCGGTGTCGACGAAGCCGAGCACGTCGCCGCTCTGGCGGCCCGCGGAGATGCGGACGGTGGCGCTCGCGAGCGTCGTGTCGTCCACGTCGGCGACGGTCAGCGTGCCCGCGACCGCAGCGGCGGCGCCGTCCTCGGTGTACGCGACCGCGCCGGAGGCGGGGGCGAGGACCGGGGCGTCGTTCTCCGCCGCGATGCTCAGGTTGACGGTGGCGGAGTCGCTCTTCGCGCCGCCGGCGCCCGTGCTGCCCTGGTCGTCGACCGCGACGGTCAGCGTGGCCGGGCCGCTCGCATCCTGCGCGGGCGTGTAGACGAGGCCGTCGAGCGCGTCGTTGACCTCGGCGACCGTGCCGGTGAGCGTCAGCGTGCCGGTGCCGCCGCCGGTGACGGCGAGGCCGGGCTGGACCGCGCCGACCGCGAGCGTGCCCGCGGAGCCGGTGACCGTCGCCTGGACGTCGCCGCCCGCGGCGTCGACGTCGGCGACCGAGATCTCGGAGGCGCCGCCGGCGGCGAACGTCTCCGGCGTGTCCTCGTCGACGTTCACCGTGCCCGCCGGGCTCGCGAGCACCGGCGCGTCGTTGACGGCGGTGACGGTCACCGCGACGGTGTCCGTGTCGGTCTTGGCCGGGGCCGGGGTGTGCCCCAGGTCGTCGGTCGTGACGGTGATCGTGTCCGCGCCGGCGAAGTTCGCGTCGGGCGCGTACGTGACGGTGTCGATCGCGTCCGACACCTCGAGCGGCGTGCCGGTGACCTTCACGCTGCTCGTCCCGTCGCCGGTGACGACCGCGTTGGAGGTGCCGACGTCCAGCGTGCCGTGGGCGGCGCCGAGCGTCGTCTCGACGTCCTGCGAGCCGGCGTCGCCGTCGGCGACCGAGAACGCGCCGTTGAGCGGCAGGCTGCCGTCCTCGGCGACGGTCTGCGCGCCGGGCACGGTGTTGACCGGGGCGTCGTTGGCGGGCTCGACGGTGATGGCGACCGAGTCGTCGTCGGTCTTCGTGCCGCCGGTGCCGTTGCGGCCCAGGTCGCTCGTCGCGACGGTGAGCGTCTCGGCGCCGCTGAAGTCGGCGTCGGGCGTGTACGTCAGGCCGTCGAGCGCGGCGTTGAGCTGCGCCTGCGGCCCGCGGAGCGTCAGCGCGCCGGTGCCGGCGCCGGTGACGGTGAGGCCGGTGGTCGTCGCCGGGGCGAGCTTGCCGTGCGCGACGCCCAGCGCGACCTCGATCGCGTCGGTGCGCGCGTCGGCGTCGGCGACGGAGAGCTTCGTGGCGCCCGAGAGCGTGAGCGTGCCGTCCTCGGCGACCGTGCGGGCGCCCGGGACGGTGTTGACCGGCGCGTCGTTGACCGGGACGACCGTGACGTCGCGGTTGGCCGGCAGGCCGAGCTCGTCGCCGTCGTCGATGGAGAAGCGGACGGTGCGGGCGGTGCCCGGGTCGTCGCTGGTGGAGCGGAAGGTGACCGAGCGCAGCGCGGCCTGGTAGTCGGCGCGACTGGCGTCGCCCGTGAGGGTGAGCACGCCGGTGCTCGCGTCGTACGCGGCCGTGATCCCGGCGGGCGGGGTGGCGGCGAGGACGTCGCCCGCGACGCGGCCGGTGACGATCTCGATCCTGGCGCCCTCGAGCGTCGGCGAGTCCGGATCGGTGACCGTGAGCGCGTTGTCGACGACGACGGCGTTCGGGCTCGTCTGCTGCTCGGTGTACGTGGGCGGGGTGCCGGACGGGCCGCCGACGACGCCGGGCGCGTCGTTGTCGGAGAGGACGGTGATCGGCACGGTCTGCTGGACGGTGCCGCCGCGGCCGTCGGAGGCGCGATAGGTCAGCGCGTCGAAGCCGTGGAAGTCGCGGTCCGGCGTGTAGGTCAGCTGCGGCGCGTCGCCGGTCAGCGTGCCGTGCGTCGGCGGGACCGTGACCGTGAAGGTGACGGGGTCGAGATCGGGGTCGATCGCGACGAGGGTGACGCGCTCGGCGACGTCCTCGCGCGTGAACTGCGGCGGCGTGAGGGCGATCGGCGCGCGGTTGAGCGGCGGGCGGACGCGCGAGGCGCCGGTGGTCACCGGCACGCGCTGCGTCGTGGGCACGCCGAGGAGCTGCGTCGTGAAGAGGCTCGGGCTGAGGTCGAGGGCGCGCGCGAGCATCCAGCCCATGAGCGAGTCCGAGCGGCCGGCGGCACGCTCGGCGATGGCGTGGTCGATCTCCTCCGGGGAGGCGGAGAAGCGCTCGATGCCGACGACGACGTTGTTCGTGAACTCGAGCAGGCCCATCGGGTTGCTCGTGTTCTGGATGACGCCCTGCGTGCCGAGGATCTGCGGCAGGAAGGTGAAGCTCGGGTCGCTCACGCCGCCCGCGGTGAGCAGGACGGTGACGTTCCGCTCGTCGGCCAGCTGCTGCGCGATGCGGCCGGAGTAGGGGGCGTCGAGGACGAACTTGAAGGTGACGTTGCGGTTGTCCTTGACCAGCGTCTCGAGCGCCGCGGAGGTGATCGAGTGCCACTGGATGCCGCCGCCGCGCGGGCGCAGGCCGACGACGATGCCGGGCGTGCCGGTCCGCGTGCCGCTGCCCGCGACGTAGAGGGTCAGGTCGCCGCAGCCGCGCGAGATGAGCTGCTGCGCGGCCTGCGTGGGGGTGAGGCCGCCGCGGGCGGTGTAGCGCCGCGTGACGAACCCGCCGTTGAGGCGCGCGAGCCGGTTGAGCGCGCGGCCGAGGGCGGCGCGGGTGCGGTCGACGCTGCCGAAGTCGTAGAAGTCGCCCAGGGTGTCCGAGACGCGCAGCGCGCACGACTTGTCGTTGGCGATCGCGTCGGCGAGGCGCTTCTGCGCGTCGGCCGTGGTCTGCGAGCCGGCGGCGGCGCGCGGGCTGGCGCTCGCGGCGGCCGCCTTCTGCTTCCACGGGCGGTCGAAGACGCGGAGCTCCTTCGAGCGGTACGCGGCGGCGCTGCGGAAGAACTCCGGCAGCTTGCCGTCGACCAGCGGGACCCAGCGGAGCGTCTCCGAGATCGTCACCTTGCCGGTGCGCGCGCCGACGAGGACGACCTTGCCGGGATGCTCGAAGGCCTGGCTCGGACCCTGGTCGGCGTAGAGCAGCCACGACGGCTCGCGGGCCTCGAGCACGGCGGCCGAGGTGAAGGCCTTCACGCCCGCGCGCGCGAGGCGCGCCGACACACCGGGCGCCTGGGCGCTCTTCGCGGCGGCCACCGCCGACTCCGGACCGGCCTGCGAGATCTCCGTGCCCGTGGGCACGGTGCGCTCGAGCGCGAAGACGGTGAGCGCGTTCTCGCTCTTCTGCGCCTCGAGGGCGGTGAGCGCCGTGCGGACGGCGTCGGCACGGTCGGTGGGAGCTGCGGCCTGGGCGCTCGGGGCCGCGGCGAAGGCGGAGACGAGTGACGCGAGGGCGAACGCCGCTCCCCAGCGACGGGAGACTGGGGCGACCTTCATGATCGCTGACGCTAGACCCTTTCGGCGACCGAACGCAAGCGTGTTTCCAGGTACGGGCTGGTGTTCGGCGCGCATATGGGGGCATAGATCGGCTTTTGGCGGGTAAGACTTGATGCCTTTGCGTAAAGTGGACCTCTTCCGCCCCGCTGTCCCTTCAGGAGAGACCGCTGTGAAGAAGCTCGCTGCCGGCTGCGCCACCGCGGTCGCCGCCGCCGCCCTCGCCGTCCCCGCGTTCGCCGCCACCAAGACGATCAAGGTCGACGACAACGTCTTCGCGCCGCGTTCGGCCACCGCGAAGAAGGGCGACACCCTGAACTTCCGCTGGGTCGGCGAGGCGCCGCACAACGTGAAGGTCCAGAAGGGCCCGCAGATGTTCGGCTCGAAGGTCCAGCGCTCCGGCTCGTACAAGGTGAAGGTGCGCAAGGCCGGCGCCTACACCATCGTCTGCACCATCCACCCGGGCATGACCCTCAAGTTGAGGGTGAAGTAGGGCGAGCTTCCGCTCCCGCCCCGCCGCCCGCACCGGTCGCGGGCGGCAGGGTGCCACCGTTCCGTGTGACGGTTTCGTAGACTCCCGCGCGCTCTGCCGCCGAGGTCCGGCCCAGAGCAAGCGACCATGCCTGCTGTCCCTACCGGCAAGAAGATCCGCGTCGTCGTCGCCAAGCCCGGCTTGGACGGCCACGACCGTGGGGCCAAGATCATCGCTCGCGCGCTGCGCGACGCGGGGATGGAGGTCATCTACACCGGCCTGCACCAGACGCCGGAGCAGATCGTCGAGACGGTGCTGCAGGAGGACGCCGACGCCGTCGGCCTCTCGATCCTCAGCGGGGCGCACATGACGCTGGTGCCGAAGGTCGTCGAGCTGCTGCGCGAGCAGCAGGCGGGCGACGTGCTCGTGACCGTCGGTGGCACCATCCCCGCCGACGACATCCCCGAGCTCGAGAAGCTCGGCGTGGCCGCCGTGTTCACGCCGGGCGCACCGACGCAGGACATCGTCGACTTCATCCGCAGTTCCGTAACCGATCAGTAGCGCGCGCACCTGAGTTGACTGACGAGTCAATCGACTCCGGTACGATCCGAACGTCCGTTTGCCCCAGAGGAGGCCTGAAGTGAAGATTTGCGTCCTGGTGAAGGAGGTGCCGGACGCCGCCGTCGACAAGCGGATCAACCCGTCGACGGGGCGCCTGGACCGCGGCGGGGAGAAGAACCTCAACCCGTATGACACCCATGCGATCGAGGCCGCGATGCAGCTCAAGGAGGGCGGCGCGGTGCAGGTCGACGAGATCGTCGCCGTGACGATGGGCCCGGAGAGCGCCACCCGCGCGCTCCACAAGGCCGTCTCCCTGGGTGCCGATCGCTCGATCCAGCTCACCGACGACGCGCTGGCCGGCTCCGACGTCCAGGCGACGGGCTACGCCCTCGCCGAGACCCTCCGCAAGGAGGCGCCGGACCTGGTCCTCCTCGGCCAGCAGTCCGACGACGGCGAGTGCTACACGATCGGCGCGATCGTGGCCGACAACCTGCAGATGCCGTCGCTGACGCAGGTCATCAAGATGGACGTCGCCGACGGCGGCCTGCGCTGCGAGCGCCAGGCCGAGTACGGCTACGACACCGTGCAGGTGGAGCTCCCGGCCGTGATCTCGGTCGGCGACGCGATCAACGAGCCGCGCTACCCGTCGCTGAAGGCGATCATGGGCGCGAAGAAGAAGTCGCTCGAGAAGGTCGGCGCGGGCGACGTGGGCATCGACACCGGTCGTGTCGGCGCCGACGGCTCGCAGGTCCAGTGCGGCGACTTCAAGGCGCCGCCGAGCAAGTCGGCAGGCACCATCATCGAGGACGAGGACACCAACGAGACGGTCGAGAAGATCGTCGCGTGGCTGGACGAGAGGAAGCTGATCTGATGGCCGGGATCCTGGTCTACGCCCTCCACTACGAGGGCGCGTTCAACAAGAACTCGCTGGGCGCGGTGTCGCAGGCCGCCAAGCTGGCGGGCGAGCTCGGCACCGAGGCGCACGCGCTGGTGCTCGGCGGCGACGACCTGAGCGACGACCTCGTCTCGCAGCTCGGCGCGTACGGCGCGTCGAAGGTCTTCCGCGTCAAGGGCGAGGAGGGCCTGGCCCAGCCGGTCGTCGACGCGATGGCGAAGGTCATGACCGACAACGGCCACGACTACGCCATCTTCGGCGGCGGCCTGCTCGGCTTCGAGATCGGCGCCGGCCTGGCCGCCCGCCTCAACGCGGGCGTGACCATGGAGGTCACCGCGGTCAACGTCGAGGGCGGCAAGCTCGTCGCCGAGCGCCCGATCCTGGGCGACTCGTCGATCTCGACCTCCCGCTACAAGGACAAGGGCATCATCATCGGCCGCCTCAACGCGTTCGAGATCGCCCAGTCCGGCGGCACCGCCACGGTCGAGGACGTCCAGGTCGAGTTCTCGGCGTGGTCGAACAAGGCCAAGATGGTCCAGCGCGGCGAGCAGCGCGGCGCGGACGTCGACATCGAGGGCGCCGACATCCTCATCGCCGGCGGCCGCGGCCTCGGCAAGGCCGAGGGCTTCGAGCAGCTCGAGACCCTCGCGAGCGCGTTCGGCGGCAACTCCGCCGTCGCCGCGACCCGCGCGGTGGTCGACGCCGGCTGGTTCCCGTACGCGGGCCAGATCGGCCAGACCGGCAAGACGGTCGCCCCGAAGCTGTACCTCGCGGCCGGCATCTCGGGCGCGATCCAGCACAAGGTCGGCATGCAGGCCTCCGAGAACATCGTGGCCATCAACAAGGACTCGAACGCTCCCATCTTCGAGTTCGCCGACCTCGGCATCGTGGGCGACCTGAACAAGATCGTCCCCAAGCTGATCGAGGCCGTGAAGGCCAAGAAGGGCTGAGCACCATGGCTGGAGCGAACGGTCGCGGCCCGGTGGCCCCGGCGGCATTCCCGCCGCCGGTCGAGCCGCAGAAGGAGTTCATCAAGCGCGGCCTCGATCCCGAGGACGAGCTGATCGAGGTCGGGGTCGCGATCGTCGGCGGCGGCACGGCGGGGTTGGCGTGCGCCAACCGCCTGCTCCAGCTGCTGGGCGATGACCCCGAGATGATGGAGCGCCTCGGCGAGGTGCCCGTGGCGGTCATCGAGAAGGCGAAGGTCTGCGGCGGCCACAACCTCTCGGGCGCGGTCATGCGCCCGGGGCCGCTGCAGGAGCTGTTCCCCGAGATGAGCCGCGAGGACTGGCGCGCCCAGGGCTTCGCGTTCGGCGAGGTGACCAAGGAGGCCGTCTACATGACGCCGACCTCCAAGATCGCCATCAAGATCCCGCCGCCGCCCCCGTTCAAGAACCACGGCAACGAGGTCGTCTCGGTCTCGGCCCTCGCCCGCTTCCAGCAGGAGAAGGCCGAGGAGGGCGGCGCGTACGTCCTCACCGAGACCTCCGCGACGCAGCTCATCGTCGAGAACGGGCGCGTCGTCGGCGTCCGCTCGGGCGACAAGGGCCGCGGCAAGGAGGGCCAGGAGCTCGGCAACTTCGAGCCCGGCACCGACATCAAGGCGCAGGCCACGGTGCTCGCCGAGGGCTGCTGGGGCCACCTCACCGGCCCGGCGATCCGCGAGTTCGACCTCGGGGAGAACCGCGAGCCGCAGACGTGGGAGCTCGGCGTCAAGGAGCTCTGGAAGGTCCCCAAGCCGCTCGACCGCCTGATCCACACGATCGGCCCGTGGCCGGTGAAGCTGCCGGCCAAGTACGGCCAGATCGGCGGCACCTGGCTGTACCCGATGAAGAACGAGAAGACCGGCGAGGACCTGGTCTCGATCGGCTTCGTCGTGGACCTCGAGTACGCGGACGCCACCACGTCCGCCCACGACCTGCTGCAGACGTTCAAGCTGCACCCGCTGGTCAAGAAGATCCTCGAGGGCGGCGAGCGCGTCGGCTGGGGCGCCAAGGCGCTGCCGGGCGGCGGCTACTGGTCGATGCCGAAGGTCGCGATGCCCGGTGCGGTCATCGTCGGCGACGGCGCCGGCATGGTCGACACGGTGGCGCTGAAGGGCGTCCACCACGCGATCAAGTCGGGCATGCTCGCGGCGGAGGCGATCTACAAGGGCCTCAAGCGCGGCGAGACGACGTTCGACTCGTACGCCACGGCCGTCGAGGAGTCCTCGATCGGCAAGGAGCTGTGGCAGGTGCGCAACACGCGCCAGCCGTTCTCCAAGGGCTTCATCCTCGGCGCGCCGCTCGTCAACCTCGGCATCGCGACCAAGGGCAAGCTCCCCGGCGGCCGACTCTCCTGGCACAAGCAGGACAAGAAGCCGATGTTCATCGGCGACACGAAGGACCGCTATCCCAAGCCGGACGGCAAGTACACGTTCGACAAGCTGTCCTCGGTCTTCATCTCGGGCAACCAGACCCGCGACGACGCGCCGAACCACATCCGCGTGCAGAAGCACGTCCCGCGCCAGGTGGCCGAGACGTGGGCGTGGATGTGCCCGGCGGGCGTGTACGAGATCCCGGAGGACGCGCCGGAGACCGGCAAGGTCGACGTGATCGTCAACTACACGAACTGCGTGCAGTGCGGGGCGATCACCGCCAAGGGCGGCCGGTTGACGACGCCTGAGGGCGGCGACGGTCCCCTCTACCAGCTGACCTGAGCGGCCCTCCCGGGGCCTGACACGACGGGACGACGCCTACCGGCCTGGCGGCCTACTGGCGCTCGTCCCGCCGCGCCAGGCATCCGGGATGGCTCGCTCAGCTGCGATTCTGCGCAACAAAGGGGGCGTGGCGCTGTTTGGGACTCCCGAACATGCGTCGCGCCCCCTTCGTCTTCCTGCTGTCGCTCCTGGTCGCCGGTCCCGCTCTCGCGCAGACCCCGACGCCGACCGTCGACCCGCCGCCGCTGAAGGCCACCCTCGCCGCGTGCGCGAGCGGGCCGACCGCCGCGGAGCGGTTCGCGCTCTTCACCGGCTCGATGCCCGCCGCGGTCGGCACCACCCGCATGGCGATGCGCTTCGACCTCCACGTCCGCCCGATCGGCGGCGGCGCCGCGTGGAAGCCGGTCAAGTCGAAGGGGTTCGGCCGCTGGGAGCGCTCGCTCGCCGGCAAGAGCGGCTTCGTCTACACCAAGCGCGTCGAGCGGATGCTCCCCGCGGCCGAGTACCGCACGAGCGTGCGCTTCCGCTGGTACGGCGCCAAGGGCGTCCAGCGCGAGAGCGTCCGCCGCTCGCCGGTCTGCGCGCAGCCCGACCAGCGCCCGAACCTCACCCTCGCGCTCGTGGAGGTCGTGACGGCCGATGCGCCGACGGTGCGGTACGTCCTCGAGGTCACGAACGACGGAGCGACCGCGGCGGGCACGTTCGACGTCGCCCTCAGCGGCGAGCTCGAGCCGGTGCGCCGCACGGTGCCGGGGCTGCCGGCGGGGGAGAGCGCCACCGTCGAGCTCGTCGGGCAGCGGCGCTGCACGCCGGATGCGCCGGTCTCGTTCCGCGTCGATCCCGACGACGTCGTCGAGGAGTCCAGCGAGCGCGACAACCGCTCCAGGTGGTTGTGCGGCGGACGATAGACTCATGTGTCATGAAGACCGGAATCCACCCCGACTACGTCGAGTCCCGCGTCAGCTGCACGTGCGGCAACACCTTCGTGACCCGGTCGACCGAGCCCGAGATCAGCGTCGAGATCTGCTCCAACTGCCACCCGTTCTACACGGGCCGCCAGAAGCTCGTCGACACCGGTGGCCGCGTCGAGCGGTTCAAGCGCCGCGCCGCCAAGCGCGTCGGCGAGAAGTAAGCAGCACCCGCCTCTCGGTGACCGAGCGGGCCGTCAGGCAGCACGCCGACGGCACGCTCGGCGCCCAGACCGACGCCCCGATCGGCGGGCAGGCGGTCCTCGAGGGCGTGATGATGCGCGGCGTCTCGACGTGGGCCGTCGCGGTGCGCGCGCCGAGCGCCGAGCAGGCCGCCCGCGGGCGCCGCATGGCCGGCGACGAGCCCGCGCTGGGCGAGATCGAGGTCTCGAGCTTTCCGCTCGTCTCGGTGCTCAAGCGCCACCGCGCGCTGCGCTGGCCGGTCGTCCGCGGCGTCGTCGCGCTCGGCGAGTCGCTGCGCCTCGGCTTCCGCGCGCTGAGCATCTCGGTCAACCGCCAGCTGCCCGACGGCGAGGAGGACATCTCCCGCGGCACCTGGGCCGGCACCGTCGTGCTCGCGCTGCTCCTGGCGATCGGCCTGTTCTTCCTGCTCCCGGTGACCATCACGAGCCTGCTCGGCGACGCGCTGCCCAACGCGGTCGTCTTCGTCATCGTCGAGAAGCTCATCCGCGTCGCGATCTTCCTCGCCTACCTGTACGCGGTGTCGCGGATGAAGGACCTGCAGCGCGTCTTCGAGTACCACGGCGCCGAGCACAAGACGATCTCCTGCTACGAGGCGGGCGTGCCGCTGACGCCGGAGAACGCGCAGCACTTCAGCCGCCTGCACCCGCGCTGCGGCACGAGCTTCCTGCTCATCGTGATGATCGTCGCCGTCGTTGTGTTCGCTCCGCTCGGGACGCCGGAGTGGTACTGGCTGCTGATCTCGCGCGTGGTCGGGATCCCGCTCATCGCCGGCCTCGCGTTCGAGGTCATCAAGTGGTTCGGGCGCAACCGCACCAAACGCTGGGCGCAGGTCCTCATGCTGCCCGGCATGAAGCTTCAGCTGCTGACCACGCGCGAGCCCGACCTCGGCCAGCTCGCCGTCGCGATCGCGGCGCTCGAGGCGGTGCTCGCCGTCGAGTCGCCGAGCGACGCGGGGGAGGAGGACCGCGTGGGGATGGAGGTCGTCGCCTAGTCGGTGCGCCGTCGGCGCTCGCTGACGGCGAAGGCGATCA
>DATMVO010000043.1:0-4200 GCA_035563115.1 Solirubrobacteraceae bacterium
CTCCCCTCGGCCGGGTCCGTCGCCTGCCCGCCCTGCACCACGGCGCCCGCGGGCGCCGCGCTGCCCAGCACGGCAGCCGCGGTCCCCAGCGCTCCCACCATCGCTCTCCGCATGGCGCGGAGCCTCGACACGCCGCCGCCCGCTCGCCACCGGTGGCCGGTTCATGCGCACCCACGTCCCGCTTGCCCCGCGCCTCTTCCATCGCACGGGCCGGCTGGCGTAGTGTCGCTCCATGACGCTCGGTCAGGGGGTGTCGGAGGTGGTCAGGCGGCGGGCCGGGACGCTCGCCTACCTCGCGCGCGTCGGCCGGCTCTCGCCCGACTGGCCCGCGATCGCGCGTGGCAAGCTCACCCACACGACGCCCGAGCGGCCGATCCGCCTGCGCGACGGGACCGTGCTGCACCATGGCGACCTCGACGACCCGCTGCTGATGCTGCACGAGGTGTGGGTCGAGGAGCTGTACCGGCCCGCGGTGCCGCCGCCGCCCGGCGCGACGATGATCGACGCGGGCGCGAACATCGGGGCGGTCGCGCTCTACTGGCTCGCGCGCGAGCCCACCCTGCGCGTCCACGCGTACGAGCCGAACCCGTGCGCGCTCACCGCGCTGCACCGCAACGCGCGCGCGAACGCGGCGGCCGCGGGCGGGGGCGAGCTCACCGTCCACGAGGAGGCGCTCGGCGCCGGCCGGGGCGAGCTGGACCTGTGGATCGACGGCCCGTCCTACGAGGCGACCGGCTACCGCGACGAGCCGCCGGCCGGGGCGTCGCGGCGCATCCCCGTCCCGGTCGTCGGGCTCGACGAGGCGTGGGAGCGGCTCGGCCGCGGGCCGGTCTGGCTGCTCAAGATCGACACGGAGGGGGCGGAGGCGGACATCCTCGCGGGCGCCTCTTCCGACACCCTCGCGGCCGTCCGATGCGCGATCGTGGAGTATCACGACGACATCTACCCGGGCAGCGCGGATCGCTGTCGTGCTCTTCTTCGAAGCGCTCGACTGACGGTCGACCGGGAGACCGCTTTCGACTGGGGTCAGGGAATCCTCTACGCCTCACGCCACTGACCCGCCAGGTCGCAGGGAGGAGGGGAGCGCCGTCGCTCCGGCGCGGAACGATCTGCAGAACCGGACCGTCATGTCCCCACAACTCCGGTCCGCGAAGAAGGTGGCGGCCCTTTCTCGATTTCCTCACATCTCCGTGCACCGCGCGGTCGAAGTACCCTCCGCAGCGGTCATGATCAGCACGAACCAGCTCAAGAACGGCAACCACATCGAGGTCGAAGGCACGATCTTCAAGGTCCTCGAGTCTCAGCACGTCAAGCCCGGCAAGGGCGGGGCGTTCGTGCGGACGAAGCTGCGCCGCGCGTCGGACGGCAACGTGATCGACCGGACGTTCCGCGCCGGCGAGAAGTTCCGCGCCGTGCGGACCGAGGCGCGCAAGATGCAGTTCCTCTACGGGGACGGCACCGACGCGCACTTCATGGACTCCGAGTCGTTCGAGCAGATGGCGATCCCGGAGCAGAAGCTCGCCGAGAAGCTCAAGTGGACGAAGCCGAACGACTCGGTCGACGTGCTGTTCGTCGACGACGAGCCGGCGGACCTCCAGCTGCCCGCATCGGTCGAGCTCGAGGTCACCGAGACGGAGCCGGGGCTGCGCGGCGACACGGCGTCCGGCGGCGGCAACAAGCCGGCGACGCTGGAGACGGGCGCGACGGTCCAGGTGCCGCTCTTCGTGAACATCGGCGACCGCGTCAAGGTGCAGACCGAGACCGGCGCCTACATCAGCCGGGCGTAGGCCGCCCCTTGTCGCGACGGAGCGATCAGCGCCGGGAGGCCGCGTTCGCGCTCTACCAGCACGACGTCACGAGCCGCCCGCTCAGCGACGTGCTGCCGCGTGAGGCCTCGAACTTCACCCGCGCGCTCGCGCACGCGGCGGAGGACTACACGGACGAGGCCGACCAGCTGATCGCCAAGCACGCGCGCGGCTGGTCGATCGACCGGATCGCGCCGCTGGAGAAGGCGATCATGCGGGTCGCGCTCACCGAGATGATCCACCCGGACGCGGTGCCGGGGGAGTCGCCCATCCCGGCCGAGGGCGCGATCAGCGAGGCGGTCGAGACCTCCAAGACGTTCTGCGGCGCCGACGCGCCGAAGTTCGTCAACGGCATCCTCAACGCGGTGCTGCAGGAGCTGCGCGCCCAGGGCCAGCCGCCCGCGCAGGGCTGACCCGGCAACGGAAGGGACGAGCGGAGTTATGTCGAACCGACAGTCGTGCTCACCCTCGTCCCGACCTACGCCACGATGACCGACGACCTCGACGCCCTGATCGACCGGCTCGAGCGCGCGGCCGAGCAGCTGCGCTCCGGCGACCTCTCCCAGGACGCCGCGGCGTCGCTCGTGGAGGACACCGCCGCGCTGGCCGGCCAGGCCGGCGCGGAGCTCGAGCGGCGCGCCCGCGCGGCCGCCGTCGAGCCGCGCCCGGGCCAGGAGCCGCTGCTCTAGTTCTGCGTCTGCGACGGCAGCACGGCCGTCTGCAGCCAGAAGTCGCGGATCGCCGACGCCGCGTCGATGAGCCGGTCCATCCCCAGCGGCTTGCGCACGAACGCGTTCGCCCCGCGCCCGTAGGCCATCGAGATGTCCTCGGGCGCGGCGGACGTGGTCAGCACGATCACGGGGATCTCGCGCAGCGCCGGGTCGCCCTTGACGCGGCGCAGCACCTCGCGGCCGTCCATCCGGGGCAGGTTGAGGTCGAGCAGCACGAGCTCCGGCCGCGCCGAGGGCGCGCTCCCGTGCAGGTGGGCCATCGCCGCCTCGCCGTCCGGCGACACGTGCACGGGCTCATCCACCCCGGCCTCGCGCAGCGCCTCCTGGATCAGGAGGGCGTCGGCGTCGTTGTCCTCGACGAGCAGGATGCGGGTCACGCGGGGATCTTCTCAGGTGGTGCGGCGTCGGCGACGGGGGCGCCGCCAGGGAGGGTGAACGAGAACACGCTCCCACCCGTATCGGCAGAAGCGGGACGAACCCACACCCTTCCGCCGTGACGTTCGACGATCCGGCGCACCAGCGCCAGCCCGATGCCGGTTCCCTGGTACTCGGCGGTGCGGTGCAGGCGGCCGAACATCTTGAAGATCTCCTCCCGCTGCTCCTCGGGCACGCCGATGCCGTTGTCGCGCACGTCGATCCGCCACAGCCCCCCGTCGCGCGCGGCCGACACGTGCACCACCGGCGTGTCGTCCGGCCGCGTGAACTTCACCGCGTTCGCCAGCAGGTTCTGGAGCACCTGGCGCAGCTGCCCGGGCTCGCCGAGCACCACCGGCAGGTCCTCGCTCGTCACCTGTGCGCCCTGCTCGCGGACCGCGACGTCGATCGACTGCAGCACCTCGCCGAGCAGCGCGTCGAGGTCGACCGGCTCGGGCGTCAGGGGCGTGCGTCCCACGCGCGAGTACGCCAGCAGGTCGTCGATCAGCTGCTGCATCCGGTCGACGCCCGCGGCCATGTGCGAGATGTAGAGGTCGGCGTTGGCGTCGAGCTTGCCCGCGTACCGCTTGGAGAGCAGCGACGAGAAGCCGGCGACCGTCCGCAGCGGCTCGGAGAGGTCGTGCGAGGCGACGTAGGCGAACTGCTCGAGGTCGGCGTTCGAGCGCTCGAGCTCGCGGTTCGACCGGCCCAGCGCGCGGGCCGTCACCGCCAGCCGCCGCAGGAGCACCGCGATCCCGGCCACGGCGAGCGCGCACAGCCCGTAGATCATCCACGGGCCCCAGCGGTTCCAGCCGTTCACCGACTCGTACAGCGCGTCCTCGGAGACGGTGAGCACGAGCCGCCACCGGCTGCCCGCGACGGGCTGGGAGGCGAAGAACCGCTTCTCGCCCGCCGTCGTGGTGATCGAACCGGAGTTGGCCGACCGGAGCGCGCGCTCCAGCGTCGGCGTCTGCGGCGGGAGCGGGCTGTCGGGCGCGAACGCCGCGATCCGGTTCCCGGTCCCGTCGAGCACGTAGGAGCGCGAGGTGCGCACACCGCGCAGCGGCGCGAGGAGCCCGGCCAGCACCTGCGTGACCTGCTCGGCCGGCGCCGCCAGGACGAGCACGCGCCGGTCGCCGCCGGTCAGCACCGGGAAGCTCACCGCGGTCGTCAGCAGCCCGCGCTGCACGTCGCCCAGGCCGTAGCCGAGCGCCGACAGCGCCGCGCGCACGTACGGCTGGTCGCCGAGC
>DATMVO010000044.1:0-27566 GCA_035563115.1 Solirubrobacteraceae bacterium
GGGGCGGCGGCGCTCGCGGGCGCGGCGGAGGCCGTCAGCGCGCCCGCGGCGAGGGCGAGCGCGGTCAGGACTGCTCGGTGCATGCCGCTCATCCTGCCCGCCAGGCGTCGAGAATGCGCACCTTCCCGCCGGTGCGGAGGATCGCGTTGCGGTAGATCCGCACCGCGGCGGCCAGCAGGAGCGCGCTGGCCAGCAGCGAGATCCCGACCGCGACCACGACCTCCCACACCGCGACGTCCCCCGCGATCAGGCGGACCGGGAGGATCATCGGCATCGTCGGCGGCAGGTACGAGGCGACCTGCGCGAGCCCGCCGTCCGGGTTCCCCACCGCCTGGATGCCGATGAAGAACCCGACCAGGACGAGGACGGTGAGCGGCATCGTCGAGCCCTGCAGGTCCTCCTGGCGCTGGACGGTCGCGCCCGCCACGGCGTACAGCGCGGCGTAGAACGCGTAGCCCAGGACGAAGAACGCGAGCACCGCCGCGAACGTCTTCGCCGCGCCGGACGGCACGTCGAGCACGTCGGTCGCGATCGCCAGCCCCGTGCCGACCGCTCCCACCACGAGGAGCTGGACGAAGCCGAGGATGCCGAGCCCGAGGAGCTTGCCGCGCAGCAGCGCGGTGGCGCTGATCGTGCTGAGCAGCACCTCGACGATCCGCGACGCCTTCTCCTCCACCACGCCGGCGGAGATCCAGTAGCCGTACATCAGGAGCTGGCCGTAGAGGAGGATCACCGCGATCGACGCCAGCCCCTCGGCCTCGCCGTCGCCCTCCTGCGGGTCGATCGCCTGGGTCTCCAGCGGCGGCGGCTGGAGGAGCTCGTCGCGGGCGGACGGCTCGATGCCCAGCCCCTGGACGGTCCGCGCGCGGGTGAGCTGCGCGGCGGCCTGCTGGAGGAGCGCGCCCGCGTCGGGGTCGAGCTCGTCCTGCACGACCAGCCGCGCCGGCTCGCCGACGACCGCGACCTCGGCCTCGCCGTCGTCGACCCGCTGCCGGGCCTCTGCCTCGGTGTTCACGCGCGTGACCGCAAGCTTGACGTCCAGCGCGGGCGCGCCCTGCTTGGCGGCCTCGGCGATCTCCGTCGGCGTGCCGCCCGTCGCGGTGACCTTGATCGTGCGGTCGCCGCCGAGGTCGAGGAGGCTCGGGACGATCACCGCCGCGGCGATGATGAGGAGCGTCAGGCCGGTCGAGACCTGGAAGGAGCGCTGGCCGGTGCGCTCGACGATCTCGCGCCGGGCGACGAGCCACGTGGCCTTGCCGGTGCTCATGCCGCGATCGCCTCCCGGAAGAGGTCGCTGAGCGACGGCTCGGCGGGCTCGAAGCGGCGGACGCGCCCGGCGGCGCGGGCGGCGTCCAGGAGCGCCTGGTCGTCGGCGCCGTCGTCCAGCCGGACGAGCGTCGGGCCCTCTCGGCGCGCCCCGGGCACGCGCTCGAGCCACGTCCCGTCGCCGGCGCCCTCCACCTCGACGCGGAACAGCCCGCGACCCTCGCGGGCGCGCAGCTCCTGCACCGCGCCGGACGCGACGAGCCGCCCGTCCTTGACGATCGCGACGGCGTCGCACAGCCGCTCGACGAGGTCGAGCTGGTGGCTGGAGAAGACGACCGGCACGCCCGCGGCGGCGCGCTCTGCGAGCACGCCGGCCATCACGTCGACGCCGACCGGATCCAGGCCGCTGAACGGCTCGTCGAGGATCAGCGCGACCGGGTCGTGGACGAGCGCCGCGGCGAGCTGGACGCGCTGCTGGTTGCCCAGCGACAGCTCCTCCACGCGGCTGCCGGCGCGGTCGGCGACGCCGACGGTCTCCATCCACCGCTCGGCCTTCTCGCGGGCCTCCGCGCGCGGGATGCCGTGCAGCTCGGCGAGGTAGGCGAGCTGGTCGCCGACGCGCATCGTCGGGTACAGGCCGCGCTCCTCGGGCATGTAGCCGAAGCGCGAGCGGGTCGCCGCGTCGATCGTCTTGCCGTCGAAGCGGACCGTGCCGGCGTCCTGCGCGAGCACGCCGAGGACGATCCGCATGGTCGTGGTCTTGCCGGCCCCGTTGGGTCCGACGAAGCCCAGCAGCTGTCCGGGGTGGACGGTGAAGCTCAGCCGGTCGAGCGCCAGGCGGTCCCCATACCGCCGGGTCAGGCCGTCGAGTTCGAGCACGCCGGGCAGGCTAGGGGCTCTGGCGCGCCTACGCTCGCCGCAGGCCGCGGGGGCGCGGCTGGCAGCCCTCGCAGACGTACGTGCCGCGGCCGGCGGCGACCATCTTCACGATCTCGCGCCCGCACCGGCCGCACGGCTCGCCCTTGCGCAGGTGGACGAGGAACTCGTCCTGCATCGAGCCCTTCGTGCCGTCGGTCCGCTGGAAGTTCTCGATCGTCGACCCGCCGTTCTCTAGCCCGAGCGTGAGCGCCTGCACCACGCCCTCGTGGAGCGCCTCGAACTGGGGCCGCTTGAGGGTGCCGATCGGCCGGAGCGGGTGGATCTTCGCCCGGAAGAGCGCCTCGTCGGCGTAGATGTTCCCGACGCCCGCGACCTTCGTCTGGTCGAGCAGGAACGCCTTGGCGGGGGAGCGCCGCCCTCGCGCGAGCGCTTGGAGCACCTGCGGCGTGAACTCGTCGCTCAGCGGCTCGACGCCCAGCCGGGGCGCGAAGAACGCCTGCAGGCCCTCCTCCCCCAGCGCCAGCTCGCCCGTGCCGAACCGGCGCTGGTCGCAGAACCAGACGGTGTGGCCGTCGCCGAGCGTGAACGTGACGCGGTGGAAGCGCGCGTCCGGCTTGGGGTCGTAGAGGAGCGCGCCGGTCATCCGCAGGTGGATGAGCAGGTGGACCTCGTCGTCGAAGGTCCAGATGAGGTACTTGCCGCGCCGGCCGAGCTTGGTCGTCGTGCGGCCCTCGACGGCGCGCGCCAGCTCATCCGGGCTGAGCGGCACGCACCAGCGCTGGTCCTCGACCTCCAGCCGCTCCAGCGTCCGCCCCTCGACGAGCGGCGCCAGCTGCGCGCGGACGGTCTCGACCTCGGGGAGCTCGGGCATGGCCTCCAAGGTACTTTTCGGCGCGTGACCTCCGCGGACGACCTCGAAGCGCGCGCCCGCGCCCACGTGATCGAGCTGCGCGAGCGCGAGGGCTACCCCGCCGACCCCGCGTCCGTCGACGCCGTGCTCGCCGCGCGCTCGCCCTACGGCTGGATCACGGTGGCCGAGCACGAGGCGCGCGAGGTGCGCCGCGCCACGCTCGTCGCGGTCGTCGAGGCGGTCGAGGACTACGGCCTCGACGTCCCCGACGCGTTTGCCGGCGTCGCCTACTCGATGGCCGCCGGCGACGGCGTCCACGCGGGCTTCACCGGCGACGTCACGGTCCACGAGGCCGCGCTCCGCGGCCGCGTCCCCGACCCGTCCGTCCTCACCGTCTTCCCCGCCCGCTGGTCGTTCGCCGAGCTCGAGCGCCTCCCCCGCACGCTGCGCAAGGACGACGACCTCCGCGCGGCCGGCCTCACCGTCCGCTCCGCCGAGGTCGACGTCCGCGCCAACGCCCTCGTCGTCACCCCGCGCGACGACCTCCCCGACCGCGCCGCGGTCGAGCGCCTGCTCGCCGACCGCTACGCGGGCGCGGTGCGGCTCAGTCCTCCAGCAGGTGCAGGATGTTCGAGCGGATGACGTCGCCGGCCACCTCGTGGAAGAGGCGACGACCGCCACGTGTCACGGCGACGATCTCCACCTGGTTGGGGCCGACGAAGACGCCCACCTTGTCGGCCGGCGGGGTCGCGTCCACGCTGTCGAGCGCGACCGCGAGCCCGCGGGAGCTCGCGACGACCTCCGCGGCCGTCGGCAGCTGCGGCTCCGCCTCCTCCTCCTCATCGCCGACGGACCTGGCGCCGAGCACGGTCACGCTCAGCATGACCACGGCGGTGTTGAGCTCATCCAGGTACTCGCGGCCCGCGGCGGTCACGCCGACGGTGGCGACCGGGGCTCCGCTGCCGGCACCGCTGGACGGCATCCGGACGAAGCAGAAGTCGCCGCCGGTGAGCATGCGCAGCGATCCGCGCCGGCGCGACGCGCGGATCGTGCCGACGACCCCGTCCCCGTCGGTGACGTAGCGGCCGGGGGGGCCGAAGCTGACGTCGGCGCAGCCGACCACCACGCGCTTGCCGGCGATCTTGGCGTACAGGGGCTTCGCCTTCGGACCGAAGTGGAGCCGCACACCGTCCTTGCCCTTGACGGCCGTGACGCCTTGGTCCGGGCCGGCGAGGAGGGACGGAAGCCCGGCGGCCGAGGCCGAGGCGGGAGCCGCGAGCGCGACCAGCGACGTGGCGATGGTCAGGGCGCGTCGAAGGAGCACGCGAGCAGAATAGGAACGGGACGGACCTGTGCCGCTCGAACGTCCGTCCACCCCGGCGCCACCCGAGGGTCAGACGAAGGGCGTGCCCGGCAGCTCCGGCTCCTCCGCGTCCGCCAGCCACTTGAGCACCGACGCGCCGACGTCGGCGAGCGGGCCATCGTGGCGGCCGGCGAGGCCGGGGCCGGTCGCGCGGGCCAGGAGCGGCGCGTGCTCGCGCGTGTGGTCGCTGCCGGGGGTCGTCATGTCGACGCCGTGGTCGGCGGTGAGGACGAGCAGGTCGGTGTCGCGGAGCTTGGGCAGCCACTGCGCGACGGCCGCGTCGATCCGCTCCAGCGCGCCCGCGAACCCCTCGAGGTCGTGGCGGTGGCCGTAGACCTGGTCGGTCTCGACGCAGTTCGTGAAGACGAGGCCGCGGTCGAGCGTCTCGATCAGCTCCTCGGTCGCCGCGAGCGACTGCGCGTTCGTCTTGCCCGGGTGCGCCTCGTCGATCCCGACGCCGGCGAAGAGGTCGTTGACCTTGCCGACGGCGTGGACGGGCACACCGGCCTCGCGCAGCGCGGTGAGGTACGTGCGGCCGGGCGGCGGGAGCGAGATGTCGCGCCGGCCGGTCGTGCGCTCGAACGCCCCCGGCTCCCCCGTGAACGGCCGGGCGATGACGCGGCCGACGTTGTGCGGCGGCTCCATCAGGTGCGCGCGGATCCGCTCGCACAGCGCCACCAGCTCCGGCTCGCCCAGCACGTCGTGGTGCGCGGCGATCTGGAGGACGGAGTCGGCGCTCGTGTAGAGGATGAGCTTCCCGGTGCGCAGGTGCTCCTCGCCGAAGTCCTCGATCGCCTGCACGCCGTTGTACGGCCGGTTGAGCAGGAAGTCGCGGCCGGCGATGGCGCGCAGCTCCTCCAGCAGCTCCGGCGGGAAGCCTTCCGGGTACGTCGGCGGGTCGGCCTGCGCGACGACGCCCATCAGCTCCCAGTGGCCGGTCGTCGAGTCCTTCCCCGGGCCGAGCGGGTGCAGGCGGCCGTGGAGGACGGGCGCGTCGGCCGGCGGGACGCCGACGACGGGGATGATCGAGCCGAGCCCGAGCCCCTGCAGGGTCGGCAGGGTCAGGCCGCCGAGGGCCTCGCTCAGGTGACCCACCGTGTCGGTGCCCGCGTCGCCGTACTCGGCGGCGTCGGGGAGCGCCCCGACGCCCACGGCGTCGAGGACGACGACGAACGCCCGTCTGTCCATCCGGGTGAAGCTAGCGGGGCGGGCGGCGGGTCAGGCCGCGGGCGCGTTCGCGCGCGGGTGCGCGGCGAAGTAGACGTCCTTCAGCCGGCCGGACGTCACGTGCGTGTAGATCTGCGTCGTCGCGACGTCCGCGTGGCCGAGCATCTCCTGGACGCTGCGCAGGTCGCAGCCGCCGGCGAGCAGGTGCGTGGCGAAGGTGTGGCGCAGCGTGTGCGGGCTCATCTTGCCGTCGAGGCCGACCGCCTTGGCGTGGCGCTGGACGATCTTGTAGAGCCCCTGCCGGGTCAGGCCGCCGCCGCGGTGGTTGACGAACAGGTGCGGCTCGTCCTTGAGGCCGACGAACTGCGGGCGCCCGCGCCGGAGCCAGTGCTCGACGGCGCTCACCGCCTCGCTTCCCACCGGCACGAGCCGCTCCTTGGAGCCCTTGCCGCGGGCACGGACGATGCCCGCCTCCAGGTCGATGTCGGCGAGCGTGAGGTCGATCGCCTCGCTCGCCCGCAGGCCGCACGCGTACATGACCTCGAGCAGCGCGCGGTCGCGCAGCGCGCCCGGGTCGACGCCCTTCGGCGCCTGCAGCAGCTTCTGGACCTCCTCGCGGCCGAGCACCTGCGGGAGCTTCTGGCTCTTGCGCGGCGCCCGCAGCTCGGCGGTCGGGTCGTGCGCGAGCAGCTCCTCGCGTCTGAGGTGGCGGTAGAAGGACCGCAGGCACGCGGCCTTGCGCTGCAGCGTCGCGGGGCTCGCGGGTGAACGGTCCTCGCCGCCCTCGGCCAGCTCGCTGAGGAAGCCCGCGAGGTGCTCGTGCTGCGCGTCCGTGGCGGAGACGCCCTCGCGCTCGAGGTAGCCGCCGAGCTGGAGCAGATCGGAGCGGTAGGCCTCCAGCGTGTTGCGGGACAGGCCGCGCTCGAACTCCAGGTACGCCAGGAAGTCGAGAACGAGGTGCTCGAAGGGGCGGGTGGAGGGCTGTGCCGCGAGGGTGGCCATGCGCCATGCTTCGGCTGCTGAGCCGGAGACCCTCGTTCTGCAACGTCTCGCCCACCTTTCCTGGGGCGAGATGCGTAGGGATCGGTCGCGTTGCGCCGCTTCAGGCCGCGGCGAGGGCCACCGGGCGGAAGACCTCGGCGTGGTCGCGGCCCGTCTTCTTGGCGCGGTAGAGCGCCTCGTCGGCGCGGGCGATCAGCGTCGTGACGTCGTCGCCGGGCTGCGCCTTGACGAGCCCGAGGCTCGCGCGGACGTCGACCGCGCGGGCGTCGTGGCCGTCGTCGACAATGACCGGCAGCTCGCGCAGGCCGTCGAGCAGCCGCTCGCCGATCGCGGCGGCGTGGCGCGGGTCGGCCTCCAGCACGAGCAGGAACTCCTCCCCGCCGTACCGGCCGAGCAGGTCCTCGCCGCGCAGCCGCAGCTCGAGCCGGCGCGCGACCTCGCTCAGCACCCGGTCGCCCGCGACGTGGCCGAAGCCGTCGTTGATCGCCTTGAAGTGGTCGATGTCGAGCAGGCCGACGAGGAACGGCCGGTCGTCGGCGGGGTCTGCGAGCCGCTCCCCGAGCCGTTCGAGCGCGGCGCCGCGGGCGAGGACGCCGGTGAGGCTGTCGCGGCTGGCCTTCCGCGCGAGCCGCTCGTTCGCGATCGTCATCTCGCGGTACATCCGGCGGATCTCGGTGAGCAGGACGACGAGGACGATGCTCGCGGCGGCGAGGCTGAGGACGCGGGCGGCGTACCAGCCGAGCGTGAAGCGGCCGTCGGCGAGGAGGGTGAGGACGACGTCGGCGAACGACGCGGCGGTGACGACGACGACCCAGCGCTCCAGCTGCGGCCGGTCGCCGCGGCGGGTGCCGGCGATCACGGCGGCGAGCGCGATGACGTTCGCGCCGATCACGAACGGGCCGATCGTGCGCGTGAGCTTGGAGTAGTCGTTGGCGCTGATGATCTGCGGCAGGTGGTCGTGGAGGCCGATGAAGACGGCGGTCAGCGCGGTGGTCAGCAGCGCGGGCGCGGTGAAGGCGAGGGCGCTGGCGGCGGTGCGGTTCCCCGTCGTGAGCCGTCGCACGGGCGCGCGGAAGCGCTCCGGCCAGGGCCCGAGGGCGGCGGCGAGAAAGAGCGAGAAGCCGCCGTGCCAGGTCGTCCACAGCCAGGTGGAGGTGTCGTTGTAGGCGCCGAGCAGGCCGGTCGGCGAGACGACGGTCGGGAAGACGAGCGCGTGGACGACGATCGTGAACGACGAGAACGCGTACGCGGCGCCGAGCGCGAGGATCCGCGCGGATGCGCCCGCGCGCCACTGCTGGGCAAGGAGGTAGGCCGTCAGCGCGTCCGCGCCGGCCGCCGCGGTGAGGAAGGCAGGCAGGAACGAGGCGTGCGGGCCCAGCGCGGTGCCGGCGACCGGGAGGACGGCGGCGAGCACCGCCGCGATGGCGGCCAGAACGGCGATGCGCGGGAGCGACGCGGGCACGAGGCAGACATCGGCGTCCCGCTTCGGACCCCGCGACCACCTGGACGTCTGTCCGAGTTTGAAGCGCGCCACTCATCGGCGCGCGCCCCGCCCGCGCCCCGCCGCGCTACGCGCCCTGGCCCGCCGCGCCGCCGAGCTCGCGGGCGCGCTGAAGCCAGAGGAGCCCGACGAGGGACTTGGCGTCGACGTTCCCGTCGATGAGGCCGTCGAGATCCGCCAGCGGCCAGGTGACGAGGTCGAGCCCCTCCTCTGCGTCCGCGTCCGGCTCGGCGACCTTCGTCAGCCCGGTGGCGAGGAAGACGTGGACCTGCTCGTTCGTGTAGCCGGAGCTGGAGAAGTACGTCGTCGCGTGGAGCCAGTCGGCGGCCTCCATCCCGATCTCCTCGCGCAGCTCGCGCTTGGCGGTCTCGACCGGCGACTCGCCCTCCACGTCCATCAGCCCGGCCGGCACCTCGAGCGTGTCGTCGCGGCCGATCGCCTCGCGCGCCTGGCGGATCAGGTAGAGGTTCTCGTCGTCGTACGCGACGATCGCGACGGCGTCGGGCGTGTCGACCCACTCGCGGGTGCGCTCGCCGCCGCGGAACTCCGCACGGCGGATCTTGAAGCGGGGCCCGTCGTAGACGACCTGCTCGTTCTCGGGATCCAGCTTGCTCACGTGGCGGCTTCTTCCATCAGGGCGAAGGTCACGTCGAGCATGCCCTCCAGCGCCGCGACCGACACCCGCTCGGTGGGCTCGTGGTTGCGTTCCGTGCCGTTGGCGAGGCAGATGCACGGGAAGCCGCTGACCTGGAGCGCGTTGGCGTCCGAGCCGCCGCCGGTCGTGATGTGGCTCGGCTCGTACCCGGCGGCGCGCAGCGCGCGCTCGGCGGCGACGAGCTCCGGTGCGTCCGGCGGCGTGCGGAACCCGACGAAGAGCTTCTCGACGTCGACGTCGACGTCCACGTCGCAGCCGATCCCGTCGCCGGCCGCGCCGCCGCCGGTGTGGTTGGCGGCCTCGTGGATCGCGCCGACCATCTTCTGGATCTCCGCCTCGGCCTTGCGCGGGTCGAGCGAGCGCGCCTCGGCCCAGAACCGGGCGTTGTCCGGGACGATGTTCGTGTGCGACCGGCCGCCCTCGATGCCGGCGACGTTCGTGGTCGTCTCGTCGTCGATCCGGCCGCTCGTGATGTTCGCGATCGCCCGCGCGGCGGCGGTGATCGCGTTCCGCCCGTCCTCCGGCCGGATGCCCGCGTGCGCGGCCTGGCCGTGGAACTCGGCGACGAGCTTGAAGTAGGTCGGCGACGCGACGACGATCTCGCCGATCGGCGTCGCGTGATCGAAGACATAGCCGAAGTCGGCGGTGAGCTTGGACGCGTCGAACTCCTTCGCGCCGAGCAGCGCCGTCTCCTCGCCGGTGGTGAAGAGCAGCTCGAGCCCGATGTCGGCCCCGCCGCGCTCCACGGCCCGCCGCGCCGCGACGAGCATGACCGCGACCGCCGCCTTGTTGTCGGCGCCGAGGATCGCGTCGTGCGCGTTCTCCCACCCGTCGTCGACGAGCACCGGCTCGATCGGCGTGTCGCCGTGCGGGACGGTGTCCAGGTGCGCGCAGAGCAGGACCGTCCGGACCGCTCCGCCCTCGCCACCGTCACCGCTCGCCCGGACGCGCGCGAGGAGGTTCCCCGCCGCGTCCTCCTCCACCGCCAGCCCGAGCCCTTCGAGCTCGGCGCGCACGCGCGCCGAGCAGGCCGCCTCCTGCCCGGACGGGCTCGGGATGGCGCACAGCTCGGCGAAGAGCGCGTTCAGCCGCTCGCGCTCCTCGGGCTTCGCGCGCTCCATGCCGGGCTTGGCCTCGGGCTCCGGCCCTACGACGACGTGCGGGCCTCGTGCGAGCCGACGCTCGCGCGGACCTCGTCGGTCAGGTTGCCCTCGCCCGACCGCGGCTCCCCACCGCGCTGCTGGAGCGACGCGACGATGAACTGGTCGAACAGCGGCGACGGCCGCTCGGGCCGCGACTTGAACTCGGGGTGGAACTGGGACGCCACGAAGAACGGGTGGTCGCGCAGCTCGACGATCTCGACCAGCCGCTCGTCCGGCGACGTGCCCGACACGATGAGCCCGGCCGCCTCCAGCCGCTTGCGCAGCAGGTTGTTGACCTCGTAGCGGTGGCGGTGGCGCTCGTACACGACGGCCTCGCCGTACAGCTCGCGCGCCCGCGTGTCGGGGTGGAGCTTGATCGGGTCGGCGCCGAGGCGCATCGTCCCGCCGAGGTCCGCGACCTCCTTCTGCTCGGGCAGCAGGTCGATCACCGGGAACGGCGTCTCGGGATCGAACTCGGTCGAGTTCGCCCCGTCCATGCCCGCGACGTTCCGCGCGAACTCCGCGACGGCGATCTGCATGCCGAGGCAGATCCCGAGGTACGGGATCCCCTCCTCGCGCGCCACGCGCGCGGCCTCGATCTTGCCCTCGATGCCGCGGCCGCCGAAGCCGCCGGGGACGAGGATGCCGTCCGCGCCGCGGAGCCGGTCGCCGGCCTCGCCGCGCTCGACCTCCTCGGAGTCGATCCAGTCGAGGTCGATGTTCACGCCGTGGTTGAACCCGGCGTGGCGCAGCGACTCCGAGACCGACAGGTACGCGTCCTCGAGCTGGACGTACTTGCCGACGAGCGCGATGCGCACGTTGCCCTCGGCCTCGTCGACGCGGCGCACGAGGTCGCGCCACGAGCCCAGGTCGGCCTTCGGCGCGTCGAGCCCGAGGTGCTCGAGGATCGCGTCGTCGACGCCCTGGTCCTGGTAGGCGACCGGGACCTTGTAGATGTTGTCGACGTCGTAGCCGGAGACGACCGAGTCCAGCGGCACCGAGGTGAAGAGCGCGATCTTCTTGCGCACGTCGTCGGCCAGCGGGCTCTCGGAGCGGCAGATGACCATGTCGGGCTGGATGCCGATGCGGCGCAGCTCGTTGACCGAGTGCTGCGTCGGCTTGGTCTTCAGCTCGCCCGCGTGGCCGATGTACGGCACCAGCGTGAGGTGCAGGTACATGCAATTCCGGCGGCCGACCTCGACCGGGAACTGGCGGATCGCCTCGAGGAACGGCAGCGACTCGATGTCGCCGACCGTGCCGCCGATCTCGGTGATGACGACGTCGACGTCGGTCGAGTCGGCGACGAGCTTGATCCGGTTCTTGATCTCGTCGGTGATGTGCGGGATGACCTGGACGGTCGCGCCCAGGTAGTCGCCGCGGCGCTCGCGCCGGATCACCGAGTTGTAGATGCCGCCGGCGGTGACGTTCGACGCGCGGCCCGTGTTCGCGTCGGTGTACCGCTCGTAGTGGCCGAGATCGAGGTCGGTCTCCGCGCCGTCCTCGGTCACGAAGACCTCGCCGTGCTGGTACGGCGACATCGTCCCCGGGTCGACGTTGATGTACGGATCGAACTTCTGGATCTGGACCGAGAGCCCGCGCGAGACCAGGAGGCGGCCGATCGAGGCGGCCGCGATGCCCTTCCCGAGCGAGGAGACGACGCCGCCCGTGACGAAGATGAATCTGGTCTGGCGTTCAGGCATGGGCGGCTCGCAGGTCGAAGACTCCAGGTACTCCGCCACGGTAGCGCTGGACGCGGACGCGCTCCGTGATCCTCTCCGCAAGCAGCGGGAAAGCCCTCACGGTCATGCCGCCTTGCGCAGCTCCTGCGCGTGGCGGCGCGCAGCGAGGTCGTTGTCGTCGGCCCCGAGCATCCGGACGAGCTCCGCCACCACCTGCTTCTCGGACAGCTCGGAGACCGTCGTCCGGGCCGGCTCGACCGTGGTGTCCTTGGCGATCGAGAAGTGGCGCGCGCCGAGCGACGCGATCTGCGGCAGGTGGGTGATGCAGAGCACCTGACGACCGCCCGAGAGCGCCCGCAGCTGCTCGCCGACCGCCCGCGCCGTGACGCCGCCGATGCCTGCGTCGACCTCGTCGAAGACGAGCGTCGCGTCGCTGCCGTCGTTGGCGGTGCCGAGCAGCGAGAGCATCACGCGCGACAGCTCGCCGCCGGATGCGATGTCGCGCAGCGGCGCCGCGGGCACGCCCGGGTTCGGCGCGATGAGGAACTCGACGACGTCCGCGCCGGTCGGCCCGGGCTCGCGCTCGCCGACCGCGATCTCGAACGACGCGCCCTCCATCGCCAGGTGCGCGAGCCGCTCGCGCACGCCGGCGGCGAGCTTCGGCGCCGCCTTCGCGCGCGCCTTGGTCAGCGCGGCGCAGCGCTTGACGAGATCGGCCCGCGTGCGCTCCAGCTCCGCCGTCGTCTCCTCCAGCGCGACCTCCGCCCCGGCCAGCTCGTCGCGCCGCTCCCGGCACTCGCGGGCGTGCTCGAGCACCGCGGCGATCGAGCCGCCGTGCTTGCGCATCAGCCGGTCGAACGTCCCCAGGCGCTCCTCCACGACCTCAAGGCGGCCCGGCTCGGCGTCCAGGCCCTCGCCGTAGCGGCGCAGCTCGCCCGCCAGGTCGGCCGCCTCGACGGCCAGCGCGCGGAACCGGTCGGCGAGCGGGTCGAGCTGCGGGTCGACCTCCTGCACGCCGTCCAGCTCGCGCTCAGCGCCCGCGACCAGCCCAGCGACCGCCAGCCCCTCGCCGTCGGCGCCGCCGCTCTCGCCGTCGAGCGCCTCGGCCGCGCCCAGCGCGGCCGCCCGCAGCGCCTCGACGTGCCGCAGCCGCCCGCGCTCGGCGAGCAGCTCCGCCTCCTCGGCCTCGGACGGGTCGGCGGACTCGATCTCGGCGATCTCGAACTCCAGGAGGTCCAGCTCGCGGTCGCGCGCGCCGGCCCGCTCGCGCAGCTCCACCAGCCGCCCCTCCAGCCGCCGGACCTCGGCGTGCACGCGCGCGACGTGCGCGCGCGCGGCCAGGTGCTTCGCGCCGACGAACCCGTCGAGCAGGTCGAGCTGCGCCGACGCGACCACGAGCTTGCGCGACTCGTGCTGGCCGTAGAAGGCGATCAGCACGCGCGCGACGTCGCGCAGGTCGTCGACCGTCACGGTCCGCCCGTTCAGCAGCGCGCGCGTCCGGCCGGACGTGCTCACGCGCCGCGCGAGCACGATCTCCTCGGCGTCCTCGGGGAGCCGCTCCCCCAGCTCGCCCCGGAGCCCGTCGGGCAGCTCGAAGACGCCCTCGACGTACGCCTCGCTCGCGCCCGGCCGCACGATCCCCTGCCGCGCTTTGCCGCCCAGCAGCAGGTCGAGGGCGTGCGCCAGCATCGTCTTGCCGGCACCGGTCTCGCCCGTGAGGACGTTCAGGCCCTCGGTCAGACGCAGCTCGGCCCGCTCGATCAGCAGGAGGTTCTCGACGCGCAGCTCGCTCAGCACGCGCCGGACCATGCCACGGCGCCAAGACGGATCCGCCCCCGAACAACTGTTCTGTCACGAAGTTGGCGCACTCGAACGTGTGTTCGGCCCTGTCTCGGCGCAAGTTGCCGGAGCCAGCCGGCCTCAGGGCAGGCTGTGGCGCCTCCGATGGAGCAGCGCAACCTCGAGAACTCGGGGCAGTGGCTGCGAGGCGAGGTCCCCGAGATCCGCACCGGTCCGCTCCAGCGCCGAGACAAGCGCGGCGCGGAGATCCTCGGCGTGCGTCGGGACCAGTTCGTCGGGACGGATCGCCGCGGAGAACGGCATGCCTGGCGCCTGCTCGATCACGAGTGCCAGGCCGCGCGAGTCGAACGCCTGGTACTCGTTGTCGAGGACGTCGTCGAGGTCCAGGTTCACCTCAGCCTCGTCCAAGGAGTCGAAGACGTAGACGACCCCGTCACGATCGATCAAGACGACAGGCTCCGCGATCATCAGAAGCCTCCTTCCCACGGGCGATGCTTGGCGATTCCCGGGCGACGGTGATAATGCGGAAGGTTCCGCCCCCAGTGTGGCGTTCTCCTCGCGCCAGGGTTGGGCTTGAGCCGATGTCCGGTGGGCGAGATCCTCCACTTCTTGCCTCCCGTCGGAACGTTCTTCCGGGAGACGATGAGATCCTTCCCGTTGCGTCCATCGGCCCAGGCGCCGCGCCCGATCCGGACCGCCCGGGCGGCGCCCATCCCTCCGAGAGCACTCGCCACGCCCGTTCCAGCGACTTCCCCGCCCGTGTAAGCGGTCGAGCAGAAGTCGACCGCGTCGTTCACGCCGAGCCCTTCGCGGATGTCGTACGTCGTCGGGAGGTCGACGACGCCAACGGTCGCGAGCCCAACCGTGTCGCTGATCAGCCCGCTCGCAGCGTCGCCGAAGCCGGCCGCCGCGTCTGAGACGTCCTGCAACGCCGGGAGGCCGATGCGGATCGAGATGAGCCCGGTCGGGTCGATCGCGTTGACCGGGTCGCCGCTCGCGTAGAGGTACGGCTCGAGCGTCAGGTCCTCGAGCGGGTCGCGCGTGAGGAACTGGCCGGTGGCCGGGTCGTACACGCGCACGCCCATGACCACGAGGCCCGTCTCCTCGTCCGTGTACCGCCCGGCGAACCCGAACGGGATGCGCTCGGTGCCCGTCTTCTCGACCACGTTGCCGTAGGCGTCGAACGTCTGGGCCGCGAGCCGGGCGCCGGACGCGTCGGTCATGGACCGCGTGCTGCCGAGCCGGTCGTGGTGGAAGTACCGAACCTCCCCGTCACCGTCGATCGACGCCAGCGGCAGGCCGTCCGGCGCGTGCACGTAGCTCGTCTCGCCCTCGGCCAGGAGCATCGGGACGCCGGCCGTGCGATCCCACACGAACGTCGTCGGGTCCGCGGCGCCGGCGACCGTCTTCGACTCGCGCAGGCCGTCCAGGTCGTACGCGTACGTGGCGTCCGTGGTCCCGTCGGTCGCGACCGACGTCAGGTTCCCGGTGCTGTCGTAGCCGAACGTCCGCGTCGCACCGCCCGCGACGGCCTGGGAGCGGCGCTGGCCGGCGGCGTCGAAGCCGTACGTGGCCTCGCCGTCACCGGTCGTCGCGCTCGTCAGCTGCCCCGCGGCGTCGTAGCGGAGCGGGTCGGCGCCCGCGAGCTTCGTGGCGTTGCCCGCCAGGTCGTAGGCCAGCGTCGCCAGGCCGTCCTTGCCCAGCCGCGCGGCGGCGTCGTAGGCGTAGCTCTCCGCCGCCGGGCCGGGCAGCCCGGCCGACGCGATCGAGGTCAGCTCGCCCGCGGCGCTGTAGCCGTAGTCGAGCGTCGCGCCGTCGAACGCGGCGCCGGTCAGGTCGCCGGCGGCGTTGTACGCGTAGGTGTCCTGCGCGCTGCCGGGCAGGTCCTTCGTGGTGAGGTTCGCGTCGGCGTCGTACCCCAGCGCGGTCGTGTTGCCGAGCCAGTCGGTGACGCTCGTCGGCCGGCCCGCGTCGTCGTACGCCGTCGTGACGTCCTGGCCGTTCGGGTACCGGACGACCGTGCGGCGGTCGGCCAGGTCGTAGCCGTAGGCGACCTGCGCCCCGCTCGCCGCCCGCGTCCCGATGACGCGGCCGAGGTCGTCGTACGTGGTCGTGCTGTGGTGCGTGCCGTCGTCGGCGCGGACCTGCCGTCCCTCGGCGTCGTAGCCGTACGTCACCTCGCGGGCGCCCGGCGCCGGGTAGGTGGTGCGCGTCGGCCGGTCGGCGTCGTCGTAGCCGAACGTCGTCGAGCGCGAAAGCGCGTCGATCTGCTCGGTCACGTTGCCGGCCCGGTCGTGGCGCAGGACGGTCCGCCGGTCGAGCGGGTCGGCGATCTCGGTCACGTTGCCCGCGGCGTCACGGTGGTAGGTCGTCGTGTGGCCGGCCCCGTCCGTCCGGGACGCGACCGCGCCCATCGCGTCGTACGCGACGTGCCGCACCGAGCCGTCGCCGAGCGTCTCGGTGAGGAGCTGGTTCTCCGCGTCGTAGGAGGCGAGCGTCTTGCGGCCCGCCGGGTCGGTGACCTCGACCACGTTGCCGTTGTCGTCGTACGTCGTCAGCGTCTCGCGACCGAGCGGATCGGTCGTCTTCGTGGGCCGCCCGAACCGGTCTCGCGTGATCGTCGTGGTGTGGCTGCCCGGCGTCGTGACCGACGTCATGCGCGACACCGCGTCGAACGTCGCCGTCGTGCGGCGGCCCGTCGCGTCCTGCTTGGCGGTCTGGTTGCCGGCCGCGTCGTACTCGTAGGTCGTGACCTTGCCGAGCGCGTCCGTGAGCGACGTGAGCTGGCCGTGCTGGTCGTTGCCCATCTCGACCCGTTGCACGCGCTGCTGGCCGTTCTCGGTGAACGTGCGCGAGATCGCCGTCGGGTTGCCCTGCGCGTCACGGGTGATCGCCGTGACCTTCCCGCCCGGCGACTCGGCGCTCGTCACGTCGCGCCGCGCGTCGTAGGTCCAGCGCGTCGTGCGCCCGGTCGGGTCGGTCGCGCTCGTGCGGTTGCCGGCGCCGTCGTAGGTGAACCGCGTGGTGTGCCCGTTGCCGTCGACGACCTCCGTGTTGCGGCGGTCGGCGTCGTACACGTACCGGGTCGACGTCTGCGCGGGCGTTCCCTCTGCCCGTACGATCCGCGTCGGCTGACCCTGGTCGAACCACGTGTGGGTGGTCGATCCGTTCGGCTCGGCGATCCGCGTCTCGTCGGTGAGGTACTCCCATCGGCGCGTGCGGTTCAGCGCGTCGGTCTGCCGCGTGGCGCGGTGCTGCGCGTCGTACTCGGTGACCGTCGTGCCACCCCGCGCGTCGGTCATGTGCGTGAGCTGGTGCGCGCCGTCGTAGTCGAACGCCCACGTCGGGCTCTCGTCGTCCTCGTACCGGACCTCGACGAGCTCACCGGCGTCGTACTCATACTCGACCGTCAGCCCGGACGGGTCGGTGACGCTCGAGACCTGATCGCCGTCGTAGGCGTAGGTGAGCGTGCGGCCGGCGGGGTCCGTGACCGTCGTCAGCCGCCCGGCGCCGTCGTGGCCGATGGTCGTGGCGTTGCCGTTGCGGTCGACCTGCGAGCTCAGCCGGCCGTCCGCGTCGAAGACGTACCGCACCTGGTTCGGAAGCGTGTAGACGAACGTCGTCCCGTCGCGGACGAGCTTCGCCTGCACCCAGGCGGGCGCGCCGAACGTGCCACCGGACTCGATGACGAACGGCACCGTGCTGCCGTCGGCCTGGTGCACCGTCGCTCGCCTCTGGGCGGCCTCGACGACGAGCCGGTCGGTGTACGCGCCGGTCCACCCGAAGCCGTACGGGCTCGGTGCCGTCTGGGTGGTCGCCGCCTGCGAGTTGTAGGTCCGCGTCTGCGTCAGGCCGAGTCCGCGTCCGCCCACGGCGAGATCGGTGTGGACCTCGAACTGGTTGCCGGTGGCGCAGTCGACCGGCTTGCCGGCGCAGCTGCGGCGCACGTTGGGCGTCGCCGGGTTCCCGGGGCCGTACGACTCCTCGGCCTGCGGGGTGGTGAGGACGTTCGGCCCGCGGAGGTCGAGCGTGCCGGTGTCGGCGCGGACGGTGCCGAGGTTCTCGACCGCCCAGGTGACAACGCTCGTCCCCGACCCCTCGGTCTTGCGCAGTGTCCCGGCGTTCCGGAAGACCGAGGCGGTGGCGATGCCGCTCTCGATGATCCCCGCCTCGTACGAGCAGCCCCAGCAGCGCTCGGCGTTCAGCGTGTAGAACCCGCGGTTGTCGATCAGCCCGCCGTTGCGCCCCGAGAGGGTGCCGCTGCCGGTCTGCGTCAGGGAGCCCTCGTTGCGGACCGTCGCCGCGTCGACCACGCCGCTCGTGACGGTCCCGGTCGCGCCGCTCTCGACGGTGAGCCGCCCAGCGAGGCCGACGGCACCGCCGCCCCAGGTCAGCTCGTGGCCGACGCGCAGATGGCCCGGGCCGTCGAGCCGCCCGGTGAACGACAGGTCGTTGACCCGCGAGACCGCCGCGGCCTGCGTGAGCGCGAGGCCTCCGTTCAGCGAGAGCGCCACGGACGAGCCGTGGAGCACGTTCGCGGCGACAGCGCCGGACCAGCCGATCGTGACCGCGCCGGACAGCGTGGCGCCGTCCAGGACGAACGGCCCGTCGAGCGATGGCTGCCCGTTCGTCGTGCCGCTCCAGCTGCCGCTCGACGTCTCGCCCAGGATGCCCCGGCGGAAGAAGACGTTGCCCTGCGTGACCTCGACCGTTCCGTCGTTGTCGGTCGCGAAGTCGACGGCCGCGTACGACGACTCGGTCTTGCGCAGCGTGCCGGTGTTGACGAGCCGCGGGGCGGCGTCGCCGTTCGGCTGCCACACGAGCCCGGGCGAGTACGAGCAGCCCCAGCAGCCCGTCGTCGCGAGGGTGTACGTGCCGGAGTTCTCGAGCAGGGCGCCGTTGCGGCCGGTGACGGTGACGTACCCCTGCTGGGTGAGGTCGCCGGCGTTGCGGAAGGTCGCGTCGTCGAGCACGCCGCTCGTGACGGTGCCGGTCGCGCTCCCGGCGACGTCGAGGACCGCGCCGTCGCGGAGCGTGCCGCTCCACGTCAGCCCCTGGGCGACGCGCAGGGTGCCGGCGCCGCGGAGGGTGCCGCTCTGCTCCAGCGTGGTCACGCGCGACTGGCTCCCGCTCGCCATGGCCAGCGTCCCGTTGACGGTGAGCGTCGCGCCCGAGCCCTGCAGCCCACCGGCGGTGACGGTGCCCGGCCAGCCCACCGTGAGGCGGCCGTCCACGACGGTGCCGTCGGCGAGCGTGAACGCCCCGTCCAGGGACGGGGTGCCCGCGCCGCCCCACGAGCCGGTCGACACCGCGCCGGGCACGCCGCGGCCGAAGGACACCGTCGCCTCATCGACCCGCACGACGCCGTCGTTGTCCAGCCCGAACCCGATCGTCGCGCTGCTCGGTCCCGTCTTGCGCAGCGTGCCGGTGTTGAGGAACCGCGGCGCGACGTCGCCCGTGTCGTTCCACACAAGGCCCGCCTGGTACGAGCAGCCCCAGCAGTTCGTCGTCGCCAGCGTGAACGTGCCCGAGTTCTCGATCAGCGCGCCGTTGCGGCCGGTGATCGTGACGTACCCCTGCTGGGTCACGACGCCGGCGTTGCGGAGCGCGGCGCCGTCGATGACGCCGCTCGTGAGCGTCCCGGTGGCGTTCGGCCCGAGCACGAGCTCGGCGTCCTCACGGAGCTGCCCGCTCCAGGTGACGGCGTCGCGGACCGTGAGCCGGCCGTCGCCGCTGATCGTGCCGCTCTGCTCGAGCGCCCCGATCTGGGAGGGATCGCCGCCGTCGACCAGATCGAGGGTGCCGTTGACGACCAGGGTGCCGCCCGGTCCGGCGATCCCCTGCGCGGACACGTTCCCCGGCCATCCGACGGCGAGCCGGCCGTCGACGACGGTGCCCGCGCCCAGGCTGAACGGGCCGTCGAGGGACGCCGTGCCCGCGCCGCTCCAGGAACCGGTCGACACCGCGCCGGGCGCGCCGCGGCCGAAGGACACCGTCGCCTCGTTGACGCGCACGACGCCGTCGTTGTCGAGCGCGAACCCGACCGTCGCGCTGCTCGCCTCGGTCTTGCGCAGCGTGCCCGTGTTCAGGAAGCGCGGCGCGAGGTCACCCGTGTCGTTCCACACCAGCCCGGCCTGGTAGGAGCAGCCCCAGCAGCTCGTCGTCGCGAGCGTGAACGTGCCGCCGTTGTCGATGACCGCGCCGTTCCTGCCGTACACCGTCGTGTAGCCCTGGAGCGTCAGCGCGCCGTCGTTGCGCAGCGTGGCACCGTCGAGGGTGCCGTTGGTCAGCGTGCCCGTCGCGTCCGGGCCGACGACCAGCTCGGCGTGGTCGCGCAGCTGGCCGCTCCACGTCACGCCGGTGCTCACGCTGAGGCGCGCGTCTCCGCTGATGGTCCCGGTGTGCTCGAGGGTGCCGACCGCGGACGGCGCGCCGCCGTCGACGAGGTCGAGCGTCCCGTTGACGACGAGCGTGCTGCCGCCTGGGCCGCTGATCCCCTCCGCCGCGACGTTGCCCGACCAGCCGACGGCGAGCCGGCCGTCGAGCTCGGTGTCCGCGCCCAGCGTGAAGGCGCCGTCGAGCGTCGGCGTGCCCGCGCCGCCCCAGGAGCCGGTCGACACCGCGCCCGGCACGCCACGGCCGAAGGACAGCGTCGCCTCGTTGACACGGACGGCCCCGTCGTTGTCGAACGCGAACGCGATCGTCGCGCTGCTCGACTCGGTCTTGCGCAGCGTGCCCGAGTTGAGGAACCGCGGCGCGGCATCGCCGGTGTCGTTCACACCAGCCCGGCCTGGTACGAGCAGCCCCAGCAGCTCGTCGTCGCCAGCGTGAAGGTCCCGCGGTTGTCGATCACCGCGCCGTTGCGGCCGGCGACCGTGGTGTAGCCCTGCAGCGTCAGCGTGCCGTCGTTGCGGAGCGTCGCGCCGTCGAACGCGCCACTGGTGAGCGTGCCGGCCGCCGTGTCCTCGACGTGCACCGCCGCGGCGGCCGTGAGCTGGCCGCCGCCGAGGTCGTACCGCTGTGCCGCGCGCAGCGTCCCGGCGCCGGTGATGGTGCCGGTGTGCGTCACGGTCCCGACGCGCGAGGCGTCGCCCGGGTCGAGACGGAGGGTGCCGTGGACGGTCAGCGAGGCGTTCGCGCCGTGGATGTCGCCGATCCGGACGTCGCCGCTCCACCCGATCCGCAGGTTGCCGGCGACCTGCACGCCCGAGCCGAGCCGGAGCGGCCCGTCGAGGATCGCCGTGCCGGTCGCGGCGCCCGTCCAGTCGCCCTGCGAGACGCTGCCGTCCGCGCCGCGCGTGAAGGCGAGCTCGCCCTGATCCACGGCCACCGTGCCGTCGTTGTCGAGCCCGAGGCTGATCGTCGCCGAGCCGCTCGTGGTCTTCCTGATCGTCCCGGTGTTCACGAGCCGCGGCTGCGCGTCGCCGTTCGGGCTCCACTGGACGCCGGGATCCCAGGAGCAGCCCCAGCACCGCGACGCGTTGAGCACGAAGGTGCCGGTGTTATGGAAGAGCGCACCGTTCCGGGCCGTGAGCGTCCCGTTGGACTGCACGATGTCGCCGTCGTTGCGGAAGGTCGTGCCGTCGAGCAGGCCGCCGTCGAGGGTTCCGTTGACCGTCGACTCGGCGTGCAGCACGACGCCGCCGCCGAGCGTGCCCCCGCTCCAGGCCAGGCCGTCGACGGCGCGCAGCTCGCCCACGCCGCGCACGGTGCCGTGAAGGCGGACGTTCCCGACCCGCGAGACGGCCGCCGTATCGGCCAGCTCCAACGTGCCGGAGACGGTCAGCGTCGCCCCGAGGCCGTGGATCTGCCGGGCGGTGGAGGGCGAGCCGCTCACGGTGACCTCCGTCCCCGCGGGCAGGCAGACCTCGTCGGTCGCGGTCGGCGTCGCGCCCGTCGACCAGCTCGCGGCGGTCTCCCAGCTGCCGCCCGTGACCGGTCCGTTCCACGTCGTGGTGCAGGCCGCCGAGGCGGCTGCCGGCACGGCGACGATGAGGCCGAGCGCGCACAGCGCCGCGACGACGAAGGTCCTCCAAGACACAGCGAGCTCCCGATCCGCAGGTCATCTCGGCGCCCCTGACGCCGATTGCGCAGCAGACCCTAGGAGGCTCGGCGGTGTCGGTCAACCACCTGGACGGATGCCCGATGTCGCGGCCCGCGTCCAGAGCGGACGCGGTCAGCTGGAGAGGCGGCCGAACTTCTCCTGCAGGCGGCGGTAGAAGGTCGAGCCCGGGACCTGAGCGAGGGCGGCGACCTCGCGGTGGAAGGTGGCCGCGAGGGAGTCGCCGGCGGCGAGCTCCCAGACCGGGCGGCCGTCGATGATGACGTCGACCGGGTCGGTGGAGCGGTTCTCGATGGTGAGCGTGTCGTTCGGAGCGACGACGAGCGCGCGGGCGGTGAGCGAGTGCGGGGCGATGAACGAGACGACGAACCCCTCGACGCCCCACGCCAGGACCGGGCCGCCGTTGGCGAGGTTGTAGCCGGTGGAGCCCGCGGGGGTCGCGACGACGACGCCGTCGCAGCGCACGCTCCCCACCTCCTCGCCCTCGATGACGTACGCGAGGACCGCGACGCGCTCGCCGACCTTGCGGTGGATCGAGACGTCGTTGATCGCCTGGAGCCGCCCGCTGGGGCCGGTGACGGCCACGGAGGGGAGCATGAGCACCTCGAACTCGCCGCCGAACGCGCGCTCGAAGTCCTGCTCCATCTCGGAGGGCTCGATCGTCGCGAGGAAGCCGACCGCGCCGAAGTTGACCGCGAAGACGGGAACGCCCGTGCCGGCGTAGCGGCGCAGCGCGCTGAGGATCGTGCCGTCGCCGCCGAGCACGACGCAGACGTCGACCTCACCGTCCGGATCCGCGTTGATGACGACGCCGTCGCGCGGCTGGAGCTCGTGGCGGCGCGTCTCCTCCTCGTCGAACCACAGCTCCCACCCCGCCTTCTTCGCGGCGGCGTAGAGCGGCGCGAACGCCGAGCGCGTCTCCTCGGCGCGCCGGTGGGTCAGCACCAGCGCGCGCTTCGGGCGGGCGGCGCTCACAGCGGCTCGACCTCCGTTGCGGCGGCGAGCAGGTCCTCGACCGCGCCCGGGCGGCCGGGCTCGGCGAGGCGGACGAACGTCTCCTCGTTCCCCTTCGGGCCCGGCAGGCCGGAGGAGGCGAAGCCGAGGACCGTGGCGCCGAGGTCGCGCGCGCACGACGCGACGGTGACGAGCGCCTCGCGGCGGTCGGCCGGGTCGCGGACGACGCCCTTGCCGACCCGCTCGCGCCCCAGCTCGAACTGCGGCTTGACCATCACGAGCCCGTCCCACGACGTCGGGTCCATGCACGCGATCACGGCCGGGAGGATCTTCGTGAGCGAGATGAACGAGACGTCCGCGACGACGAGGTCGGGCGCGTACGGGAGCTGGGCGGGCTCGAGCGCGCGGGCGTTCGTGTTGTCGAGGACGGCGACCCGCTCGTTGGCGCGGATGCCGGGCGCGAGCTCGTTCTCCGCCACGTCCACCGCGACCACGTGCGCGGCGCCGCGCTGGAGGAGGACGTCGGTGAACCCGCCGGTCGAGGCGCCCACGTCGAGCGCGCGGCGGCCGGTGACGTCGAGGCCGAACGCGTCGAGCGCGTTGGCGAGCTTCGTGCCGCCGCGCGAGACGTACCGGTCGGCGGCGACGAGATCGAGCACGACGTCGTCCTCGACCATCTGGCTCCCACGACGGGCGGGCCGGCGGGCCTCGCCGAGGAGCACCTCGCCGGCGGCGGCCGCCGCGGCGGCGCGCGTACGTGAGGCGAAGAGCCCGCGCTCGGCGAGCAGCGTGTCGAGCCGGACCCGGGCCATCTGCGCCCGGAAGGCTACGCGACGGCGTCATCCGGGACCACTGTGTCTCACCGCACAGTGAACTGGAGCCCTGCGGTGCATTCTTCTTCTTGCAGCGACCGACACCCCAGCGGACACGGTCCTCACAGAACTTACCTCAGTGATCCATAACCAAGACCCACAGCAGTATCTCTCCTCCCCGAAGCGGCCCGCACCTTGTGCGGGCCGTTTCTCTTTGTCGTCCCGTTTCGCGGACGGCTCGCGGCGCCACGCTCCACGCGTGACGACTTGACGTGCGGGCGCACGCCTGCGCCGTACGCGCGGACCGTGGCATCCACGATCCGGGCGCGAAACGAGACGCCAAGACCTAGCTAGCGAGAGCGGTTCGGAGCCAGGCAGCGGCTTCGTCGAGCGCCGTGTGGGCGGCGTCGACGCACGCGCGCCAGCGGAGGAAGCCGTGGACGGTGCCCGGCCAGACCTTGACCGTGACGTCGTTGCCCGCGGCCACCAAGCGGTCGGCGTAGTCGGTCGCCTCGTCGGTGAGCGCGTCGGCCTCGGCGAGGAGGAGGTACGCCGGTGGCATCCGGGAGAGGTCGGCGGCGCGCAAAGGTGAGACGTCGGCCGAGCGCAAAGCGGAACCTGGCGCATACGCCGCCCAGCAGAACGCCATCTCGTCGCGGCTGAGCCCGTACGTGCCGTCGCGGCCGAAGTCGAGGTGCGAGCCGGTGGCGCAGGCGGCGTCCGTGGCGGGGTAGGCGAGGAGCTGGGCGCGGAGCGCAGGCGACCCGAAGTCCCGCGCCCGCCGCGCCACCACCGTCGCGAGGTTCCCGCCCGCGCTGTCCCCCGCGACCGCCAGCGGCTCGTCGGGGAACGCGTCCGCCAGCCACCGCAGCGCGCCCTCGCAGTCCTCCACCGCCCCCGGGAACCGCGTCTCCGGCGCCAGCCGGTAGTCCACCGCGGCGACCACGGCACCGCAGCGGTTCGCCAAAGCCCGGCAGAGCGGGTCGTACGACGTGAGGTTCCCCATGATCCACCCGCCCCCGTGGATCCACAGCACGGCGCCGCGCGGCTCGGCCACCGCCGGCCGGTACACGCGCAGGCACGCATGGCCCACGCGCTCGTCCGACACCGACGCGACCTCCTCCGCCTCCCCCACCCACAGCAGCGACGTGCGGTCGTAGCCGGCGCGCGCCTCCTCGACCGACTGCGGCACGGGCCCGCCGCTCATCTGGTCGAGGATGCGTTGGATCTGCGGGTCGAGCGAGCCCAAGGAGGGCGGGAGACTACGCGCGCGTCAAGGACGCCGCGCCGGAGCCGACCGCCGCGAGGATCCGCTCGGCGATCTGCGTGCCCGTGTAGCCGACCTCGCGGTGCAGCAGCGCGGGCTTGCCGTGCGTGACGAACCGGTCCGGCAGACCGACCCGCAGCACGCGGCACGAGCCCAGCGTCCCGGAGTCGTTCAGATGCTCCAGCACGCCACTCCCGAAGCCGCCCGGCAGCACGCCCTCCTCCACCGTCACGAGCAGCTCGTGCTCGGCGGCGAGGCGCTCGATCAGCGCGGTGTCCAGCGGCTTGGCGAACCGGGCGTCGGCCACCGTCGCGTCGATCCCGTGCTCGCGCAGCTCCTCCGCCGCCTCGAGCGACAGCTGCACGCCGGTGCCGTAGCCGAGGAACGCCACCTTCGACGACGAGCCCTCGCGGAGCACCTCGCCGCGCCCGATCTCGAGCGGCCGGATCTCGTCGGCCGTCGGCAGCGGCACGCCGATGGCGGCGCCACGCGGGTAGCGGATCGCGGTCGGCCCGCCCTCCCACATCAGCGACGTGCGGAGCATGTGCAGCAGCTGCGCCTCGTCGCGCGGCGCCATGAGGACGATGTTCGGCAGCGGCCGCAGGTAGGCGATGTCGAAGACGCCGTGGTGCGTCGGGCCATCGTCGCCGACCAGGCCGGCGCGGTCCATCACGAACGTCACGCCGAGCTGCTGGAGGCAGACGTCGTGGACGATCTGGTCGAACGCGCGCTGCAGGAAGGTCGAGTAGATCGCCGCGACCGGCTTCACGCCCTCCAAAGCAAGCCCGCTCGCGAACAGGATCGCCTGCTGCTCGGCGATGCCGACGTCGAAGTACCGCTCCGGCATCGCCTTCTGGAGGTGGTCCAGGCCCGTGCCGGTGTTCATCGCCGCGGTGATCCCGACGACGCGCGAGTCGCGCTTCGCCTCCGCCACCAGGCCCTCGCCGAAGACCTTCGTCCACTGCGCCGGAGCCGGGTTCGGATCGCCGGCGGCGACGACCTTCGGCGTCGGCGCCCGGTCGGCGATCGACTTCGGCTTGGCGGCATGCCACTTCTCCATGCCCTCCAGGCCGCCGTCCTCGGCCGGCGAGAAGCCCTTGCCCTTCACCGTCGCGACGTGGACGACGACCGGCCGGCCCGCGTCCAGCGCCTCGGTCAGCGCGGCGCGCAGCGAGCGGGTGTCGTGGCCGTCGATGACGCCCATGTACGCCCAGTCGAGCTCCTCCCACATCAGGCCGGGAGCCCAGAACGACTTGATCGACTCCTTCAGCTGCGGCCCGAGACGCTCGAACGCCGCGCCGATCCCCGCCGGGAGGTCGGTCAGCTTGGCCTCGACGCCCTCGCGGGCGTGCCACAGCTTCGGGTTGAGGCGGATCCGGTTGAAGTACCGCGACAACGCGCCGACGTTCGGCGAGATCGACATGCCGTTGTCGTTGAGCACCACGACCAGCGGCGTGCCGAGCCCGCCCGCCTGGTGGATCGCCTCGAACGCCACGCCGCCCGTCATCGCGCCGTCGCCGATGACGGCGACCACGCGGCCCTGCTCGGCCTCGGGCAGCTGCTTGACCCGCATGGCCTCCTTGATCCCGACGCCGTAGCCGATCGACGTGGACGCGTGACCCGCGCCCATGATGTCGTGCTCGGACTCATGGATCGCGCAGAACGGCGCGAGGCCGTCGTACTGGCGGATCGTCGGCAGCTGGTCGCGCCGGCCGGTGAGGATCTTGTGCGGGTACGCCTGGTGGCCGACGTCCCACAGGATCTTGTCCTTCGGGGAGTCGAGCACGGAGTGCAGCGCGACGGCCAGCTCGCAGGTGCCGAGGTTGGCGCCGAAGTGGCCGCCGATCTCACCGACGGTGTCGATGATGTGCTCGCGCACCTCCTGCGCCACCTGGGCGAGCTCCTCCTCGGACAGCTGATGCAGGTCCTGGGGGCGGTCGATGCGGTCGAGGAGTCGGCTCATGAAGTCCTGGTGTGGATGAAGTCCGTGATCTGCTCGAGCTCGGGCGCGCCGTCCGGTGCGGCGACGGCCAGCGCCTCACGGGCACGAGCGTGGGACTGACCAGCGAGTGTACGCGCCCCATCGAGGCCGAACTCGGACACGTACGTGCGCTTGCCCTGCCGTTCGTCGCTGCCCTGGGGCTTACCCAGATCCGCGTCGGTGCCGGTCACGTCGAGGATGTCGTCGACGATCTGGAAGAGCACGCCGAGCTCGTCGGCGAAGGTGCGGTAGGCGGCGGAGGGCATCCCTGACACCAGGAGTACGCACTCGACGGACGCTCCGATCAGCCGACCGGTCTTGAGCGCATGGAGCCGGCGCAGGTCGTCCGTCCGCTCCGTCACGTCCATCCACTGGCCACCGACCATGCCGTTGACGCCGGTCGCCGCGGCCAGCTCGGTGACGGCGCGCAGCAGGTCCGCCGGCTCGGCCTCCTGGTACCGCAGGACGTGACGGAACGCCTCCGCGTACAGGGCGTCCCCCGCGAGAATCGCCACAGGTTCTCCATAGACCTTGTGGTTCGTGGGACGTCCGCGGCGCAGATCGTCGTCGTCCATCGCCGGCAGGTCGTCGTGGATGAGCGAGTAGGTGTGGATGAGCTCGATCGCCGCCGCGAGCGGGAGGACGTCCTCCGCGGCGCGCCCGGTGGCGCGGGCGGTCGCGAGCGCCAGGACGGGCCGGATGCGCTTGCCGCCCGCCAGCAGCGAGTAGCGCATGGCGTCCTCCAGGCCGGCGGTGACGGCGTCGTCGGAGAAGCGGACCTGCTCGAGGTACGCCTCGACGGTGGTGCGCAGGTGGTCGGGGTATCCGGGGCTCGGCACGGGCGGATGAAGATACGCTGCGGCCTGTGAGGCGTCCCGGGAGCGCGACCTCGTTGGCGGTGGGGTTCTTCGTCCTCGTGGTCGTCGGCCTCGGCGTGGCCGCGTACTTCCTCGCCGACACGCAGGCCGAGCAGCGCGACACGCTCCGCACCCGGTACGCGGACCGCACGCGGATCGCGTCGAACCTCCTCGACTCGCTCTTCCTCGTCGCCGAACGGGAGCAGAGCGGCGAGCTGACCGACCGGCTGGGCGGCGACCGCGTCACCCGCGCCCAGCTCGACGCGCACCTGCGCGAGCAGGGCGCGCGCTGGGGCGTCGTGCTCGACGGCGGCGGCACCGTGCTGGCG
>DATMVO010000045.1:0-3237 GCA_035563115.1 Solirubrobacteraceae bacterium
CGCGGTGGCCGACGGGCCGGGTGTCGGGACGCTGACCGCGTTCTCCGGCGCGGCGCCCACCGGCGACTCCGCGCTCGACTGCGCGAACCGGGTGCGGGGGACCGCGGTCGGGCTCACCGTCCGTGCCCGGGCCGGCGAGCCGCTGTGGCTGCGGATCGGCTCCGACGCGACAGACGCGCCGGCCGCGACGCTGACGGTGGAGCGTGCCCCGGCGGGCGCCAACGCCGTGAGCGGCACCGGCCCCGGCGGCGGAACCCGCCCCGGCACAGGCTCCGCCACCTGCACCGACCGCACCGCGCCCACGCTCCGTCTCACCGGCGGCGGCGTGGCCGCGCTGCGCGCAACCAAGCGCCGGCCCACCCTCCGCGGCACCGCGACCGACAAGGGCTGCACGGGCGCGAAGGTCCGCCGCATCCAGGTCGCCCTCCAGCGCAAGAGCGGCAAGACCTGCCAGGCCGTCGGCACCACCGGCAAGCCGGGCAAGCGCCGCAGCTGCACCCGCGTCACGTGGCTCACCGCCAAGGGCACCACGAGCTGGCGCCTGACGCTGAAGCGCAAGTTGCCGACGGGCACGTACGTCCTGCGCATCCGCGCCCGCGACGCCGCCGGCAACGCCTCGAAGACGACCCGCTCGACCTTCACGGTCGGGCGCAAGACCCGCACCTGATCGACGTTGGAGCGCTCACGGACGATGACCCCCGGCTCACACGACACCCCAGCCACCCAGCTCACCCGCCGCCGCCTCCTGCAGACCGGCGTCGCCGCCGCCGCGGCCGTCTCCTTCGGCCCGGCGTTCTGGCGCAAGGCGCTCGCCGCCACGCCGGCCACGCCCGGGCCGGGCCCGTACGGCCCGCTGCTTCCCGCCGACGGCAACGGGATCATGCTCCCGGAGGGCTTCACGTCGCGCGTCATCGCGCAGGCGAACGCTCCCGTCGCGGGCACCGGCTACACGTTCCCCTGGTTCCCGGACGGCCAGGCGACGTACCCGCTCCCAGACGGCGGCTGGATCCTCGTGACGAACTCGGAGGTCCCGGCCGCCGGCGGCGCGTCCGCGATCCGGTTCGACCGGGACGCGAAGATCGTCGACGCGTACCGGATCCTCTCCGGCACCGACGTCAACTGCGCGGGCGGTCCGACACCGTGGGGCACCTGGCTCTCGTGCGAGGAGGTCGACAAGGGCGCCGTCTTCGAATGCGACCCGACCGGCGAGCGCGACGCGGTCGAGCACCGCGCCATGGGCATCTTCAAGCACGAGGCGGCGTGCGTGGACCCGGTCGGCCAGCACGTCTACCTCTCCGAGGACATCGGCGGCGGCGGGCTCTACCGGTACGTCCCCGAGGACTACCCGGACCTGGCGCGCGGCGTGCTGGAGATCGCCTGCGACGGCGGGGGCGGCAGCGTCGTGTGGAAGCCGGTGCCGGACCCGCAGTTCACCGGCGAGACGCCGACCCGCGAGCAGGTGCCCGACAGCCTGAAGTTCGGCCGCGGCGAGGGCATCTGGTACGACGCGGGCATCGTCTACCTCGCCACCACGAGCGACGAGACGATCCACGCGTACGACACGCGCACCGCGACGATCGGCGTCCTCTACAACGCCGACGCGGCGGGCACCGAGACGCCGCTGCGCGGGGTCGACAACGTCCACGTCAGCCGCTCCGGCGACCTGTTCGTGGCCGAGGACTCGTACGACAACGACCCGGACGCGATGGACATCTGCCTCATCTCGCCCGACCGCGTCGTCTCCCGCTTCCTCAAGCTCACCGGCGCCGGCCACTTCCTCCCGGGGGAGCTGGCGTCGGAGACGGTCGGCATCACGTTCGACCCGTCCGGCACGCGGATGTATCTCGGCTCGCAGCGGTTCGCCGGCTTCGGGATCGTGTACGAGATCACCGGCCCGTTCCGGCAGGAGCGCCAGCCGGGGACGCTGCCCGGCGGCGGCGTCCCGGGCGCTCCGCAGCCGCCCCAGGGCCAGGCGCCCGCCGCGACCGTGCCGTGGCTCTCCACCGCGCCCGGCGGCGAGGCCGGCGTGCCGATCGGGATCGAGGTCGCGCGGCGGATCTCGCTCGACTCGCTCGTCCGCAAGGGCCTGGCCGTCGGCCTCACGCTCGACCGCGCCGCGACTGTGCGGGTGAAGCTCACCGCGCGCATGACCACGCCGGGCAGGCCGCGCCGGACGGTCACGCTCGCCACCGCCACGCGGAAGGCCGGCCGCGGCCACACGACCCTGCGGGTGAAGTCGCTCGGCGCGTTCGCCAAGCTCCTGCGCGCCCGCCGGCAGCCGCTCGCGGCCACGCTGGAGATCGTCGTCGCGACCCCCGGCGCGCCCGAGCGGCGCCTGCGGCGCGAGGTCAGCCTGCGGCCGAGAAGGCCTGCCGCACGAGCGCGGGGGTGAGCTCCTCCAGCCCGCCGACGACCGCCGCCGCCAGCGCGAGCGCGTCGCCTGAGGGCGGGAAGTGCGGGTTGGGGTAGGCGACCGTCCGCATCCCCGCCGCCACCGCGGCCTTGACGCCGTTCTCGGAGTCCTCGACCGCCACGCACGCGGCGGGGTCCACGCCCAGCTGCCGCGCCGCCTCGAGGTAGACGTCCGGCGCCGGCTTGCCGCGCGCGACCTCCTCGGACGAGACGACCGCCGTGAACCGCTCGCGCACGCCCATCGTCGCGAGCACCTCGTCGATGATCACCCGGTTGGAGGAGGAGGCCAGAGCGATCGGGAACGCGTCCGCGATCCGCGCCACGGTCTCGCGCGCGTGGGGGAGGAGCGGGAGGTCGCCGCGGTACCGCGCGAGCACGCGGCCGACGATGTCGTCGTTGATCTCCTCGGCGGTGAGCGGCACGCGCAGCGCGTCGCGCACGTAGACCGGCCACTCGCGCGACGACATGCCCATCATCGCCCGCGTCGCCTCCTCGGTCCACGGCAGGCCGTGCTCACGCACGAGGTCCTGCCGCGCGTCGTCCCACGCCTGCTCGGAGTCGAGCAGCACCCCGTCCAGGTCGAACACCACCGCCGCCGGTTCCACGCTCACGCCCCCTGCACCTCGCCCTTCGCCGACTCCACCGCGTCCTCCGCCTGCTCGAGCGCCGAGTGCGCGCCCGCGAGCTCCTCCTCGGCGCGCTCCAGCGCCGCTTCGGCGTCCTCCAGGTCCGCGCGCGCCCGCTCGACCGCGCGCTGCGCCGCGTCCCGCGCCGCGACGTCCTCGGCGATCCGTGCCCGCGCCGCGTCGCGCGCCCGCTCGGCCC
>DATMVO010000046.1:0-5882 GCA_035563115.1 Solirubrobacteraceae bacterium
CGCCGCCCGGGCCACCGCCGCCAGGCCCGCCCATCGCGGACGCCGACGCCGGACCGCCCGCCGGGAACGTGCTGCTCGTGGCGTGACCGAGCGTCTGCACCGCCCACGTCGTGGGCGCGAGGAGCAGGAGTCCCATCACCGCCGCGACGACCGCCGCGCGCAGCCGCTTCTCCCCCACCACGCGCGGCACCAGCAGCGCCGCCGCGGCGAGGAGCGCGCCCGCGACGAGCACCGGCGGGAGCCACGGGAGGGAGTCGGGGTGGTCGTGGAGGACGACGAGGGTCGTGACCACACCACCGGCGATCGCGAGCGGACCGAGGAGCCGGACGGCCCACGCGGTCACGACGTCCGCGCTGTCGTGCGCGAGCGCCTCCCGCGACCGCACCATCACGCCGACGCCCGCACCGACCAGCGCCGCGGTGAACGGCGCGAGGAGCGACACGTAGTAGGGGTGGAAGATCCCCTGCGCCTTGCTGAACGCGACCGCGGTGACGAGCCACGCGCCGCCGACGGCGATCAGCCAGCCCGAGCGCGCGTCCGTGCGGCGCAGCCGCGTCATGACGAGCAGCACCGCACCCGCGAGGAGCGCGAAGCCGAGGAGCCACCCGGCCTGCCCGCCCAGCGCGTCGTTGAGCAGCCGGAGCGGGCCGGTGTCGCCACCGAACACCCCGCCCATGCCGCCACCGCCGCCGCCCGGACCGCCGCCGGCGCCCGCGCCCGCGTTGCCGCCCGGCCCGCCGCTCTGCCCGAACAGCCGCCCGAGCCCGTTGTAGCCCAGGATCAGCGACCAGATCGAGTTGTCGTCCGTCCCGCTCACCCACGGCCGCGAGTCCGCCGGCGTCAGCCACACGAGCACCGGCCACGCGAGCCCGACGATCAGCATCGCCGCCCCGCCGGCCAGCAGCTGCTTCAGCGCATCCAGACGGTCGCCCAGCGCGAGCCGCTCCGCGACCACGCCATCGCCACTGCCGGCCGTGGCGGAGACTTCGCCATTGGTGCGACGGGCGAGCGCGCGCGGCGCGACGTAGAGCCACGCGGCGGCGATGCCCGGGACGACCATGAGCGCGGCCGCCATCTTGGCCTCGAACCCGAGCCCGACGAAGACGCCGGCCCACACGAGCCACTTGGTGCGACCGTCCTCGAGCCCGCGCACGAGCGCCCACAGCGCCGCGACGGAGCAGAGGACGAGGAGGGCGTCCGGGTTGTTGTGGCGCGAGATCGCGACGGTGATCGGCGTGACCGCCAGCGCGAGCCCGGCCGCGAAGCCCGCGACCCGCCCGAACCGCCGCGCGACGAGCGCCCACAGGAGCCCCACCGACGCGACGCCCATCAGCGCCTGCGGCGCCAGCAGCGACCACGAGCCGAAGCCGAACGCCCGCGCCGACAGCGCCTGGATCCACGAGGAGAGTGGCGGCTTGTCCACCGTCACGATCCCGGCGGCGTCGAAGGAGCCGTAGAGGAACGCGTGCCAGCTCTCCGTCATCGAGCGCACGCCGGCCGCGTAGTAGTCGTTCGCGTAGCCGTTGATGCCGAGGCCCCAGAGGTTCAGCACCGCGGCGAGCACGAGCAGCGCCACGAGCTCCGGCCGCTGCGCGAACCCGGCCACGAGCGCTCGCGCCCACTCCCCCACACGGTCGAACCCGCGCGTGTCGACACCGTAGGTCGAACTGGTCGAACCAGTTGCGCCACTGGTTGGACCAGTTGCGCCTCCGTCCGCCGCCGGACCGCGGGGCGGGAAGATCGTCGGGGTGCTCATGCGTTCACCTGGTCGAGGGCGGAAGGGGCGGAGGCGATCGCGGGCCGGGCCGGGGCCTGGCGGCCGCGCTTGGCGAACACCCACGTCCGCAGCGCGACGAAGCGGGTGACGGTCGCGCAGACGGAAGCGGCCACCAGGACGGCCAGCTCCACCGCCCGCGGCGGCGCGGCGTCCAGGGCGTGGAGGACCGCGAGCGCCCCGCTCGTCAGCCCCAGCGTGAGCACGTAGACGACCCCGCCCATCAGGTGCTGGCGCAGCAGCCCCTCGCGCCCACGCACGCGGAAGGTGAAGACCCGGTTGGCCTGCGTGTTCCCCACCGCGGTCACGGCAAGCGCCAGCGCGTTCGCGCCGGCCGGGCCGAGCGGCGCGCGAAGCACCAGGTACAGCACGGCGTACGCCAACGTGGAGACCACCCCCACGGCGAGGAAGCGGGTCAGGCGCGCCGCCGCGAGCAGCCGCGCGATCCCGCGCAGATCGTCCAGCGCGGTGCGGACGATGTCGACGCGCGAGTCCGGGTCGTCGGTCCAGTCGACCGGCACCTCGTGGATCCGCAGCCCCTCGCGCTGCGCGAGCATCAGCAGCTCGGTGTCGAAGAACCACGCCTGGTCGCGCACCTCCGGCAGCAGCGCCCGAGCCGCGTCGGCGCGGATCGCCTTGAACCCGCACTGCGCGTCCGTGAACCGCGCGCCCAGAGCGGCGTGGAGCAGCGAGTTGTACGCCCGCGAGATCAGCTCCCGCTTCGGCCCGCGCACCACCCGCGACCCGGCCGCGAGCCGCGTCCCGATCGCCACGTCCGAGTGGCCGCTCACCAGCGGTGCGATCAGCGGCAGCAGCGCGCGCAGGTCGGTCGAGAGGTCGACGTCCATGTAGACGAGGACGTCCGCGTCGCTCCCCGACCACGCCGTCCGCAGCGCGCGTCCGCGGCCCTTCTCCGACAGCCGCAGCACGGTCACGCCCGGCAGGTCGTCGGCCAGCGCCTGCGCGACGCGCGGGGTGAGGTCCGTCGACGCGTTGTCGGCGATGACGATCCGCCACCGGTACGGCAGCGCCTCGCTCACGTACTCGTGCAGGCGCCGGATCGAGGGCGGCAGCGCGCCCTGCTCGTTGTATACGGGAACGACGATGTCCACCCGCGCGGCCGGCTCCGGCTGCCGCCGTGCGAGCTCGGCCTGCGGGGGCCGGGAGAGGGTCGCGATCGAGTCCATGGCGAGACCATCGATCCGGGACGCGAGAGAACCCGAAGGACTCCCTGAGAGGACCCTGGGAATGCGCCGGACTCAGGAAGCTCCCAGCTTCCCCACAGCTACGCCCCACCTGCGCGGGGCACCATCCGGACTACGCCATGACCGACACGCACCGCATCCTCGTCGTCGACGACGAGCCCAACATCGTCGACGTCGTCTCCATGGCCCTCCGCTACCAGGGGTTCGAGGTCGAGTCCGCCGGCACCGGCGGCGAAGCGCTCGACCAGGTGACGGCGTTCAAGCCGCACCTGATGGTCCTCGACGTGATGCTCCCCGACATGGAGGGCTTCGACGTCGCCGAGAAGCTCCGCGCCCAGCGCACCGACGTCCCGATCGTCTTCCTCACCGCCCGCGACGCCACGCCGGACAAGATCCGCGGCCTCACCACCGGCGGCGACGACTACGTCACCAAGCCCTTCAGCCTGGAGGAGCTCGTCGCGCGCATCCGCACGATCCTGCGCCGCACCGGCCAGGTCGAGGAGGAGTCGCACGAGTTGATCTTCGAAGATCTGAGAATGGACGAGGAGACGCGGGAGGTGACCCGGGCGGGCGAGCCGATCGAGCTCACCGCGACCGAGTACCGGCTCCTGCGGTACTTCCTCCTCAACCCGCGGCGCGTCCTCTCCCGCGCCCAGCTGCTCGACAACGTGTGGGAGTACGACTTCGGCGGCGACGGCCGCGTGCTCGAGACGTACGTCAGCTACCTGCGCAAGAAGCTCGACAAGCACGGCCCGCCGCTGATCCACACCGCGCGCGGCATCGGGTACGCGCTGCGCCTGCCGCGATGAGGCGGCTGCAGTCGCTGCGCGCGCGCCTGCTGGCGGGCGTGATCGTGCTGGCGACCGTCGGCTTCCTCGTGCTCGGCGCGGTCATCTACACGCAGCAGCGCAGCTTCCTCAACGAGCGCGTGGACGAGCAGGTCCGGACCGCCGAGCCCGCCGTCACGCGCGCGCTCGTGCAGCAGAACGCGACCGGCTCGTCGGACGACTGGGGCGGGTACGGCCCGGGCGGCCGCGGTTGGGGCGGGCTCGGGCCGGGCGGGCGCAGGCCGGGCGGCGGTCCCGCGCCCGGGCTCGCGCTCACCCCCGGCGTCTACGGCGAGGCGCGCGACTCGAGCGGCAAGGTCGTCGGCACGCCGGTCGTCCTCACCTCCGCCGCACGGCCCTCGCTCCCCGACCTCCCGGCCGACGTGCCGGTCGACAAGCTGCAGACGGTCGAGTCCGAGGACGGCTCGCTCGACTACCGCGTGACCGCCTTCCCCGCCCCCGGCGGCGGCTCCACCGTGGTTGCGTTTCCGCTGTCCGAGGTCGACGCGCAGCTCGACCGGCTGCTCGTCACCGAGGGCGCCGTCATCGGCGTCGTCCTCCTCCTCATGGGCGGCCTGGGCTTCTACGTGGTGCGGATCTCCCTCCGCCCGCTCGACCGGATCGGCGAGACCGCGGGACGGATCGCGGCCGGCGACCTGAGCCAGCGCGTCTCCCCCGCCGACGAGCGCACGGAGGTCGGGCGGCTCGGCGTCTCCCTCAACGCGATGCTCCACCAGATCGAGGAGGCGTTCGAGGAGCGCCAGGAGTCCGAGGACCGGCTCAGGACCTTCCTCGCCGACGCCTCCCACGAGCTGCGCACGCCGCTCTCCTCCATCCGCGGCTACGCCGAGCTCTACCGGATGGGCGCGGCCCGCGACCCGGAAGGCGCGGAGAAGGCGATGAGCCGGATCGAGCAGGAGGCTGCGCGGATGGGCGTGCTCGTCGAGGACCTGCTCCTCCTCGCCCGCCTGGACGAGGTGCGCGAGCAGCTGCGCGAGCCGGTCGACGTGACCGAGATCGCCCGCGACGCCGTCGACGACGCGCGCGCCGCCGCGCCCGACCGGCCGATCGCCCTCCACGCGCCCGAGGAGGACACGGTCGTCGTCGGCGACGCCGACCAGCTCCGCCAGGTCCTCCTCAACCTCACCCGCAACGCGCTCGTGCACACGCCGCCCGGCACGCCGGTCAGCGTCGCCGTCACCCGCCCGTCGCCGCAGACCGTCCGGCTCGAGGTGCGCGACGACGGCCCCGGCCTCCCCACCGACGAAGGGGACGAGCTCTTCCGCCGCTTCTGGCGGGCCGACAACCGCGCGCGCGGCAGAGGGCCGGCCGGGGCGGGGCTGGGCCTCGCGATCGTCCACGGCATCGTCACCGCGCACGGCGGCACGGTCCACGCCGGCAACGCGCCGGAGGGCGGCGCGCGGTTCACGGTCGACCTCCCGGCCGGCGCCCCTGACAGAACCTGAACAGGGCCCTGACGAACCTCTCAGGAAGGCCGAAGGCCGCGTTGAGGATCGGTGCCGATCATCGGGACATGACCATGACCGCCGTCCCGCTCGACCTCGCTGCCGCGGCGTTCGAGCACCTGCCCGACGGCGTGATGGTCGTTCGCGGCGGCGAGGTCCTCCTGGCCAACGCGGCGCTTCGCCGGCTCGTCGGCTCCCCTGGCGACCTGATCGGCTCTCCGGCGCCGCGGCTCCCCCTGGGCCGGGAGGCCTCGTCCGTCCCGTTCCCGCTGCCAGACGGTGGCGGGATGGCCGAGCTCGTCACCGTGCGGGTGCGGCGGTCGACGCCGTCGCGGCGGGAGCGGGAGCTCGAGCGGCTCGCCCACCTCGACGGGCTGACCGGGCTGCTCAACCAGCGCGCGTTCCCGCACGCGCTGGAGGGCGAGGTGCGACGCGCGGGCGCTGGGCCGCTCGCGCTCGTGGTCCTCGACCTCGACCACTTCAAGCAGGTCAACGACACGCACGGCCACCCGGCGGGCGACGCGGTGCTGCGCGAGGCGGCGCGGCGGATGCTCGGCGTCGCGCGCGACGGCGACCTCGTCGCGCGGATCGGCGGCGAGGAGTTCGCGTG
>DATMVO010000047.1:0-6950 GCA_035563115.1 Solirubrobacteraceae bacterium
GCGCGCCCGGCACGCCCGGCGCCGACGGTCCGGCGGGCACGCCCGGCGCCCCCGGCAAGGCCGTCACGCAGACCACCACCACGACGACGCCGCCCACGACCGCCGACTCCGCCACCGCGAAGCCCGCGGTGACGTGCAAGCTCGCGCGCGGCGGCAAGGTCGTCTGCACGATCACCTCGGTCGGCGCGGCGGCGGTGAAGGAGCTCCAGCTGACCCTCACCGCCCGCGGCGCGACGTACGCGACCGGCAAGCGCACCGGCCTCGGCCGGGTCACGCTGAAGACGACGCGCCGCGTCACGCCCGGCCGCTACACGCTCCGCGTCCGCACCGTCACCGCCGCGCGGAAGGTCACCTCCGACAGCAAGCGCCAGCTCACGCTCTAACCGACCCAGCGCCGCACCGCTTTCTGGAACATCCGTACGAGAACCGGCGCACGCGGCGCACGCGCGCTCTACGGTCCACAGCCATGTGGGTCCGAAGCCGCCGTCGCCGTGCCGCCGCCGTCCTCACTGCCGCGCTCTTCGGAGGAGCGGGAGCGGAAGTCGCCGAAGGGGCGGTGAGCGGGCCCGAGCCGGTGCCCGGCGTCACCCGCCAGGCCATCCTCGTCGGCAACAACTGGGACGGCACCACCGACATCGTCGACCCGCGCACGTTCCAGCGGCTCGACCGCGTCAACGTCGTCCCCGACCTCCAGCAGCGCCGCGCGGAGATCGCCTTCCGCCCCGACCGGCTCGCGTTCTTCTACGCGATCCGCACGCTGATCGGCGAGGGGCACGACCAGTTCAACGACGACGTCTTCTCCTCCAACGACGGCACGACGATCTTCGTCAGCCGCCCGAGCCTCGCCGACGTCGTCGCGATCGACCTCGCGACCAAGGCGATCAAGTGGCGTGCCCCGGTCGACGGCTACCGCTCCGACCACATGGCGATCAGCGCGGACGGCACGCGCCTCCTCGTCAGCGCGTCGACCGGCAACGTCGTCCACATCCTCGACACCGCGAACGGCGCGCGCGTCGGCGCCTTCGAGTCCGGCGACTCGCCGCACGAGAACGTCATCTCCAAGGACGGCACGCGGATCTACCACGCGTCGATCGGCCGCGTCTACCTGCCCGTCGACCGCCCGAAGGTCATCAACGAGGCGGCCAAGGGCGGCGAGTACTTCCAGATCGTCGACGCGCGCACCAACCAGGTCCTGCGCCGGATCGACATGGGCAAGGAGATGGAGGAGGCCGGCTACCCGAACTTCTCCAGCGCCGTCCGCCCGATGGCGCTCTCGCCCGACGAGAAGTTCGTCTACTTCCAGCTCTCCTTCTTCCACGGCTTCGTCGAGTACGACCTCGAGCAGGAGAAGGTCACGCGGATCGCGCGGCTGCCGATCAGCGACGCGGCGGCCAAGCTCCTGCCCGAGCAGTACCTGCTCGACTCCGCCCACCACGGCCTCGCGATGGACCCGACCGGCACGAAGCTCTGCGTCGCCGGCACGATGTCCGACTACGGCGCGATCGTCGACCGCCAGACCTTCACCTCGCGCATCCTGCCGGTCGGCACCAAGCCGTACTGGGCGACGAACAGCGCCGACGGCAAGTACTGCTACATCTCGTCCTCGGGCGACGACACCGTCGCCGTCGTCGCGTACGACAGCGAGCAGATCGTCCACAAGATCCCGGTCGGCCGGCACCCGCAGCGGGTGCGCAACGGCGTCGTGAGCGTGAAGCTCTACCCGGAGGCGCCGGCCGCCCCGAGCACCACGCGCGCCGGGGCCGGCGCGGGCGGCAAGGCGGGGAAGGGCGGGAGCGGGAGCGCGGCGGCCAAGCGGCGCGCGCTGAAGCTCCGCGCGACGACGGCCAAGGGCGCGCTGCGCTTCACCCGTGGCGACGAGCGGGTCGCGTGCCGCGCGGCGAACGGGCGCAAGATCGTCCGCTGCCGCGTCGAGCTGCGCGCCGGCAAGCGCCTGCTGGCCTCCGGCGAGCGCGTCGTCAAGGCCGCGCCGCAGCTCGGTGTGCAGGTGCGGCTGACGCAGGCGGGCCGGGCGCTCAGGCGCAGCCGGTCCGTCCGCGCGAAGCTCACCGCGCGGGCGACCGACGCCGCCGGCCGGACGGCGACGACGGCCCGCACGGTGACGATCAGGCGGTAGGCGACGCGGCGTCCGCCGGCGACCACCCGATCGCCGGCGCGACGTACTTGGCGATCGACTCGAGCAGCGCGGCGTTGTACTCCACGCCGAGCTGGTTCGGGATCGTGAGCAGGAGCGTGTCCGCGGCGCGCACGGCGGCGTCGCGCGACAGCTCCTCGGCCACCACGTCGGGCTCGCCGATGTACGAGCGGCCGAACCGCGCGACGCCGCCGTCCAGGTAGCCGAGCTGGTCCTTGCCCTCGCGGCGCGCGCCGGTGCCGAAGTACGCGCGGTCCTCGTCGCTGACGAGCGGGAAGACGGAGCGGCTCACCGACACGCGCGGCTCGCGCTCGTGGCCCGCGTCGATCCACGCGGAGCGGTAGCGCATGATCTGCTCGGCCTGGAGCTGGTCGAACGGCACGCCGGTGTCCTCCGTCAGCAGCGTCGAGCTCTGCAGGTTCATCCCCTGCTGCGCGGCCCACTCGGCCGTCGCGCGGGAGCCCGAGCCCCACCAGATCCGCTCGGCCAGGCCCGGCGCCTGCGGCTGGATCGCGAGCATCGGCGGCGCCTGGTCGGCGTCCGGCCGGCCCGTGTCCGCCCGCACCACCGCGGCGCCCGCGATCGCCTTGCGGAAGACCTCGGTCTTCATCCGCGCGAGGTCCGCGTCGCTCGTGCCCTCCGGCGGCAGGTAGCCGAACGTCTCGGCGCCGCGCAGCGCCGGCTCGGGCGACCCGCGCGAGACGCCGAGCTGGAGCCGCCCGCCGGCGATGAGGTCCGCCGCCGCGGCCTCCTCGGCCATGTAGAGCGGGTTCTCGTACCGCATGTCGATCACGCCGGTGCCGATCTCGATCCGCGACGTGCGCGCGCCGATCGCCGCCAGCAGCGGGAAGGGCGAGGCGAGCTGCCGCGCGAAGTGGTGCACTCGCACGTACGCGCCGTCGAGGCCGAGCTCCTCGGCCGCGACCGCCAGGTCGATGGTCTGCAGCAGCGCGTCCTGCGCCGTCCGCGTGCGCGAGCCAGGCGCGTCCTGCCAGTGGCCGAAGCTCAGGAAACCGATCCGCTTCACGCCATCGACGGTAGTGCGGACGCCGTGGTCAGGTCGACTGTCCTATTCCAGCGAAGCGGGTTGCGCTCGTGCCCGTTGTGCGCTTTGATGCGCCCGTCGCTCCGCAGGGGGAGCGCGTCTTCAGAGGGGGAGGACCATATGCGACGGCGTCCTGTCGTTGCCGTTTCCGCGCTGCTGGCAGCAGCGGCGCTTGTCGTACCCGTGTCCGCGCAGGGAGCGGACGCGCTCCGGATGTACGCGGTCACCGTCGACCGGGACAGCGTCTCCGCGCTCTCCGACGTCGGCGTCGACCTCAGCCACACCGGCTTCCGCCGCACGGTCGAGCATCCGCAGACGATCTACGTCGACCTGATCGACGCGCAGGCGAAGGCGGTGCGCGCGGACGGGCTGGAGCTCGACGAGATCACGCCGGGCCCGCACGTCACCGACAGTGAGGCCGACCTGCGCGCGGCGACGGGGCCGAAGGTCCGCAGCCGCGGCCGCGCCACGGCGGCCAAGCCGGAGACGGGCGGCGACTCGCCGAACCCGTTCTACGACGTCTTCCGCTCGTACTCCGAGCCGGGCGGCATCAAGGACGAGATGGCCAAGCTCGCGTCCGAGCACCGCGGGATGGCCAAGCTCGTCGTCATCGGGACGTCCGGCCAGGGCCAGGACATCGTCGCGCTGAAGGTCACGCGCGACGCGCGCAACGTCCGCGACGGCGAACGCCCGGCGATGCTCTTCAGCGCCGTCAACCACGCCCGCGAGTGGATCGCGGCGGAGGTCGGCCGGCGGATGCCGCGCTGGTGGCTCGAGCACGCGGACGACCCGCGGATCGCCGAGATCCTCGACCGCAGCGAGCTCTGGTTCCTGCCGATCCAGAACCCGGACGGCTACGACTACACCTTCACCTGCGGCACCGGCTTCCGCACCGCGGTCAACGAGCAGTGCGGCGCGACGCTCGTCACCGACCCGGCCGACCCGCTGCGCGGCACGTACGTCTACAAGACCGCCGACGGCATCACGCGCGCGCCGGACGTCGCCCAGCCCGACGCGGGGCTGCGCAAGCCGACGAACCGGCTGTGGCGCAAGACCGTCCGCGACAACGACGGCAACGGGACGTTCGGCGACGGCCAGGACGGCGTCGACCCGAACCGCAACTACCCGACGGCCTGGAACCTCGACGAGGAGGGCGCGAGCAACACGCCCTCGAGCGGCACGTTCCGCGGCCCGCAGCCGCTGTCGGAGCCCGAGGACCTCGCGTACGACCGGCTCCTGCGCAAGATCACCCCCGAGTCGGTCATCAACTACCACTCGGCCGCGCAGCTGCTGCTCTACCCGTTCGGCTACATCACCGACGTCTCGTCCGACGACGATCCGTGGTTCAAGGCGATCACCGGCACCGACGGCGACGCGGCGGTCGACCCGTACATCTCGCAGCGCTCGTCGGACCTCTACATCACCAACGGCGAGACGACCGACCACGCGTACAACAAGTACGGGTCGATGGCGTGGACGCCGGAGCTCGACGAGTGCCAGACCGCCGCGGGCGGCGCGTTCTGCGGCAGCGGCTCGGGCTTCACGTTCCCCGACGACGAGGGCAAGGTCGAGGGCGTCTTCGAGAAGAACCTCGACTTCGCGCGCAACGTCGCGGTGACGACGCTCGACCGTGACCGGCCCGACCGCCCGCGCAACGCGACGGCGGACGAGACGCAGTACCAGACGAAGGCCGCGCCGGACATCGAGCCGACCCGGTTCGACGTCGCGTACGGCCGCGAGCAGACGCTGGAGGCGACGGCCCGCAAGGTCCTCGGGCCGGTCGACTTCCTCGTCTCCGTCCCGGCCCGCGCGGGGGCGAACCCGGGCGACCCGGCGATCCCGGGCCGCACGCTGACCATCCGCGGGAACCCGTGGCGCGGCGGCGAGCGGTTCGGCGACCTGCGCGGCAAGTACTACCAGCGCGTCCGGGCGACCATCCCGGCCGACTTCGTCCAGCCCGGCACGGCGCAGGCGCCGCGTCCGCTGGCCGAGGGCGAGACGGTCAGCGTGACCGTCATCGCGGGCTCGCAGCAGCAGCGGTTCTCCTACCGCGTCGAGGCGGTCGAGCCGGCGGGCAACGCCAAGCGCGTGCTCGTCGTCGCGGCCGAGGACTACACGGGCCTGTCGCCCAACAAGACGCCGTACGCCGCCGCCCCGCGCTACCTCGACGAGCACGTCGACGCGCTCGAGGCGGCCGGGTACGAGGTGGAGACGTTCGACGTCGACGCGCCGCCGGCCGGCCCGAACGGCCAGGCCGGATCCAAGCTCGTCTCGGACCTCGGCGTCCTGGACCACTTCGACGCGGTCCTCTACTACACCGGCGACGACCTGGTGCCGCAGGCGCCGGGCCAGGGCGTGACGACGGAGAACTACGCCCGCTGCTGCCAGACGATCACCCCGCAGCGGGGCGCGCCCTACCAGGACGTGGTCGGCTCCAAGCACCTGACGAACGCGGGCGTCCGCAATGCGCAGATGCTGCGCAACTACATGAACGACGGCGGCAAGGTCGTGTTCTCGGGCCGCAACGTGTGGCAGCAGCAGACCGCCGTGAGCACCGGCCTGACGACGTACTCGGGCTTCACGTGGTGGCAGGACCCGGTCTACGGGTTCAGCTACCCGCCCGACCAGACGGGCGACGACGACCGGCCGCACACGGCGTTCTTCCGTGAGCTGGACGTCTCGAACGACTGGGGCCAGTGGTGGCTGGGCGTCGCGGGCCGCGAGGGCGGCATCGGGACGAACGGCCTCGCCGGGGCGACGGTCCAGCCGTCCGCGTCCGGCTTCCTCGCCGGCATGAGCACCATCCCGCTCGACACGTCGGCGGGCGCGGGCACGACGCAGGAGCCGCAGCAGAACGCGGCCTCCGGGGCGGCCGAGCCGCAGCCGAAGATCCCGACCCGGCTGCGGACGATCTCGTCCGTGACCACGCAGCGCCCGTTCCGCCAGGAGCGGGTCGAGGCCGACTACTCGGCGGCGTCCACCACGGCGGGCGGGGCGATCGTCTCCACCCGCGACTCGGTGGCGTTCGGGTTCGGCCTCGAGCAGGTCACCACCGCGGCGGCCCGCGAGGAGCTCGTCGCCCGCACGCTCGGGCACCTGCTGCCGAGCGCGCCCGACACCGCCGCGCCGTCCGTGACGTTCCTGCGCCCCGGCGCGGGGGCGACGGTCGACGCGGCCGACCCGGTCGAGATCGAGGTCGAGGCGGTCGACGAGCGCGGCGACCTGAAGGAGGTCCGCCTCAGCGTGGACGGCCAGCCGGTCGCCCGGAAGGTCTCGTTCCCGTTCCAGCTGCGCTGGCAGCCGGCGCCGGGCGACATCGGTCAGACGAAGACGCTCGCCGTCGCGGCCGAGGACGCGGCCGGGAACGTGGCGAACACGACCCGGACGATCACGATCGGCGCGTCGAGCGCCCGCGAGGAGGCGCCGGTGCCGACCGGCGTCACGTCGATCGCCGGCACGCCGGCGGTCGGCCAGACGCTCACGTGCGTCCCGACCGGCTTCACCGGCAACGGGGTGGCGCTGACGTACGTGTGGCTGCGCGACGGCCAGGCGATCCCGAACGCCACGCAGGCGATCCACGACCTCGGACCGGCCGACCTGGGCCGTGAGGTCGCGTGCCACGTGACGGCGGCGAACTCGGCGGGCGACGCGGACTCGACGTCCGCGGGCGTCACGATCGCCGCCTCGCCGGGCCCGAAGGGCGATCAGGGCGTCCCCGGCCCGGGCGGTCCCGCCGGTCCGGCCGGTCCGGGC
>DATMVO010000048.1:0-8901 GCA_035563115.1 Solirubrobacteraceae bacterium
GGCCGAGGAGCGCGGCGGCGCCGCGCGTGCCGCCGCCGACCGCACCTTCACCGCGCTCCGACAAGCCGCGGTGGACGGCGACGACGCCGGCGTCGAGGCCGCCCGCAAGCAGGCCGCGCAGATCCTCGGCACGTTCAGCGCCGCCCCGCTGACCGAGGAGGAGCGCGCCCGTCGCGCGATCCAGCTCTCCAAGTTCGTCTCGCTGATCCCGGTCGAGTACGACCACGGCGTCGAGGGCACCCGCGTCACCGCCGAGTTCGAGATCGGCGAGGGCGTCGCGTTCTCCAAGGCCGCCCGCGCCGCGTTCTCCGACCTCCAGGGGACGCTCGCGAAGATGGACGCGCCGGCGACTGCGCAGATCGACCAGCACCTCGCCCAGCTCGACGGGATCCTCCGCGGCGCGCAGGAGCGCCCGACGCAGGTGCCGGAGGTCGACACGGTCAAGGACCAGACGTCCGACCTGGAGGACGAGCTCTCCAAGATCTACCCGGACGCGTGGGAGGAGCAGAGCGACGAGGGCGACTTCGACCTCATCCAGATCTCGCTGGACCGGATGGAGCAGCAGGTCGCGGCCGGGCAGTACCGGCAGGCCGAGCAGACCCGCGTCGAGACGTACGCCGTCTTCGAGTTCGGCCCCGAGCGCCGCCTCGCTGCCTTCGACCAGGGCCTGGCGAACGACATCGAGGGCCTGATCTGGTTCGGCGCCAAGGACCACGACGGTCTCGCGCAGCTCCTCTCCCACCACGCGTCGCGGCAGGAGATCTCCGCCACCCGCGACGCGCTCGACGCCGAGCTGGAGAACGCCGCCGCCACCCTCGGCGACGGCGCGTCCGAGGCGACCGTGATCACCAACGCGGCGATCATCGTCTTCCGCGAGGGCCTGGAGGGCGTGCTCATCCTGGCCGCGATCACCGCGTCGTTCGTCGGCGTCAACCGGCGCAAGAAGCGCCCGGTGCTGTGGGGCGCGCTCGCCGGGCTGGGCGTCTCGATCCTCACGTTCATCCTCGCCGTCACGCTGCTGAGCGGGCTGCAGCAGTACGGCGAGAAGCTGGAGGCGATCGTCGGCATCGTCGCGATCGGCGTCCTGCTGCTGGTGATGAACTGGTTCTTCCACCGCGTCTACTGGACCGAGTGGATCTCCGGCTTCCACCAGAAGCGCAAGGCGCTGCTGGCCAAGGACGACACCGCGAAGGTCGCGTTCTGGTCCGCGCAGGTGCTCGGGCTCTTCACGCTCGGCCTGACGAGCGTCTACCGCGAGGGCTTCGAGACCGTCCTCTTCCTCCAGTCGCTCGAGCTGTCCGCCGGCCTGCGCGCGACCGTACTCGGCTCGCTGATCGGCCTCGCCGCGACCGGCGCGGTGGCGGTGCTCACCTTCAAGCTCCAGCGCAAGCTGCCCTACAAGAAGATGCTGATCGTCACGGGTGTGCTGCTCGCGTTCGTGCTGACGATCATGGTCGGCGCGACGATCCGCACCCTCCAGGGCGCGGGCTGGTTCCCGATCACGTCGATCGACCTCGACGTCCCCTACTGGGCCGGCACGTGGCTCGGGATCTTCCCGACGTGGGAGACCATCGGCGGCCAGGTGCTCGCGCTCGTCTTCGTCATCGGCTCCTACTTCGCGGCCGAGTACGTCCGCGTCAAGCGCCCGAAGAAGCTCCGCGCCAAGCGCGCCGCCGAGGCCGAGCGGGCCAAGGCGGCCGGTGAGGCCGAGGGCGCCGCGCCGGCCCGCGAACGGGCCGGCGTCTCCGGCGACTAGACCTAGACCGTCAGGGTGAAGCGGCCGACGAGCAGCTCGAGCTCCTCGGCCGTCTTCGCCAGCTCGGAGGCCGACGAGGCGATCTCCTGCGCGGACGCGCTGGTCTGCTGCGTGGAGGCCGAGACCTCCTCGGACGAGGCGGACGACTCCTCGGCGACGGCGGCGACCTCGGCCATGTCGGCCTGGACCTTCTGCGCCGACGCGGCGATCTGCTGGACGGCGGCGGCGATCGCGTCGACGCGGCCGCTCATGTCCTCCACGGACGCCCCGATCCGGCTGAAGGCGTCGCGCGCCTGCTCGACGGTCGCGGCCCCCTCCTCGGTCTGGATCGCGGTGGCCTCGACGACCGTGACGGCCTGCGCGGTCTCCGTCTGGATCTCCTCGACGAGCCCGGAGATCGAGCGCGCGGCGCTCTGCGACTCCTCGGCGAGCTTGCGGACCTCCTCGGCGACGACCGCGAACCCGCGGCCCTGCTCGCCGGCGCGGGCGGCCTCGATGGCCGCGTTCAAAGCCAGCAGGTTCGTCTGCTCGGCGATGCCCGTGATCGTGTCGACGATGCCGCCGATCTGCTCGGACTTCGCGCCGAGGCCGTGCATCACGTCGCTGACCTGCGCGGACGACTCGCGGACCTGGCGCATCGCGGCGGTGGCCTGCGCGACGGCGTGCTCGCCCTCCTCCGCGACCTGGCGCGCCTCGGCGGCGGCCACGGCGGTCTCCTGGGCCGAGCGGGCGGAGTCCTCGGTGGCCTGGCCGACCTGCTCGGTCGCCAGCTTGGCCTCCTCCACCGAGCGCACCTGGCGCTCGGCGCCCTGCGCGACGTCGCCGACCGCCAGCGCGATCTCGCCGACGGCCCGGCCGGCCTCCTCGGAGGACGTGCGCATGTGGGCGGACGCGGACGACAGCATCGTCGCGGACGCGGTGACCGAGTCGAGGATCTCGCGGATCCCGGCGCGCGAGCCGTCGTAGGCGGCGATCGCCTCGCCGAAGCGGTTGCGGATCGAGTCGACCGAGCGCGAGACCTCGCCCAGCTCGTCCTTGGCCTCGTCGCCGATGAGCTTCGTCGCGGGCTTCACGTCGTAGGTGAGGTCGCCCTCGGCCATGTGGCGCAGGCCGTCGGTGAGGTGCATGGCGCAGATGTCGCGCAGCGACGCGAGGGTGGCGACGATCCGCTGCACCGGGCGGGTGATGGTGCGGGTGATGACGACCGCGAGGCCGGCGCCGAGCAGCACGGCCAGCGCGCCGACGATCAGCACGAAGCGCCGCGTCGAGTCCGCCTCGGTCAGGCCGCGCGCGATCTCGGTGTCGACGTCCGCGCCGACCTTCTTCTTGATGTCGGCGAGGGCGCCGTCGAGCGCCTCCTGAGCCGGGACGACCTGCTCGAGGTACGTGGTGCGCGAGCCGTCGCGCTCCTCGACGGCGTCGACCGTCTCCTGGCGCGACTGCTTCAGCGCGGTGGCGACGGCCTTGCCGAACGCCTCGCCGGTCGTGCTGAACTCCGCGAAGAGCGCGGCGTCGTCCGGGTGGATCTTCGCGACGCCGGCGATCGCCTTGACCGCGTGCTCCTGCCGGGCGGCCATGCCCTTGGCGATCTTGTCCTGCTCGGCGAGATCGCCGTCGTGGACGTACAGGTGGCGGGTCAGGTCCCGCGCGTCGAGCGCGATGGCCTGGCTGACCTCGCCGAGCACGCGCATCGACTCGCTGCCGTCGGTCGCGATCTTCATGTCGGTCTTCGCGTCGCCCACTCCGCGGGCGCCCACGAGCGCGACGATCAGGCAGGCGAGGCACACCGCGCCGAACGCGCCGCCCAGGCGCACGGCGACGGAGAGGTTGCGGATGCGGCTCATATCCGCGTAGCTCGCCACGGACGCCACGAACTTGACCCGATGGGAGATATGTCCACCCGATCGGTTGATTGAGCGGTTGACGCACCGTCAAGTCGAGCATCGCCTGGGTACGGTGCTCTCGACATGGACCGCGGGGAGCTTGGGTTCCGGGCCGTCCTCGACGCCGCGCCGGACGCGATGATCGTCGTGGGCGGCGACGGCACGATCACGTTCGCGAACGAGCGCGCGCTCGAGCTCTTCGGCCTCCCCCGCGCCGAGCTGGTCGGCAGCTCCGTCGACCGCCTCGTCCCCGAGCGGTACCGCGGCGGCCACACCCGCCTGCGGGCCACGTACGCCGGCGAGCCGCACCGGCGGCCGATGGGCGCGGGCACCGACCTCACCGCGCTGCGCGCCGACGGCACCGAGATCCCGGTCGAGATCTCGCTCAGCCCGGTCGACGTCGACGGCACGACGCAGACGATCACCGCCATCCGCGACGTCTCCGACCGGCGCCGCGCCGACGCGATCCTCTCGCGGGCCGAGCAGCAGGCGGCGATCGCGGAGGTGGGCCGGCTCGCGCTCGACGGCGGCCAGATCGAGGATCTCGTCGGCCACGCGACCCTGCGCGTCGCCGAGGTGCTCGGCGTGGCGCGCACCGCCGTCTTCATCCGGCGCAGCGACGGCGCCCCGGGCGAGGACGCGCTCCTGGCGGGCGAGGACGGCGACGGCGGCGTGACGCTCCCGCTCACGGTCCGCGGCCGGACGGTCGGCGTGCTCGGCGTCGCCCCTGCCGCCCTGCGGACGTTCACCTCCGACGAGGTCCACTTCCTCCGCACGCTCGCCAACCTGCTCGCCTCCGCGCTGGAGCGCGCGCGGACCGAGGAGGAGGTCGGCACGAGCCGCGCGCAGCTGCGGGCGATCCTCGACAACACGCCCGCGCCGATCTACCTCAAGGACGTCGAGGGCCGGATGCTCGTCGTCAACCGCGCCTACGAGCGGCTCTTCGGCCTCGCCCCGGGCGCGGCGGTCGGCACCACCGACGCGGACGTCTTCACGCCCGAGGACGCGCTGCGCGTCCGCGCCAACGACGCGCGCGTCATCGCGGGCCGGGCACCGATGGAGCTCGAGGAGGAGGTCCTCACCCCGCGCGGCCTGCGGACCTTCCTGTCGCTCAAGTTCCCGATGCTCGACGAGCGCGGCGAGCCGTACGGCGTCGGCGGCGTCTCCACCGACATCACCGACCGCGTGCGCGCGCAGGCCGAGCAGCGCAAGCTCGAGGCGCAGCTGCACCGCGCCCAGCGGCTCGAGTCGGTCGGCCAGCTCGCGGGCGGCATCGCGCACGACTTCAACAACCTGCTCGCGGTGATCTCGAACTTCGCCGGGTTCGTCGCCGCCGAGGTCCCCGCCGGCTCGCCCGCCGCCGAGGACGTCGAGCAGATCCAGCAGGCGGCGCGGCGCGCGACCGAGCTGACGCGGCGGCTGCTCGTCTTCAGCCGCCGCGAGGTCGGGCGGACCGAGGTGCTCGACCTCAACGCGGTCGTCGCCGACATCCGCGCGATCCTCAGCCGCACGCTGGGCGAGCACATCGAGCTGCACACGCGGCTGGCCGGCGACCTGCACGCCGTCACCGCCGACGCCGGACAGCTCGAGCAGGTGCTGATGAACCTGGCGGTCAACGCGCGCGACGCGATGCCGGACGGCGGCACGCTCACCATCGAGACCCGCAACGTCGACCTGGACCGCGAGTTCGCCCGCGCCCACGCCGACGACCGGCTCATCGGCCGGTTCGTCGAGCTCGCCGTCTCCGACACCGGGCAGGGCATGAGCGACGAGACCCGCTCGCGCGCCTTCGAGCCGTTCTTCTCCACCAAGCCGTCCGGCGTCGGCACCGGGCTCGGCCTCGCGACCGTCTACGGGATCGTGACCGCGTTCGGCGGCCACGTCGGCATCTACTCGTCGCCAGGCTCCGGCACCTCCGTGCGCGTCCACCTGCCCGCCGTGGCCGGGACCGCGCCCGAGCGGGCGGAGGCGGCGCCCGCCGAGCCGGAGCGCGGCCACGGCGAGCGCGTGCTCGTGGTGGAGGACGAGGCCGGCGTGCGCGCGGCGGCGATCCGGATCCTGCGCGGCGGCGGCTACGACGTGCTGGAGGCCGAGGACGGGACGGCGGCGCTGGGGCTGCTCGGCGGGGCCGAGGAGCCGGTCGACCTCCTGCTCACGGACGTGATCATGCCCGGCATGTCGGGCTCCGAGCTGGCGGCGACGGTGCGCGAGCGCCATCCCGATGTTGCCGTGGTGTTCATGTCGGGGTACACCGACGACGTGCTCCTCGGGCGCGGGATCGAGAGCGACGACGGGTTCGTGGACAAGCCGTTCACCGCCGCGCAGCTGCTCGACGCCGTGCGGGACGCGTTGCGGACCGGCCGTTCCCCCGATCGACCGATTCCGCCGCGGAGCGCGATCCCCGATGATGCTGTCGATGATCGAGGTTCTCGTGGTCGAGCCTGACCCGCTGTGGCGGGCCCTGATCACCCGTGCCCTCGGCCGGCAGGACGATCTGCGGGTGTGGCCACCGCTCGACGGCACGCCTGCGGCGCACGCGCGGCTGGACGCTCACGCGGCGCGTCCGGGCGTCGCCGTGATCGCCGCCGAGTGCGACGACATCTGCACGCGGCTGGTGGGCGACGGCGTGGGCGTCGTGCTCGTCTACCCGACCTCCGACCCGGCCTCGGCCGCCGACGCGTGGTCGCGCGGCGCGCGAGGCTGCGTGCCCCGGGCCGCGACCGCCGGGATGCTGTCGCGGACGGTGCTGGAGGTCGCCTCGGGCCGCTCGTCCTACGGTTGTTCGTCGTGAGCGGCGGCAGCGGCGATCCGATCTCGGTCTTCACGGCCGACGACCATCCGATGTTCCGCGCGTCGATCGTGCGGGCGATCCAGCTCCACCCCCAGCTGACGTTCGCGGGCGAGGCGCAGGACGGGCGCGAGGCGCTCGCGGCGCTGCGCGACCTGCGGCCCGACGTCGCGGTCGTCGACCTGCGGATGCCGGGGCTCGACGGGACCCAGCTCGTGGACGCGGTGCGGCAGGAGGAGCTGCCGACGCGGGTGATGCTCCTCTCCGGCCACCTGGAGAGCGACGCGGTCTACCGGGCGCTGCAGCTCGGGGCGGCGGGCGTGCTCTCCAAGCTGACCGAGCCGACCGCCCTGACCGACGCGATCCTCGCCGTCGCGCGGGGCGAGACGGTCATCGCGCCGGACGCGCAGGACGCGGTCGTGGCGGGCATCCGCGGGCGGGTCGAGGACGACCGGCCGGTGCTCTCGGCCCGCGAGCGCGAGGTGCTGACGCTGGTCGCCGACGGCGCGTCGGTGCCGGCGATGGCCAAGCAGCTCCACCTCTCCCCCTCGACGGTCAAGACCCACCTCGAGCACGTCTACCGCAAGCTCGGCGTCTCCGACCGGGCCGCCGCCGTCGCCGAGGCCATGCGCCGCGGCGTCATCTACTAGGACCGGTAGGGTCGGCGCGTGAGCGCCGTCACCGACCCCGAACCGACCACCGAGCCGGGCCTGCGCGCGGGCGCGATCGGGTTCGTCGACGCGCTCGTCATCGGGCTCGCGTCGACCTCCCCCGCCTACTCGCTGGCGGCGATCCTCGGTGCGACGGTCGCGATCGTCGGCACCGCCGCGCCCGGCGTGCTGCTCGCGTCGTTCGTGCCGATGTTCCTCATCGCGTCGGCGTTCTACTTCCTCAACCGCACCGACCCGGACTGCGGGACGACGTTCTCGTGGGTCACCCGGGCGATGGGGCCGTGGACGGGCTGGATCGGCGGCTGGGCGATCTGCACCACGGGCGTGCTCGTCATCGGCTCGCTGGCGGACGTCGCGGCGCGGTTCGGCCTGCTGACCGTGGGGCTCGACGGCGCCGCCGAGTCGAAGTGGACGGTGATCGCGATCGCCGTCGGGATCATCGTGGTGATGACCGTCGTCTGCGTGCTCGGGACCGAGCTCTCCGCGCACCTGCAGAACGTGCTCATCCTCGCGCAGGTCGTGTCGCTGCTGGCGCTGGCGGTGGTGGCGCTGTGGAAGGTGGCGGCCGGCGACGCGCCGCGGGGCTCCGTGGACCCGTCGCTGTCGTGGCTCAACCCGTTCGACGCGGGCGGGGCGGCGCTGACGTCGGGCCTCCTGCTCGGCGTCTTCGCGTACTGGGGGTGGGAGTCGTCGGTCAACCTCGCCGAGGAGACGACCGACTCGGACACCACGCCCGGCCGCGCCGCCGTCCTCTCGACGGTCCTGCTGCTCCTGACGTACCTGTCGGTCGCGTTCGCGGTCGTGGCGTTCGCGGGGCCGGGGTTCCTGGCCGACAACGCGGACGAGGAGGAGAAGGTCTTCGCCGTCATCGCCGGGGACGTGATGGACGGGTGGGACTGGGTCGTGCTGCTGGCGGTGGCGACGAGCGCGTTGGCCTCGACGCAGACGACGATCCTGCCCGCGTCGCGGACGTCGCTGTCGATGGCGCGACGGGGGGCGTTCCCGAGCGCACTGCGCCGCATCCATCCGCGCTGGCAGACGCCGGACGTGTCGACCTGGGCCGTGGGCGCGCTGGCGATCGTGTGGTACGTGGGCGCGAACCTCATCAGCGAGAACGCGCTGTTCGACTCGCTGACCGCGCTGGCGCTGATGATCGCCTTCTACTACGCGCTGACCGGCGTGGCGTGCGCGGTCTTCTACCGGCGGCTGCTGCTGCGCGACGTGCGGACGTTCCTGCTCGTCGGCGTCGGGCCGCTGATCGGCGCGGCGCTGCTGACGTGGCTGCTGATCGAGTCGGTGATCGACCAGGCGGACCCTGCGAACTCCTACACGGGTGCCGCGTGGTTCGGGCTCGGGCCGCCGCTGGTGATCGGGATCGGGTTCATGCTGCTGGGCGTGGTGCTGATGGTGCTGTGGCGGCTGCGGGGGCCCGCGACGTTCTGGGAGGAGCGCCCGCGCGCTGCCGGCCGCGACGCGCTCGGCAAGATCGTCCCGGCGTCGGAACGCGGCGGGGCATGACCGTCGTCGTCGGCTTCGACGCCTCCCCCGCGTCCGTCGCCGCGCTCGACGCGGCGGTCGAGGCCGCCGGGCGGTACGGCGAGGACGTCGTGATCGTCTACGGCGTCAAGCCGCCCGACGCGGGCGTCGGCGAGGAGCTCCGCGCGCACGAGACCGCGCTGGAGGAGCTCGGCCGCCGCGTCACCGGCGAGGCGCTCGAGCGCGCCCGCGCCGCCGGCGTCACCGCCGAGGTCGTCCTCGTCCGCGAGCGTCCCGCCCCCGCCCTCGTCCAGGTCGCCGCCGAGC
>DATMVO010000049.1:0-2327 GCA_035563115.1 Solirubrobacteraceae bacterium
CGAGCGCGTCCTCGCCCGCGAGCACCTCAACGTCGAGGTCGCCGAGGAGCTCGCGGATCGTCAGCATCGGGCAGGCGCGGCCGGGTGGTCGGCGCGGCTAGCCGCGGACCTTCGCCGCGGCCTCCTCCAGCGGCCGCCGGAACGAGCGGGAGGCGAGCACCGTCCCGCGCGCGTCGAGCACGAGCGCCGAGCCGCCGACGAGGCCGGCGAGCGCGCCGACGATCCCGTCCAGCCCGCGCTCGGCGAGGACGACCCGCTGGAGGCGCTCCTGCGCGGCGATCGAGCGGCGCAGCAGCGCGTACTGCTCGTTGACCAGCCGCGTGAACGCCTGCTCGGTGACCGCGATGAACGGCAGCTCGTACGGGATCTCCAGCAGCGGGAAGTTCCGCTCGCGCGCCGCCTCGACCAGCGCGGGCGGCACCGTGTCGTGGCCGAAGCCGACGCCGAGCCCCAGTCCTGCCAGCCCGTGCTCGGCGAGCCGCTCGACGTACTCGCGCTGGCACGCCTCGGACGTCAGGCTCATCCCCGTGGTGAGCAGCAGCTCGCCGCCCGACAGCCACGGCGTCGGGTCCATGAGCTCGGCGATGTGGACCCAGCGGACGGGCGCGTCGAGCGCGTCCTCGCCCGCGAGCACCTCAACATCGAGGTCGCCGAGGAGCTCGCGGATCGTCAGCATCGGTCGGGCGGGCTCGGCCTAGCCGCGGATCTTCGCCGCGGCCTCCTCCAGCACCGGCCGGAGGATCCCCTCGATCTCCTCGAAGTGCTCGGGCTGCGCGATGAGCGGCGGGGAGAGCTGGATGACCGGGTCGCCGCGGTCGTCGGCGCGGCAGATCAGGCCGCGCTTGAACAGCTCGCCGGAGAGGAACTCGCGCAGGAGCCACTCGGACTCGTCGTCGCTGAACGACTCCTTCGTCCCCTGGTCCTTGACGAGCTCGATCGCGTGGAAGTACCCGGCGCCGCGCACGTCGCCGACGATCGGGATGTCGCGGAGCGAGTCGAGCATCCCGCGGAAGACGGGCTCGTTCTCGCGGACGTTCTCGAGGACGCCCTCGTGCTCCATCACGTCGATGTTGGCCAGCGCGATCGCCGCCGCCATCGGATGGCCGGCGAACGTGAAGCCGTGGACGAAGGACGCGTTGCCGTCCATGAACGGCGCGGCGACCTTGTCGGACGCGATCACGGCGCCCATCGGCGCGTACGCGGACGTGATGCCCTTGGCCGTCGTGATCATGTCGGGCTGGTAGTCGTAGCGCTGCGCGCCGAACCACTCGCCCAGCCGGCCCCACGAGCAGATGACCTCGTCGGAGATCAGCAGGACGTCGTACTTGTCGCAGATCGCGCGGACCCGCTGCCAGTAGCCCTCGGGCGGCGTGAAGCAGCCGCCGGCGTTCTGCACCGGCTCCATGATCACCGCGGCGACGGTCTCGGGGCCCTCGAAGAGGATCCGCTCCTCCACCGCGTCGGCCAGCGTCTCCATCCCGTAGCCGGGCTTCATCCGGTACTGGTTGGTGTTCGGGACGTGGCAGCCGCCGGGCGTGAACGGCTCGAACGGCGCGCGCAGCGACGTGATGCCGGTGGCGGAGAGCGCGCCGAGCGTGGTGCCGTGGTAGGCGATGTCGCGCGCGATCAGCTTCGTCTTGTTCGGGTTGCCCGTGAGCTTGTGGTACTGCCGGGCCATCTTGATCGCCGACTCGACCGACTCGCCGCCGCCGCTCGTGAAGAAGACGCGGTTGAGGTCGCCCGGGGCGAGGTCGGCGATGCGGGTCGCGAGCTCGATCGCGCGAGGATGCGCGTAGTTCCAGTTCGTGAAGAACCCGAGCTCCTCGGCCTGCTTGGCGCCGGCCATCGCGACGTCCGCGCGGCCGTGGCCGATGTTCACGCAGAACAGGGCGCTGAGCCCGTCGAAGTAGCGGTTGCCCTTGTCGTCCCAGACGTGGCAGCCGTCGCCGCGGACGATGATGGGGATCTCCGCCCCGTCCGCGAAGTTGCCCATGCGGCTGAAGTGCAGCCACAGGTGGCGCTTCGCCTGCTCCTGCAGCGTGGCGCTCGACTGCTCCGTGGTGGCCATGCCCGGCAACACTACGCCTGCCTCGGCGGCGTCCTCTAGAGACGGTCTGGCGGGCGCTGCGCCGCGCCGCTGGACGTTCCGTACAGCGACGCGGACAGGGTGTCAGGCGGGCGTCAGACCGCGGCGGGCGCCGCGGCGGCGCGGGTGCCGACGCCCTCGGCCGCGCGGACCGGGGCCGGGGTGAGCGCCGAGGCGACGATCACGAGCAGGAACGCGATGGCCTGCAGGACGATGCCGAAGGTCGTGCCGGGGAGCGGGT
>DATMVO010000050.1:0-2388 GCA_035563115.1 Solirubrobacteraceae bacterium
CACTGTTACACCAACGCCAAAATGCGCTATCGCCGTGGACCAGGCGGATCGCGGCAGTCCAGAAAGGCGACGCCAGCTTTCGCGCGGCGGAATACGTCCAAGCTTGCTGCGATCCACGAGTTCGGCAATGGCGCCGAAGGCGACCCAGAAGCCCAGGAGCAATCCCAATGGCGCCAGCGACACCGAGTCTCCGCGAAGCGCCGAGACAAGGATGGCGAGGAACAGGGCAAGGGCACCCGCCCAGATCAACCGCTGCGCCGCCGCGACCACATCAGCCCGAGCGCGCCAGCGTGTTCCCGACCCGCGCGACCAGCTCGGCCACGTCGAACGGCTTGATCATGTAGTCGGCGGCGCCCATCGTCAGCCCCGCAGCGCGGTCCTTGGCGGACGCCTTGGCGGTGAGGAAGATCACGGGCGGGGCCGTCTCCGCGCCGCGGGCGCGGAGGATGCGGAAGACGGCGTCGCCCTCGAGGCCCGGCATGCCGAGGTCGAGGACGAGGAGGTCGGGGTCCTGCTGCACGGTCATCCGGAGCGCCTCTAGGCCGTCCTGCGCCTCGACGGTGGCGTAGCCGGCATCCTGGAGGGCCCAAGCGACGAGCGTCACGATGTCCCGGTCGTCGTCGGCGACCAGGATCTTGGGGCGGGTGGACATACACCCCGCAGGTCGGCTGCAGGCGGCCCGGTGGCGAGCCGCCCGATGGAGGATCTGGACGTCGATCCAGGTTCCGGTCCGTCAGCTAGAAGATGCGTCCGCGTCCGTTTGCGCCAGCCTCTGACGCACGGCCGCCTGGGCCGCCGCGACCCGCGCCACCGGCACGCGGAAGGGCGAGCAGGAGACGTAGTCCAGGCCGCTGTGCTGGAAGAACTCGATCGAGTCCGGGTCGCCGCCGTGCTCGCCGCAGATGCCGAGCTTCAGGTCGGCCTTGGCCGACTTCCCCAGCCACGCGCCCATCCGCACGAGCTGGCCGACGCCGGGCGCGTCGATCGTCTCGAACGGCGAGCGGTCGAAGACCTTCAGGTCGATGTAGCGGGCGAGGATGCGGCCCTCGATGTCGTCGCGGCTGAACCCGAGCGTCGTCTGCGTCAGGTCGTTCGTGCCGAAGGAGAAGAAGTCGGCCTGGGCGGCGATGTGATCGGCCTGCAGGCACGCGCGCGGGAGCTCGAGCATCGTGCCGACGAGGTAATCGCTCCCCCGCTCCAGGCCGTGCTTCTCGGCGGTCCGCACGATCAGGCCGGACATCAGCTCCAGCTCGCGCTCATAGGCGACGAGCGGGACCATGATCTCGACGCACGGGCGCGGGTCGGCCTGCGCGGCGGCGGCGAAGATCGCCTCGACCTGCATCTCGTACAGATCGGGGGCGAGCAGACCGAGCCGGATGCCGCGCGTGCCGAGCATCGGGTTCGTCTCCTCCAGCTGGCGGACGCGGTCGAGCACCCGCTCCAGCTCGTCCAGCTCGTCGGACTGCTCGATCCGCGCACGCTCGACCCGCGCCTCGACGTCGGTGCGGCTGGGGAGGAACTCGTGCAGCGGCGGGTCGAGCAGGCGGATCGTCACCGGCCGGCCCTCCATCGCCGCGAACAGGCCCTCGAAGTCACCCTGCTGGAGCGGCCGGAGCTTGGCCAGCTCCGCCTTCCGGTCCTCCGCCGTCTCGGCGAGGATCGCGGCGACGATGTGCTCGTGGCGCTCCTCGCCGAAGAACATGTGCTCCGTGCGGCACAGGCCGATGCCCTCGGCGCCGAACTCGCGCGCCTTCAGCGCGTCCTCGGGCGTGTCGGCGTTGGCGCGCACGCCCATCGTGCGCAGCTCGTCCGCCCAGGCCAGCACCCGCTGGAAGTGCTCGGAGACCTCGGGGTCGGCGAGCGGCACGTCGTCGGTGGTGATCGAGCCGGTGGTGCCGTCGATCGCGATCCGGTCGCCCTCGTGGAGCGTGCGGCCGGCGACCTGGACCGACCCCTCGGCGAGGTCGATCTGCACGTCAAACGCGCCGGTGACGGCCGGGACGCCCATGCCGCGCGCGACGAGCGCCGCGTGCGACGCCTTGCCGCCCTCGCTGGTCACGATGCCCTTCGCCGCGTGGAAGCCGGCGACGTCGTCGGCCTCGGTGAACGGCCGCACGAGGATGACGTCGCGCCCGTCGGCCGCGGCCTGCACCGCGTCGTCGGCGGTGAAGACGATCTCGCCCTTGGCGGCGCCCGGCGACGCCGCCACGCCCGTCGCCAGCCGCTCGAACTCCGCCTCCGGGTCGAAGGTCGGGTGCAGCAGCGCGTCGAGCTTCTCGGCGTCGATCGTCGCCAGCGCCTCACCGGGCGTGAGCAGCCCCTCATCTACCGCGTCGCACGCGAACCGCACGCCCGCCTGCGCCGGCCGCTTGGCGTTGCGCGTCTGGA
>DATMVO010000051.1:0-4459 GCA_035563115.1 Solirubrobacteraceae bacterium
TCAGGCGACCGGCTCGGCGCGGGCCTGCTCGACGGCGATGGCGACGCCACCGGTCCAGGGGTCGCCGTGGCCGGTGAGGACGGTCTGCGCACCGGTGGCGGCGAGGGCGTCGAGGGTGCGCTTGTTGCGCTCGGAGTCGGCGGTCGCGGCGCGGGCGACGACGCGCGGGCCGGTGCGGGCGGTGTACGGGTCGAGCATCACGAACGCGTCGCCCGCGAGGAGCACGCCGCGATCCTCCAACCACAGCCCGCAGTGGCCGAGCGTGTGGCCCGGGCAGGGCACGACCTTCGGGCGGCCGGGGACGTCGAGCACCGTGTCGTCCAGGTAGCGCGTCACCTGCTTGACCGGCGCCGGCCAGAACGCGCGGTTCCGAAGCAACGCGGCGACGATCGGCAGCGCCTTGACCTGCGTGAGGAAGTACGGCGTGCGCGGCTTCTCGTGGTCGTAGCGCCACGGGTGCATCGTCAGCGGCGCGTCGTTCTCGTGCACGTACACCGGCACGCCGAGATCGCGGCGCGCGCGCTCGGCGAAGCCGACGTGATCGAAGTGCGCGTGCGTCAGCACCACCGCGTCGATGTCGCCGGGGGAGCGGCCGAGCTCGACGAGCGCGGACTGGAGCGACGCCCACGACGTCGGGACGCCGCAGTCGACGACCGTCAGCCGGCTGCCCTCCTCGACGAGGTACCAGTTCGTGTACGCGTCCTCGATGCGGTGGACGCCCTCGGCGACGCTGCGGTGGAGCATGCTCAGAGCGCTGCCCAGCCCGCGCGGCGCCGACACCCGATCGGCCGGGGCGGGGTGCGAAGCCGACGAACGCGCACCCCAAGGACGCCTTGTGCGGATAGCCGCATGGCGCGCGGCCGCTCCGGGTACGCATCCGCACATGGCCGACCCCCGCGACACCTACGACCTGCCGCGCCGCGTCCCTGTCCCCGCCCGCCACTGGGCGCTCATGTGCGGGATGGTCGTCCTCGCGCTGCTGCTCTGGGCGATCCTGCCGTCCTCGCCGGTGAGCGTCGCGCTCATGGTGATCCTCGTCCTCGGCGCCGTCTTCTTCGGCGTGGCGAACGTCCTGCGCTCGCGGCAGCTGAGCGAGGTCCCGGGCCGCAACCCGGTCCCGCCCCCGAGCACGGAGTAACGAGGGCCCCACCGTCAGGCCGATTCAGCGGCTGCGGTGGACTACGGACACGGACGGGTAGGGACGGCTGAGGGGCAAGGGGCGCGTGCGTCCCATGCTGACTCCGACCCTCAGAAGGAGCACCCGACCGTCATGTCCGCAGACCAGCAGACCACTACCGCCCTGGACGACCAGCAGCTCGCCGAGCTCCCCGAGACGATCGAGGACGAGGAGACCGCGGCCAACGAGGCGGCCGCCAACGAGAAGCCCGCCAAGCCCGGCGGCCCGCTCCGCTTCGCCCGCATGGCCGGCTCGTCCATCGCCGGCCGCGACGCCGCGCCGTGGGTCACGGACTTCCTCAACGCCGCCTACTACCGCCGCCCGCAGGCCGAGCGCGAGGTCGACGATCTGCGCCTCGCGTTCTCCATCCTCACGACCTACTGGTACCGCAAGGCGTCCGACCGCCGGCTCCACCTGACCGACCTGCCCGCGTTCCACAAGGCGTACGGCGGCGAGCGGTTCAACACGGAGCGCTCGGACCGCGGCACGCTCTCCCGCGAGCAGCTCCTCGAAGGCGCCGCGAAGCTGATCGGCGACTGGTTCCCGGACGCGTACGCCGACGACGCCCGCCGCGGCTGGGGGATCGCGTTCCCCACCGCCGACGAGAAGGCGGGCTACGACCACGCCAAGCGGATGAAGCTCGCCAAGCTCGGCAAGCTCACCCCCGAGCACGCGCCGCTCGAGGAGCAGACCTGGCACACCTACCCGCCGGTCAAGATGCCGTCGGCCGAGGCGGTCATCGGCGCGCTCACCAAGCCCGAGACCTGGCCCGACTACGCGTCCGAGATCGGCCGGTTCACCCCGCTGCGCCCGGGCGGCCTGGCCGACCAGACCTTCGAGATCGAGGTCGCCGCCGGCACCGACTCCGGCCGCCCGATCTTCACCCGCGGCTACGTCACGATCACCACGCTCGTCACCCCGGACGACCCGGAGGCGCTGCAGCGCTACTTCGACGCGCTCGAGGACGGCATGGCGAAGTACGGCAAGGACGAGCCGCGCGTCGTCCCCGAGGGCGCGACCCCGCTCGTCGGCTTCGACCTCACCACCCACCAGGGCCACTTCATGGGCGCAAGCCACAACCGGCTCGTCCTCTACACCGACGCCGACGGCCAGGCGTGGGTGAAGGCCGCGGGCACGTGGGACCCGATGTCGTGGCACATCGAACGCGCGTACAACGCCGCCGGCAAGGACGCGCAGCACGCGTTCTGGGGCCAGGGCGAAGTGGAAAGGCTGAGCATGCTCCACCAGCTCGCGAAGAGGATCGCCGCGTGAGCCGCCGCGCCGTCGTCATCGGCAGCGGGCCGAACGGGCTCGCGGCGGCCATCCGCCTGGCGGAGAACGGGTTCTCCGTCACGGTGCTCGAGGCCGCCCCGTACTACGGCGGCGCGGTCCGCACGGAGGAGCTGACGCTCCCCGGCTTCCACCACGACGTGTTCAGCGCCGTCTACCCGGCCGGCGCCGCGTCCCCGGTGTTCGAGCGGATGCCGCTCGCCCAGCACGGCCTGGAGTGGTCGCAGCCGCACGTCGCCTACGCGCACCCGCTGCCCGACGGCACGTCGGCGGGGCTGTACCGCTCCGTGGAGGAGACGGCGCGCTCGCTCGACCAGGCGGGCACGCCGGGCGACGGCGAGGGGTGGAAGAACTTCGCCGAGCCGTTCCTCGACAAGTTCGACGCGATCCGCCACGTGATGCTCGGCGGCTTCCCGCCGGTTGGCAGCGGGCTCAAGCTGCTCGCCGCGCTCGGCCCGGTCAAGACGGCCGGCTTCACGCGGCTCGTCCCGGGCACGGCGGAGGGGCTGGGCCACCGGCTGTTCGACAGCGGGAACGCACGCGCCTGGCTGTACAGCAGCGCCGGCCACGGCGACGCGGCGCCGGGCGACCTGGGGAGCGGGATCGCGGTCGCGTACCTCAACCTGCTCGGCCACGCGGTCGGCTGGCCGTCGCCGGTCGGCGGCGCGGGGAAGCTGGCGGACGCGCTCGTCGGCTACCTGCGGTCGCTCGGCGGCGAGATCCGCACCTCGTCGCGGGTCGTGGGCGTCGACACGGCGGGCCGCGGCGTCACCGGCGTGACGATCGCGAGCGGCGAGAAGCTCCCCGCCGACGTCGTCTGCGCGGACGTCATGCCGCACGCGCTCGCGTGGCTGGCGGGCGACGCGCTGCCGTCGACCTACCGCTCGATGCTGCTGCGCTACCGCTACGGGCCGGCGACGGTGAAGGTCGACTGGGCGCTGGACGGCCCGATCCCGTGGCAGACCGAGGAGCTGCGCAGCGCGGGCACCGTCCACGTCGGCGGCTCTGAGCAGGAGCTGGGGGAGACGATCGCCACCTCCCACTTCGGGCTGCCCGAGCGGCCGTTCATGCTGCTCGGGCAGCAGACCGTCGCCGACCCGACGCGCGCGCCCGACGGCAAGCACACCGCCTGGGCGTACACGCACGGGCCGCGCCGCGGGATCGACTGGCGGGCCGAGCAGGACCGCCACGTCGAGCGGATGGAGGCGCACATCGAGTCGTACGCGCCCGGCTTCCGCAACCGCATCCTCGCCCGCCACATCATGGGGCCGGCGCAGCTGTCGGCGCGGGACGAGTCGCTCGTCGAGGGCGACGTCGGCGGCGGCACCTACCGCATCCGGCAGGTCGTCTTCCGCCCGATGCCGAAGATCTCGCCGTACCGCACGCCGGTCCGCGGCCTCTACCTGGGCAGCGCCGCCGCGTTCCCGGGCGGCGCCGTCCACGGCGTGCCGGGCGACGCGGCGGCGCGGGCCGCGGTGAAGGACCTGGGCTAGTCGCCCGCGCCGCCGATCCACAGCGACAGCGACGTCACCCGCCCGCCGCGCGTCTGGGCGGTGATCGTCGGCACCACGTTGCCGTCCTCGCCGATGTCGCTGGTGGCGTAGTCGATGATCCAGCGGCCGTCCTCGTACGACGCCTCCGGGTGCGCCTCGGCGATCTCCTCGGTGGCCGAGCCGACGTGGATGCCGCCGGTGGTCTCGAACCGGCTGGAGCGGAGCGTGACCGACGCGATCCGGCCGAGGCGCGACTCGCACGCGGTGCCGCCGGCGCCGAGGAAGCCGAAGCTCGCGGTGATCTTCAGACGCTTCCAGCGGACGGTGCACGCGCTGCCGCCGTACCGGGACGTGCGCGACGAGGGCGCGCCCCAGCGGCGGATCGCGTTGCGGAGCGTCGGGTCGCGGGCGACGTGGAACGCGCCGATGCGGGTGACGTTGCCCTGCCCGGTGCGGATGACGATCGGCGGCGCCTGGGCGGCGCGGGCGGTCGGCGCGG
>DATMVO010000052.1:0-5502 GCA_035563115.1 Solirubrobacteraceae bacterium
AGCAGCGACGGCACCGCCCGCAGCGCCGCCTCGTTCGGCGCGTCCGGTGGCAGCAGCGGCGCAACCGGCGCCGCGTCGGCGGGTTCGTCCGCGAGCAGCTCCTCCTCCGGCTCGCTGCCCACGCGCAGATCGTGCGCCGCCGCGGTGATGTCCGAGTACGACGTCCGCCGCCAGCCGCGGTCGAGCGGCCGGTCGAACGTCGCCGCCGCCAGCTCCGCCGCAGGCAGCTGGGTGCCGGACCAGATCGTGGGCCGGCCGAGCGTCGACGGCGCGACGCTGATGCAGCCCGGCACGTCCGCGGCCAGCGCCTCCAGCCGCTCGACCGCCTTGTCGTCGTCGGGCGTGTACGAGCCGCTCGGCCGCACGCTCCCGTCCTCGTCGCGCGCGAAGAGCAGCCGCCCGAGCGGCGAGTCGCGCGAGTCCCACGAGCCGGCCCACCACACCACGGCCTGGTGCTGCGCGCGGGTCAGCGCGACGTACGCCAGCCGCAGGTCCTCCCCGCGCTGCTCGACCTGGTGCTGGAGCTGGTGCTTGGGGAACTCCGGCCCGTCGAGCCCGACGTCCACCGTCCGCTCGTCGCCGCCCTCGGGGTCGTGGAAGAAGACCGGCTGCGGACCGCGCGGGATGTACCCCGGCTCCCACAGGTAGGGGAAGTAGACGATCGGGAACTCGAGCCCCTTCGAGCGGTGGATCGTCAGCACCTGCACGGCCTCCTGGTCGGAGTCCAGGCGGCGCGAGCGCTCCTCGTCGCTCGTCTCGGCCTGCGCCGCCGCGATCCGCTGCCGCAGCCACGAGGTCAGCGCCGCCGTCCCGAGGTGCTCGGTCGTCGCGGCGGCGTGGAGGAGCTGGCCAACGTGCCGCAGGTCGGTCAGCCGGCGCTCGCCGTCGGCGGTCCCGAGCACCCGGCCCGGCAGCCCCTCGGCCAACGTGATCGTCTCCGTCAGCGACGCGACCCCGCGCTCGCGCAGCACGCGCGCCCACTGGTGCAGCCGGCGGTGGAGCTCCTCCCACGCGTCCTCGTCGGCGGCGGCGACCTCCTCGGTCGTCCAGCCCAGGAACGGCGTGAGCGCGGCGGCGCGGGCGCGGGCGGTCGCGCTCGGGCGCTCGATCGCCTCCAGCAGCCGCAGCCAGTCGCGCGCCGCGTCGGTGCCGAAGACCGAGCCCGCCCCGTTGATGACCGCCGGGACCCCGACCGCCTCCAGCGCGTCGCGGACGAGCGCCGCGTTGCGGTGGGTCCGCACGAGCACCGCGACGTCGCCCGGGCAGACCGCGCGCCGGCCGGCGCGCGTGTCGATCTCCGCCCCGGACTCGAGCAGCCGCACGAGGTCGGCGGCGAGATCCTTTGCGACGTGCTCGCGGACCGACGCGTTGCTCGCGTACCCCGCGCGCGTCCGGGTGATCGTGCGCTCGTCGCGATGGACGACGCGCATCCGCAGCGGCGCCGGGTCCGGCGCGCCGTGGAGCCGCGTCTCGGCGTTGACGTCGGCGGCGATGACCTGCCGGTAGACGATCCCCTCGTGGCCGAGCCGGGCGCCGCCGAACATCGCGTCGTAGGCGTCGAGCAGCCCCTGGTCGGTGCGCCAGTTGCGGTTGAGCGTCGCGCGCGCGTCCGCCGCTCGCGCCGCCTCGAGGTACGCGTAGACGTCGGCGCCGCGGAAGGCGTAGATCGCCTGCTTGGGGTCGCCGATCAGGACGAGCGTCACGTCGCCGCCGCCGAACGCGCGGCGCATGATCTCCCACTGCACCGGGTCGGTGTCCTGGAACTCGTCGACGAGCACGACCCGGTAGCGCTGCTGGAGCCGCCGTGCCGCCGCCGCGCCGGACCCGTCCGCCGCCAGCACGGCGCGCAGCCGCGTCAGCAGGTCGTCGTAGGTCATGAGTCCGGCGCGCCGCTTGCGCCGGTCGAGCTCGTCGCGCGCCGCGCCCGCCAGCCGCACTCGCATGGCCGCGATCGAGTTGGGCGGCGCGTCGCGGGGCTCCAGCGGCGCGGTCGGGTTGGCGATGGCCGCCCGCGCGATCGCGAGCGCCTCGTCGCGCGAGAGGTCCAGCGCGCCGCCGCGGTGGAAGCGGCGGACGTACAGGTCGTCGACGACCTCGTCGACGAGGTCGTGGACCTCCTCCACCAGCGTCGTGTCGGGCTCCAGGTCGCCGGCGATCCCGAGCGAGCCGAGCACCTCCTGGCAGAAGCCGTGTGTGGTCGCGATGGTGGCCGCGTCGAAGTCGGCGAGCGCGGCGGCCAGCCGGTCGCGCCGCTCCCGCACCGCCGCCTCCGGCCCGTCCGCGAGCAGCACCACGATCTCGTCGCCGGCGTCGACGTCCGCGCCCGCCAGCACGCGCGAGAGCCCCTGCTCGGCGGAGACGAGCCGCTCACGGACACGCTCACGCAGCTCGCCCGTCGCCATCCGCGTGAACGTCACGAGGAGCACGCGGTCGAGCGGGATCCCCTCCGCGACGTACCGCGCCGCCAGCGCCGCGATGGTGAACGTCTTGCCCGTGCCGGCGCTCGCCTCCAGGACAGTGACGCCGCCGCGCGGCAGCTCGCCGGTGACCGCGAACGGGACGCTGTCGGTCAGCAGGTCGCTCATCGGTCGATCAGGTCCTCGCAGCGCAGCAGGCCGCTCCAGAGCTTCAGCGCGTACCGCCCGAGCCGGGTCGGGTCGCGCTCGTCCCAGCCCTCGCCCGCCTCGTCCGGCCGCGGCGCGAGCGCCAGCAGCTCGGCGAACGTCGGCACGCCGCCGAGCACCAGCTCGTGCTCGGGCTCGCGGTCCTCGCGCGGGAACTGCCAGCCGGACTCCCACTCACCCTTCCCGGCCACGGTCGGATCGCCCGTCGCGTTGAGCGCCGCGTTCGCGTAGGCCGCGGCGGCGAGGCACGGGAGCGGAAGCGGCTCGCGCATCCCGCGGTCGTAGACGTCGACGAGCGACTCGAGCTGGGTCAGCGCCATCGCGCGCCGCTCGTCCGGATCCGGGTGGAGCACCGCGAGCCGCGCCACGGTGACGTCGCTGCCGCGCTCGGCGTCGCGGCGCGCGCGGCCGAGCACCACCGCCTCGTACGGCCGCTCCGGGTCGGCCGCCGTGAGCGCGAGCCACCGCACGTACGACGCGAGCCGGTGGCGCGGGCTCACGCGCGAGTAGGTGACGAAGCGGAGCGTCGTGCCGCACACGCCGGGGACGGTGCCGCTCAGCGACCGCCCGTCGCGCAGCCGCAGCTTGACGTCCACCGACGTCGGCTCCGCGGCGGCGCCGAACGCGGCGTCCGACGCGGACGCGATCCGGTCGACGATCGGCCGCACCCGGTCGAGCACCGGCTGCGCCAGCGCCCCCGGCGGCAGCGCGCCGCGCGCGATCTCCGCCGCGACCGCCCGGTCCTCCTCGGTCCCCGCCAACCGCGCCCGCAGCAGCCGGTCGCCGACGCCCCACAGCTCCAGCGGGTCGAGCTCGATCGGGAGCGCGTCCTCGATCTCGTCCTCCGGGTCGCCGAGGCTGATGCCCAGCCGCTGGCGCAGGAACGCGCGGACGGGCCGCTCGGCGAACTTGACGACCTCCTCGATCTCGATCAGGTCACCCTCGCGCGGCGGGAGCGGGTCGGCGAGAAACCTCCGCTTGCCCGACCGCGGCTCGATCAGCGCGCGGGCGCCGTCGAGCGTGACGCGGTCGAACGACCACGCCGCGTCCGGCGCGAGCTCGCCGTGCATGAAGTTGCGCGGGTCGAAGGGCTGGAGCGGGTGGCGCGTGACGACGCGGTCGCGCGGGGCGGCGCCGTCCGCGGTCCGCACCGTGCGGTCGACGACGTCCAGCAGCTCCCCGATCGGCACCGCCGGCGGCCGCTCGGCGTTCGTCCGCTCGTCGTTGCCGGTGTACGTCACGAGCAGCCGGTCGGTCGCGGCGAGGAGCGCATCGAGGAGGAGCTGGCGGTCCTCGCTGCGCGCGTCGCGGTCGCCGACGTGCGGGTCCTCGAGGATGAGGTCGTCGCCGTCGCGCGGGGCCCGGCGCGGGAAGACCGCGTCGTCGAGCCCGAGCAGGCAGACCACCCGGTGCGGCACCGACCGCATCGGCATGAGCGTGCAGATCGTCAGGTGCCCGGTGCGGAAGTTCGCGCGCGTCGGCCGCCCCTGAAGCCGGTCGCTCAGCAGCGCGCGGATCTCGGCGAGCGTCAGGTGCGTGCCCGCGGGCGCGCCCGGCCCGCCGTCCGGCCCGGCGGCGGTCGCCTCGCGCACGACGTCGTCGAGGATCCGCTGGAGCTCGGCCCGCTGCCACCCCTCGCGGTTCGTCGTGGCGGTGAGCGCGTCGGCGGCCCCCGCGAGCGCCGCAGCCCAGTCCCCGATCGGCTGCGCGCGCTGCAGCCGCGTGAGCGCCGCGCCGAGCCGGTCGACCAGCTCGGCGAACCGGCCGGCGAGGTCGATCGCGCCGCTGTCCACGTCGTCGTGCGGGAGGACGGCGCCGGCGAGCAGCCGCCGGTCGTCCTCGGTCATCGTCACGCCGGTCAAGACCCGGTCGAGCCCCGCGCGCCACGTGCCCGCGTCGAGCGCATCGAGCTTGAACGGCTTGCGGTGCGGCGCGTCGAGCCCCCACCGGATGCCGGAGCTGGCGACCCAGTCCTCCATCCGCGCGAGGTCGTCGTCGTCGAGGTGGAAGCGCCGGCGGACGGGCTCACGGTCGGCGAGGTCGAGCACCTCGCTCGCGGTTAGCCGCCGCTCGGCCAGGTCGACGAGCTGCGCGATCACGCCGAGCACCGGGTTCGTCTGACGCAGCGAGCGGTCGGCGAGGCGAACGCGCAGGTCGGGCGTCGTGGCCTGCGGCTGGTCGGGCGTCGCGTCGTCGTCCTCGTCGCCGACCTGGCCGGCGCCGAACGTCGCGTGGATCAGCGGCGCGAACGTCTCGATGTCCGGGCACATCACGATCACGTCGCGCGGCTCGAGCGTCGGGTCCTCGTCGAGGAGGTGGAGGATCGCGTCCCGCAGCACCTCGACCTGCCGCGCGCGGCCGTGACACGCGTGGACCTGCACGGAGCGGTCGACAGGATCGAGCGCCGCACGCTCGTCGGGCCGGCCGGGGAGCGGGATGCCGGGCGGCGGCGCGTCGGCGACGACGTCGGCCTGGATGCGCTGGAGGAGCGTGCGCGGCGCGTGCTCCGCGGCGCCCGGGTGATGGTGATCGGCCACCTCGACCGCCCCGCCCGCGCCCGCCGCGAGCACGACCTGCAGCTCGCGCGCGTCGTGCCCCCACGTCGCGAGCAGGCGGTTGCGCGGGAGCGTCGCGGTCGGGTCGTCGGCGCGGCGCGGGATCCGGTCGAGCGGGCCGAGCCGCTCGACGACCTGCGCCCACAGCGCCGGCGACGGGTGCAGGAGGAAGAGGTGGACGTCGCGGTGCGCGGCCAGCGCGGCGAGGACGTCGAGCTGCGCCGCCGGCAGCCGCGTCAGGCCGAAGAGCGAGACGCGGCCGGGCAGGTCGACGAGCCCCGGCTCGGTCCGCAGCGCCGCGCACGCGTCCGCGATCCGCTCGG
>DATMVO010000053.1:0-5288 GCA_035563115.1 Solirubrobacteraceae bacterium
CGGCACCGCCCACCCCGGCGGCGGCCTCCCCCTCGTCGCCCTCTCCGGCGCCCTCGCGGCCCGCCTCGTCGGCCCGGCCGCGTAGCCTCCGCCGGGTGGAGCCCGAGCGCCCGCCGTACCGTCCGCCGGAGCCCAGCGCCCGTGAGCGGCGGACCATCGCCACGGCGGTCGTCGTCCTCGTCCTGCTTCCAATCCTCGTGATCGCCGCATCGAGGTGCTCTGCGGCGCCGGGAAGGTGACGGGGGCCGAGCCTGCCAAGGCGAGCAGCCCGGCCCGACCCCGCCAGCCTCTGCGTCTGCGGCTGTCGCGCGCCGTCCCCGACGCGGAGTGGTGCGGCTATTACGTGTACGTCCCCGGCGACGGGTTCGACGAAGGCGAGTTCCCGTCGGGCGCGGGTGTCCTGCAGCCGCGGATCGGTCCGCCGCCGCCACCGCTCGCGCCGCTCACCCCGCAGACGCCCGGCGTCCGGATCGGCGTCACCACCGAAGCCGACGAGCTGGACGGCAGCGATCTCTTGGGCGAGCCCGGCGACGCGACCTTCCTGACCGCCGGGAACGTCCTCACCGTGCGGCTCGCCGAGCCACGCCCTCGCTCCACGATCGTCAACCTCGGGTGCGGCGCGGGCGACCGGGTGCTGGGCGGGCGGTCCATGGCGATCCAGGGCGCCCGGCGCGTCTTCACCATCGACGCGGGTGCGGACCTCGGCGGCGCGGCGTGGTGCATCATCGAGGACGGCCTCTTCGGCGACGATCTCGCCGCCGCGCTCCTTCAGCCCAGCGGCGCGGTGCCGTCCCAGGTGCCCTCGGCGCCGTAGGGGCGGAAGCGGGCGAAGAGCTCCTCGGAGTACCAGCGCTCGTCGCGCGTGCGGCGGATGACCTCCCGGTGGTCGTCGGTGCGGTACGAGTACGCCTGCATGTCGGCGAGCGAGCGCCAGAGGGAGAACGTGGCCTGGCGGGCGAGCGGCCACTCGCCCGCGCCGAGCGAGGCGAGCAGGCCGGGCGCGCCGGCGAGCGGCGCCGACGCCTGCTCGATCGAGCGGTAGAAGGGCACCAGCCGGGTCGGGCGGATCGTCGCGCGGGTGAGCACGGCGACCGGCTCGTCGGCGCTCAGCGGCGGCGCGGCCGGGTCGACGTCGAACGCGTGGCCGCTCCAGGCGCCGTGCGCGCGCAGCGGCTGGAGGCGGACGTGGAAGCGCTCGGCCTCCAGCTCCGCCCACCGCCGCGTGACCTCCGAGTCGCGCAGGAACGCGTCGAGCGCCGCGTCGTCCTCCCACACCGCGAAGAGCGCCCAGCGGCGCAGGTCGGCGCTCATCGTCATCGTCGCGCCGCGGCCGGTGCCCAGGAGCTTCCAGAACCGCAGGCCGGGCTGGCGCGCGAGCAGCGGCCGGTCGAGCCCCATGCGGGATAGTCCTTCGGGTGCGGTGGCACGCGGGTAGCGGATCAGGTGGAAGGAGGCGGGCACGCTCGTGGAGTACGTCGTAGGGGCGGTCTTGGGCTATCTGCTCGGCTCGGTGCCGGTCGCGCTGCTCGTCGCGCGGCGCCACGGGGTCGACCTGTACGAGACGTCCGACGGCAACCCGGGCGCCTGGAACGCGCTCGAGCAGCTCGGCGGGCGGCGCGCGTGGCCGGCGTTCATCGGGGACGGGCTGAAGGGGACGCTCGCCGGCGCGGCGGGCTGGCTGCTCGTCGGCGAGGTGTGGGGCGCGTACGTCGGCGTCGCCGCCGCGATGCTCGGCCACGCGCTGCCGGTCTTCGCGCGCTTCCGCGGCGGCAAGTCGGTGATGACGTTCGTCGGCGGCGCGTTCGTGCTCGCCCCCGACGCGGCGTTCGTCGCGCTCGCGCTCTGCCTCGTCGTGACCGCGCTGCGGCGCTCGTTCGGCCCGGGCGCGCGCGTCGGCGTGGGCGCGTTCGTGCCGTTGCAGCTGCTTCTCCACCCGGTCGAGGAGGTCGCCGCGACCGGCGGGCTGATGTGCCTCATCGGCGCGCTCTTCGTGCTGCGTAGGTCCGGCCCCGCCAGCCCCGATCCGGGCGCAGCACCGACCACGTGAGCCGCGCGACGGCGGCCGGGTCGGCGAGCGGGGAGAGCCAGAAGCCGGGGCCTCTCCGGTCGTAGCTGCGCGCGAGCGCGGGGAGGATCGCCCAGCGCGCGGCGAGCAGCACCTTGTCCTTGCGGTCCGCGCGGCCCGTGAGCACGCGCAGGGGCGGGAGCGCGAGCGTGACCCAGAGCGTCAGGAGGTCGAGCGCGACCCACGCGCGCGGGGTGTCGTCGGCGGCCATGAGCGAGCGGCTCCAGCCGCGCCACGTCTCCCCCGCCGACCCGTACATGCGCACCTGCAGGAGGTCCGCGCCGTCCGCGAACGCGATCGCCCGCCCCGCGCGGCGCCACGTGCGCGCCAGCGCGACGTCCTCCACCAGGCTGCCGCGCACGCGCGGGTGCGCCCAGCCGCCGGCCTGCTGGAACGGCCTCCGCCGCGCCACGACGCACTGCCCGTTGAAGACCGCCCGGGCGGCGCGTGGCTGCGCGTCGGTCGAGGGGCCGAAGCGCCACACCAGCGTGGCCAGGAACGCCGCGTGGAGCCACCGCTCGGCGTCCGTGTCGCAGACGAACCGCGGCGAGGCCGAGAGGACGTCGACGGACGCCGCCCGCTCCACCAGCGCGGCGATCGCGCCCGGGCCCGGCCGCACGTCGGCGTCCAGGAAGACGACCCAGTCGCCCGGCGCGGCCTGGAGCCCTTGGTGCAGCGCCCACGCCTTCCCCGCCCAGCCGTCCGGGAGCGTCTGGCCCTCGACCACGCGCGCGCCGTGCTCCCGCGCGACCTGCGCCGTGCCGTCGCGCGACTCGTCGTCCACGACGAGCAGCTCGTGCACGTGCGGGTCTTCGCGGAGCGGTGCGAGGCACGAGCCGATCCGCTCCGCCTCGTCGCGGGCCGGGATCACCACCGACACCGTCCCGGCGGGCGGTGGCGCGCCTGGGGCGAGCGGCGGCGGGAGAGCGCGTCCGCGCCCGAGTCGGCGGAGCGTCGCGAGCGTGATCAGGGTCCTCAGCACGCGGGGTATGGTGCCCGCACGGCGAGAGGACAACCGCTGCGCTTCTGGACCCACGACCGCTTCGCCTTCCCGCTCCCGCCCGGGCACCGCTTCCCGATCACCAAGTACGCGCTGATCCGCGAGCGCGTCGAGGCGGACTGGCTGGGCGAGGTGTGCGAGTCGCCGGCGGCGTCGTGGGAGTCACTCGCGCTGGTCCACACCGACGCGTACCTGCAGCGGATGCGCACCGGCGCTCTGGAGCTGCGCGAGGCGCGCGGGCTGGGGCTCCCGTGGTCGCCCGAGCTGGTCGAGCGCGCCCGCCACTCGTCGTGGGGGACCGTGGAGGCCGCGCGCGACGCTTTGACGGACGGCTGGGGCATGAACCTCGGCGGCGGCACCCACCACGCCTACGCCGACCGCGGCCGCGGCTACTGCGTCTTCAACGACGTCGTGCTGGCGGTGCGCGTGCTGCGGCGGGCGGGGCTCGTGGAGCGCGTGCTCGTCGTGGACTGCGACGTCCACCAGGGCGACGGGACCGCGTCGCTGTGCGCCGACGACCCGCTGACGTACACGTTGAGCGTGCACGGCGCCGCGAACTACCCCTTCCACCGCGAGACGTCCTCCCTCGACGTCGACCTCCCCACCGGCACCGCCGACGACGCCTACCTCAGCGCCCTGGACGACGCCCTCGACCAGGCGCTCCCCGTCGCCCGCCCCGACCTCGTCTTCTACCTCGCCGGCGCCGACCCGTGGGAGGGCGACAAGCTCGGCCGCCTCGCGCTCACCAAGGCCGGCCTCCGCGCCCGCGACACGCTCGTCCTCGACCGCGCCGACGCCCACGGCCTCCCCTGCTGCACCACCCTCGCCGGCGGCTACGCCCCCGACCCCGCCGACACGGTCGACATCTACGCCGCCACCGCCACGCTCGTGTCGCAGAAGGCGCACGGTCTGCGGACGGACACGCACGGAATTGCACCAACTCGCCCGCAGCGCCTTCCGTAGCGCTGCCGTCCTCGCCACGATGGCTCGCGGTGGCACCGCTGAAGGCGAAGGGCGATCTGGCCGAGATGATGGTCGCGGCGGACCTCCTGCGCCGCGGCCACAAGATCGCGTTCCCGTTCGGCGAGGACTGGGACTACGACCTCATCGTCGCCCGCGACGGCGGTCCGCTCGAGCGTGTTCAGGTCAAGCACACCCGCTCCGACGGCCGCACCGTTGTCGTGCGCTGTCGCTCCTTCTCCCTCACCAACGGCAAGGTGCGGGAAGTCAAGAAGTACACGTCCGCCACCATCGACTGGATCGCTGCATGGGACGCGACGACGCAGCAGTGCTTCTACGTGCCGGCGAGCGAGCTCGGCGAGGGTCGGGCCGTCCTGCACCTGCGGCTCGACGCTCCCCGGAGCGGACGGCGTGCCGGCATCCGATGGGCAGCGGATTACCGGTCGTTCTGATCGCGGCGTTCTACAGTTCCTCGTCCCGACGGGGGCGTGGTGCTAACGGGAACACGCGGCGTTTGCAACGCTGAGTTGGGGGTTCGATTCCCCCCGCCTCCATCGAAGCGTCTGGAGCGCATCGGTGGTCCACGCGCAGACGCGTGGGTGTAGAGGCTCAGGCCTCATGCGGCGGACCGGGAGCAGGCCGAACGCTCGGATGACGGAACCACGCGCCCGCGCTGAGCGCCCCGGCTTGCAATCCGGGGCGCTCATCGCGGTGCGTTCACTCGCCCTCCGGGAGGCGAGGTGAGTTCGCGCGGCGATTGTTCCCCAACATCGACGCGCGTCCGTCGAGGAGCCCATCGGTCCCACCTGCGCCGCACCTGAGATCCGGCGGTCGGCCTAGGACGGATGTCCAGAGGACTCACCGCCCGCGGAGCGAAAGCGGCGCGGCGTACGGCCGCGCGGCGCCCGGGTGGGGTGTCTCCCGCGACCGGCGCGTCGTCCACGAGGGCCCGCATCGTGGTCGTGGGCGGTGCACGGTTCCGAAGCCGATCCTGGTGGGATCGGCGAGGAACCGGGTGCCGGGCCACGGCCGCGAGGCGTCCCCTCGTGGGTGGCGCGACTCGCGGGAGGCACCCCGCCCGGGCCTAGAAGTCGAAGTCGCGGGGCGGGCGCTGCTCGAACCAGAGGCGATCGTGCTCTGGTGCGTCCTGGAGGAAGTCGGGCGTCTCCTCCAGCTCGTCCTCGCCCTTCTCGTCCGGCGCGGCGGGCTCGGCGGCGCGGGGCGCGGGGGCCGGGTCGCGGACGGGCTCCGGCTCGTGCGCCG
>DATMVO010000054.1:0-25341 GCA_035563115.1 Solirubrobacteraceae bacterium
AACGGGCACGGCGCCGCGCTCGCGCGCGCCATGGGCGTCGCGGACGGCATCATCGCCGGCGCGGTAGACCGCGCGAAGACCGCACGCGCCGACCAGCCGCTGGTGGTCGTCGGCGGCGGGTCGTTCCTCGTCCCGGACACGCTGCCCGGCGTGTCGGAGGTGCTGCGGCCCGACCACCACGACGTCGCGAACGCCGTGGGCGCCGCGATCGCGCAGGTCAGCGGTCGCTGGGAGGAGGTCGTCCGTGTCGGACCGGACCGCGAGGAGCTGCTGGAGCAGGCGTGCGAGCGCGCGCGCCAGCGGGCCGTCGAGGCCGGCGCGGACGTCGGGTCGATCGAGATCGTGGAGCTGGAGGAGGTCCCGTTGGCGTACCTGACGGAGCCGACCGTCCGCCTCCGAGTCAAGGCCGTGGGACCGCTGAGCCGCCTGTAGGCGGACGCGTTATGGAAGAGGAGCAGCGTTGAGACTGACCAGGAAGCTCGGGGTGCTGGCCGCGGTCGCCGCCCTGGCCGCCGCCGGATGCGGCGAGACCCGTGAGCCGTCGAGCGCGGGCGGAGGGACGCCCGCGGCCGGCACCGGCGGCGACGCGACGTTCACCTACGTCGACAACAACACGATCATGGTCGGGTGGGACCCGGCGACCTCGTACTCCAACGAGGTCGTGGCCATGAACAACATGTACGAGCAGCTCGTCCGCTGGAACGACGAGGAGCAGAAGGTCGAGCCGCTGCTCGCCGAGTCGTGGGAGTCGTCGAAGGACGGCAAGACCTGGACGTTCAAGCTCCGCCAGGGCGTCAAGTTCCACACGGGCAAGACCATGGACGCGGCCGCCGCGAAGGCCGCGATCGACCGCACGCGCAAGATCAACGAGGGCGCCGCCTACGAGTGGGGCGCCGTCAGGACGATCTCCGCGCCGGACGCCTCCACGCTCGTCTTCAAGCTCAAGTACGCCGCGCCGCTCGACCTCATCGCGTCCTCGGCCTACGCCGCCTACATCTACGACGTGAGCGCCGCGCCGAAGGGCGACAAGGCGTCGGAGAAGTGGTTCGAGGAGGGCAACGAGGCCGGCACCGGCCCGTACATGCTCGACCAGTGGAACAAGGGCCAGGAGTCCGAGCTGCGCCTGAAGAAGTTCGACGGCTACTGGGGCGGCTGGAAGGGCGCGAAGTACACGCGCGTCGTCTTCCGCGTCGTGCCGCAGGACACCACGTCCGCGCAGCTGCTCGAGTCCGGCGACGCGACGTTCCTGCAGCGTCTGACGCCGCAGCTGATCGGCCAGGTCAAGAGCCAGAGCGGGATCAAGACCTCCGAGGCGCCGTCGTTCCAGAACCTCATCGGCTTCCTCAACACCGCGTCGGGCCCGCTGAAGGACGTCAAGGTCCGCCAGGCCGTCGTCGCGGCGATGGACTACGACGGGTACATCTCCGCTTTGAAGGGCGCCGCGGTGCGGGCGTCGGGCACGATCCCCGAGGGGCTGCTCGGCTACGACCCGTCGCTGGCCCAGAAGCAGGATCTCGGTCGCGCGGAGACGCTGCTCAAGGAGGCCGGCTACGGCCCCGGCGGCAAGAAGCTGACGATCGAGGTCACCCACGCCGCGGGCGACGACGACCTCGCGCTGGCCGCGTCGCTGCTCAAGTCCAAGCTCACGCCGCTCAACGTGGACGTCAAGGTGACGCCGCTCGAGTGGACGAGCCAGTGGAACCGCGGCAAGTCCAAGGACGCGTCCAAGCACCAGGACGTCTTCCTCATGTACTGGTACCCCGACTACGCGGACCCGTTCTCGTGGTTCACGTCGGTCTGGCGCAGCGCCGACGAGCCGTACTTCAACCTGAGCTACCTGAAGGATCCGGAGCTCGACAAGGAGATCGACGGCCTGCAGGAGCTGACGGCGACCGACCGCGACGCCGCCGACGCCGCCTACAAGCAGGCGCAGAAGCGGATCGTCGACCAGGCCGCCGGCATGTTCCTCAGCGTGCAGCAGTACCAGCGCGCCTACCGCGACGAGTTCGACGGGTACGTGGACAACCCGGCCTACGCCAACGTCGTCTTCGTCCACGGGCTGACGCGCAAGGGCTGATCCGGCATGGCCCGCTTCGTCCTCCGCCGCCTCCTCCAGTCGCTCGTCGTGCTGGCAGGCGTCGTGGTCCTCACGTTCGCGGTCGCCCGGCTCGTGCCGGGCGACCCCGCCGTCGCCTACGCGGGGCCGCGCGCGGGGGCGGAGGAGCTCGAGGCGGTGCGGCAGGAGCTGGGCCTGGACAAGCCGGCGCTCGTGCAGCTCGGCGACTACGCGAGCGGGATCGTGACCGGGGACTGGGGGACCGCGCTGCACACCAAGCAGCCGGTCCTCGAGGACCTCGGTCGCGTCATCCCGCCGACGCTGGAGCTGGTGGGGGCGGCTTTGCTGTTGGCCGTGCTGATCGGCGTGCCGCTGGGCGTGCTGGCGGCGCGGCGGGGCGGGTGGGTCGACGGGGTGATCCGCGTCGGCTCGATGCTGCTGGTGAGCGCGCCGACGTTCCTGCTGGCGCTGGTGCTCCAGCTGATCCTGTTCCGTCAGCTCGACCTCTTCCCGGTGGCGGGCGAGTACGACCCGGAGCTCGACTACACGAGCCCGCTGACGGTCCTCACGAACATGACGGTGGTCGATGCGCTTCTGACGGGCAACTGGGCGATGCTGGGGAGCGCGCTCCATCACCTCGTGCTGCCGTGCCTGGCGGTCGCCGCGTACCCGATCGGCGTGATCGCGCAGATGACGCGGGCGTCGCTCCTGCAGGAGCTGGGCGAGGACCACGTGCGGATGGCGCGCGCGCTGGGCTTCTCCGAGCGGGTGATCGCGTCGCGGCTCGCGTTGCGTCCTGCGCTGAACCCGGTCGTCTCGATCGTCGCGCTGGTGTTCGCGTACGCGCTGGTGAACACGTTCCTCGTGGAGTCGATCTACAACTGGCCGGGGCTCGGCTCGTACGCGGTCGCGTCGATCCGGGCGCTGGACGTCCCGGCGATCATCGGCGTCACCGTCTTCATCGGGATCGTCTACGTCCTCGCCAATCTCGCCGTCGACCTGATCCAGGCGTGGCTCGACCCGCGGATCTCGCTGCGATGAGCGCGCTCCCCGATCCCGCCGGGACGCCGTTGGCGGTCGCCGCGCCGCCGGTCGGGACCGGCCGCACGCGCTCCGCCTGGACGGCCCTGCGGTCCAACCGCTTCGCGCTCGTCGGCGCCGCGCTCGCGCTCCTCCTCGTGCTCATCGCGCTGCTCGCGCCGGTCATCGCGCCGTTCCCCGACGACGCGGGCTCGGCGACGCACCCGGAGATCGCGTTGGCGAAGCCGTCGGGCGAGCACCTGCTCGGCACCGATCAGGTGGGGCGCGACGTGCTCTCGCGCGTGCTCTACGGGACGCGGACGTCTTTGCGGATCGCCGCGTCCGTCTTGATCCTTGCCGTGCTCATCGGCGTCCCGCTCGGCCTCGTCGCCGGGTACGTCGGCGGCTGGCTCGACGACGTGATCATGCGGATCACCGACATCTTCCTCGCCTTCCCCGCGCTGCTCCTGTCGCTGGCGCTGGCGGCGGTGCTGTCGCCGAGCGTGGGGAACGCGACGCTCGCGATCGCCGCGACGTGGTGGCCGTGGTACGCGCGGCTCGCCCGGGGCAGCGCGGTCGCGATCCGCGACCGCGGCTACGTCGAGGCGGCGCGGGCGCTGGGCGTCTCGCGGCGGCGGATCCTCGCCCGGCACGTGCTGCCGAACGCGACGACGCCAGTGCTCGTGCAGGCGTCGCTCGACGTCGGCGGGATCATCATCACGGCCGCCGCGCTGTCCTTCCTGGGGCTAGGCGCGCAGGACCCGACCGCCGAGTGGGGCCTGATGGTCTCGCAGGGCCAGGCGCTGCTGGCGACGAACTGGTGGTTCCCGGTCGCGCCGGGCGTCGCGATCGTGATCATGGCGCTCGCGTTCAACCTGCTCGGCGACGGGCTGCGGACCGTGCTGGACCCGCGGAAGGTGGCGGCGCGGTGATCGCGGTCCGCGCGCTCGAGGTCTTCTTCGGCGACCGCCGGGTCGCCCACGTGCCGACGCTCGATCTCGCCGCCGGTGAGCTGGTCGGGCTGGCGGGCGAATCCGGCTCCGGCAAGTCGATGACGTCGATGGCGATCCTCGGTCTCGCGCCGGCGCTCGGCGCGACCGTGAGCGGCTCGGTGAAGCTGGAGGAGCGCGAGCTGCTCGGGCTGCCGGAGAAGGAGCTGCTCGATCTCCGCGGCCGCCGGATCGCGATGGTGATGCAGTCGCCGCGCGGATCGCTGAACCCGACGATGCGGCTGGGGAAGTTGATGGAGCGGACGCTCGCGACGCACGGGATCGAGAAGGCCGACGCGCGCGACCGCACCGCCGCCGCGCTGGCCGACGTCCGCCTCGACGAGGAGCTGCTCCGCCGCTACCCGCACCAGGTGTCCGGCGGCCAGGCGCAGCGGTTCGCGATCGCTCTGGCGGTCGCCATGCGCGCCGAGGTGCTCCTCGCGGACGAGCCGACCAGCGCGTTGGACGTCACCGTCCAGGCCGAGGTCCTCGACACCCTGAACCGGCTCCGTGCCGAGCACGGCACCGCGATCCTGCTGGTCTCCCACGACCTCGCCGTCCTCGGCCGCTACGCCGACCGGCTCGTCGTCATGCGCTCCGGTGAGGTGGTCGAGCAGGGGCCGACCCGCGACGTCCTGACCGCGCCCTCCTCCGACTACACCCGCGAGCTCGTCGCGGCCGTCCCCGTCATCGGCGCCGCCCGCCCGAAGGCCTCCGCATGACCGACGCGCTCCTCCACGTCGCCGGCCTCACCGTCCGCTACGGCGACCGCGACGTCGTCCGCGACGTCTCGTTCGACGTCCCCGCCGGCCCCTTCGGCCTCGGCCTGATCGGCGAGTCCGGTGCGGGCAAGACGACCATCGCCCGCGCCGTCCTCGGCCTGGTCACGCCCGCCGCCGGCACCGTGACCTTCGACGGCGCGTCCGTCCCCGCCCTCCGCGGCGACGCGCTCAAGGCGTTCCGCCGCCAGGTCCAGATCGTCGCGCAGGACGGCTCTGAGGCCCTCAACCCGCGCATGCGCGTCGGCGCTTCGGTCGGCGAGGGGCTCGCCGCGCACCGGATCGTCGACAAGCGCGACCGCCCCGACCGCGTCGCGACGCTGCTGGAGGAGGTCGGCCTCGATCCGGACCTCGCCGACCGCTTCCCCCACCAGCTCTCCGGCGGCCAGCGCCAGCGCGCGGTCATCGCCCGCGCCCTCGCGGTCGAGCCGAAGCTCCTCGTCCTCGACGAGCCCACCTCCGCCCTCGACGTCACCGTCCAGGCTCGCATCCTCGAGCTCGTCGAGCGCCTCCGCGACGAGCGCCGGCTCGCCTACGTCCTCATCTCCCACAACCTCGCGGTCGTCGACCGCCTCTGCGAGCACTCCATCGTCCTCGCCGACGGCCAGGTCGTCGAATCAGGCGACACCCCCACCCTCCTCGACACCCCCCAGCACCCCTACACCCAGCGACTCCGCGCCGCAGTCCCGGAGCTCCCAGCCGCCTAGCGCGTACGCGACGCGGGCGCGGCGATCGCCGCCAGCCATCCCGCACGCTGGTCGACCGTCTCGACGATCCGGCCGAGCACGGGCCGGTCCCACCCCGCATCCACCAGCGCCTGCCGCGCCGCACGCGCCGCCTCCGGCGCCGAGGCCGCCAGCCCGCGCAGCCGCCGTCTGGCCGCCGCCGCACCCAGCCCGGACTCGGCGAGCAGCGCGTCGAGGTGGCGCGGGGCGACGTAGTCCGGGCGGTACTCCTTGCCGATGCTCATCGCCATCTTGCGCGACATCGGACGGACCTTGCCGTAGGCGACGGTGTCGAGCACGTCGTAGATCGGCGCGAACCGCGCGGCAGCGGTGGTCGGCGCGTAGAGCAGCGAGAAGTTCTTCCCGTGCGCGTCGTGGTTTCCGACGAGGAAGTTGAGCGCCACCGCGTCGAGCAGGCGCACCGCCTCGCGCGCGGGCACCGCGGTGGCCCGGCGCAGCAGCGCGAAGCAGTCGGGCAGCGTCGGCCCACCCTCGGCCTGGTACTTCCGCGCGGTGGCAACGCCCAGCGCCTGGCAGAAGTCCTCCTGGTGCAGGCGCACGGTGCCGTCGTCGCCGGTCGTCCGGTCGTAGCGGCCGACGAGCAGGCATTCCGCGTCCGCGGCCGCGCGCGGGGTCGCGTCGACCGTGTCGAGCCCGAGCCGCCGACCGATGTCGAGGCACATCGCCTCGTTGACGACCGTGTCGTCGAGCCCGGCGATCGGCGTCTTCATGATGTGCGTCGACGGTGTCCGACCGGTCGTGAGGCCGACGCGGCCGTCCGCGCCCACGACGACCGGCAGCTTGTCCTGCGCGCCCGCGAGCGAGAGCCGGTACTCACCGTCCTCGTCGGCGTGCATGGGGCGGGTCGGCAACTCCGCGATCTCCCGCGCGAGCTCCTCGTCCGTCAGCCACAGGACGTCCTCGCCGGCCGGGCCGGGCGGCGCCTCCCCGGGACGGACGACGCTGACCGCCCCCGCGGTGTCACCGCCGAGCGCCTCCAGCAGGCCGAAGTCGTTCTCGACGCTGACGCCCAGCTGGCGCGCGAGCGTCGTCCGCGGCGTGCCCTCAGGCAGGAGCCCACCGAAGAACGCGACGACGGCCTCGGTCCCGCACGGTCCGTCGAGCGGCAGCGACTGCGAGAGCGGCGGCCGCCCGGCGCCGATCCACTCGGGAGCGTAGGCGAACGCCAGGCCGTCGGCGGCGTCGGTCAGCGTCCCGGTGCGATCGCCGAAGCACCACACCTCGAGCGCCCTAGCCGTCATCGGGGTCCTGCAGGACGAGGTCGAGGCCGAGCGTCTCGATCACGCGCAGCGTCTCGGCGAGCCGGGCGGTCGGCTTGCCGCGCTCCAGCTCGCTGAGGAACCGGAGTCCGACGCCAGCGCCGATCGCCACGTCCTCCAGCCGGAGCCCGCGGATCTTCCGCGCGCGCCGAACTGCTGCGCCAAGCGCTTCCGGGTTCGTGATGGCGCGTTCCATTGTCCCGAGCGGGACAATATCGGATATATCCGGTCCCCGGCACACGTATTGTCCCGATCGGGACAATTCACGGCGAACTGACCTTCTCGCCGTCCGCGTTGTCCCGATCGGGACAACGCCGTCGCCTAGCTCAGGCCCCACTCCTGCGCGAGGGGGGAGGGCGGGATGCGGGTCTCGCCGGTGGGCTCGCTGAGGATCATCCCCTTCTCGTCGACGAAGCACCACGACCAGTTCTCGCCCGGCTCGATCGAGCGGATGATCGGGTGGCCGGTAGTGCGGGAGTGGGCGGTGGCGTGCTTGTTGGGGGAGTCGTCGCAGCAGCCGACGTGGCCGCATTCGAGGCAGAGGCGCAGGTGGAGCCACTTGCCGCCGGAGGCGAGGCACTCCTCGCAGCCGTCGGCGGACTCCGGGAGCTCGGTCAGCAGGACGTGGTCGAGATGCGTGCAGCGCGGCATGCCTCCATCCTCGCGCCCCGCACAAGGGCGCGCCTCCACCGAAAGTGGCAAGAGGGCACTTGATCGGTGTGGAAGAGTGGCCGCAGATGCCACCGTCCTCCACCCCAGAGCGCGAGCGGCGCCCCGCCATCGTCGCCGTCGACGACGAGCCCGCCGTGCTCGCGGCCGTCGCGCGCGACCTGCGGCGCGGCTTCGGCGAGCGCTACCGGATCCTCCGCGCCGGCTCGGGCCAGCAGGCGCTCGACCTCGTCAAGGAGCTGCGCACCCGCGGCGACCAGGTCGCGCTCCTCATCGCCGACCAGCGGATGCCCGGCATGTCCGGCACCGACTACCTCGTCGAGGCGCGCAAGATCGTCCCGGACGCCAAGCGCGTCCTCCTCACCGCGTACGCCGACACCGAGGCCGCGATCAGCGCGATCAACGACGTCGCGCTCGACTACTACCTCCTCAAGCCCTGGGATCCACCGGAGGAGCAGCTCTTCCCCGTCGTCGAAGACCTCCTCACCACCTGGGAGTCAGGCGCCGCGCTGGAGTCCGGCGGCGTCCGCGTCATCGGCCACCGCTACTCAAAGGAGTCGCACGACCTGCGCGACTTCCTCGCCCGCAACCGCGTCCCCGCGCGCTGGCTGGACGTCGAGCGCGACGGCGAGGCGCGCGAGCTGCTCGGCGTCGTCGGCCTGGACAAGGAGCGGCTCCCGGTCGTGCTCCTGGAGGACGGCTCGGTGCTCGACCGCCCGTCCGTCTTGGAGCTGGCGGAGCGGCTCGGCGTCGCCGGCCAGCCCGCGCAGGACCACTACGACCTCGTCATCGTCGGCGGCGGCCCGGCCGGTCTCGCAGCGGCGGTCTACGGGGCGAGCGAAGGGCTCCGCACCCTCATGGTCGAGCGCGAGGCCCCCGGCGGTCAGGCGGGGATGAGCAGCCGGATCGAGAACTACCTCGGCTTCCCCACAGGCCTTTCGGGCTCGGACCTCGCCCGCCGTTCCACCGACCAGGCCCGCCGCCTCGGCGCCGAGCTGCTGACGGTGCAGGACGCGGTCAGCCTCCGCGCGGAGGGCGCCGGCCGCATCGTCGAGCTGAGCGGCGGCACCACCCTCTCCGCCACCTGCGTGCTCGTCGCGTCCGGCGTCTCGTACAACAGCCTCGACGTCCCCGGCTTCAGCGATCTCACCGGCGCCGGCGTCTACTACGGCGCCGCGATGACCGAGGCCCGCTCGTGCCGCGACCAGCACGTCGTGATCATCGGCGGGGCGAACAGCGCGGGCCAGTCGGCCGTCTACTTCAGCGGCTACGCGAGCAAGGTCACGCTTCTCACCCGCAGCCCGCTCTCCAAGTCGATGTCGCACTACCTGATCGAGCAGATCGCGGAGCGGCCCAACATCGAGGTCCGCACCGGGGCGGTCGCCACGAACGCCGAGGCGCGCGACGGGCGGCTTCACTGCCTCACGGTCCGGGACGGCAACGGCGAGGAGGAGCAGCTCCAGGCCGACGCGGCGTTCGTCTTCATCGGCGCGGCGCCGCGGACCGACTGGCTGGAGGGCGTCGTCGCGCGCGACGACCATGGGTTCGTCCTCTCCGGCCTCGACGCCAAGCAGGACGGCTGGCCGCTCAAGCGCGACCCGTTCAGCCTGGAGACCTCGGTCCCCGGCGTGTTCGTCGCGGGCGACGTGCGCTCGCGCTCCATCAAGCGGGTGGCGAGCGCGGTCGGCGAGGGCTCCATGGCGGTCTCGCTCATCCACGAGTACCTGGCCGAGGCGTGAGCATCGCCGCGGCCGAGCTCCAGCCGTTCACGCTCTTCCGCGGCTTGAGCGTGGAGCAGCTCGCGCCGTGGGCCGAGGTCGTCGGCGTGCGCGCGGTCGAGGCCGGCACGGTGCTGGTGGAGCAGGGGACGCCGTCGGACGTCTACCTGCTGCTCGCGGGCACGGCGCACACGATGATCGTGCAGGGCGAGAGCACCGAGATGGTCGGCCGGATGGAGGCGCCGAGCTTCATGGGCGCGGTCGCCGCGCTCACGGGCACCGCCGTCGACGCGCGGATCGTGGCGGCGAGCGACGCGCGCGTCGGGACGATCGGGCGCGAGGACTTCACGCGCCTGACGCTCGCGCACCCGACCGTCCACGCGCGGATCATGGAGCTCGTCGGCCCCGTGACCCGGACGCTCGCGGGGATCGAGGGGCGGCGCGAGCGGCTCACCTCGCTCGGCACGATGGCCGCCGGGCTCGCGCACGAGCTCAACAACCCGGCGGCCGCGGCGCGCCGGGCGGCGGTGCAGATGGCGGAAGCGGTCGACGTGGTGACCGGGGCGATGGCGGGGTTCGTCAACGCGGGCGTCACGCGCGAGCGCGCGGCCGTGCTGGTCGCGTTGCAGCAGGAGGCGCTGCGCGGCGCCGCGACGCAGGACGTGCACGACGCGCTCGCCGCGGCGGACGCGGAGGACGAGCTGCTCGAGCGGCTCGAGGACCTCGACGTGCCGGAGCCCTGGCAGCTGGTTGAGCCGCTCGTCGCCGCCGGGCTGGACGCCGCGTGGGTCGACCGCCTGGCGGAGGCCGCCGAGGACGCGACGGGCGCGGCGTTGGGCTGGGTCGCGGCGACGCTCACCGTGCGCGGGCTGGCGGGCGAGCTGGGGGAGTCGACGACGCGGATGTCCGACCTCGTCGGCGCGATCAAGTCCTACGCGTACATGGACCGCGGCGGGCTCGTGGAGGTCGACGTCCACGAGGGGCTGGAGACGACGCTCAAGCTCCTCGGCCACAAGCTCAAGCACACGTCGATCCGCGTCGAGCGGCGGTACGACAAGTCGCTCCCGAAGGTCACCGTGATGGGCTCCGAGCTCAACCAGGTGTGGACGAACCTGCTCGACAACGCCATCGCGGCGCTCGGCGAGACCGGCACGATCACGATCTGCACGAAGGACGACGGCGGCTGCGTCCTCGTCGACCTGAGCGACGACGGCCCCGGCATCCCCGCCGACGTCCGCGAGCGCATCTTCGACCCGTTCTTCACCACCAAGGACGTCGGCCAGGGCACCGGCCTCGGCCTCTCCACCGCCCGCCAGATCATCGTCGACCGCCACGGCGGCTCCCTCACCGTCACCTCCGACCCCGGCGCCGGCACCACCTTCCACATCTGGATCCCCTACGCCCCGGTGACGAAGCTGAAGTAGGGGCGCGTCACGCGCTCCCCGTGGGCTCCGGCACCGGATCGGCCCAGCCTTGGAGGCTGCCGGGATTGAGGAACTGCCGGCCCCACATCGCGCTGCGCTGTGCGGCGGTCAGCTCCGCCTCGTCGCAGACCGCGTGCCACTCGCGCACGATGGTCTCGATCTGCCCATCGACGATCTCCGCCGCCTCGCGCCGGCTCAGCTGGTAGAGGCCCGCGCGCTCGACGCAGCCGGCGACCTCGCTCGCCTTGAAGCCGTCGCGCTCGTCCCCGATGATCATCGCCTGCTGCGCCGTGCGGCCCGATCGCTGCTGGGGGCAGATGTCGTAGGCCGGGGTGAGCGTCAGCTGCTCGCCGTCCCAGAAGGCCGCGTGGTTCCTGGCGTGGTCGTCGAGGTTCGAGACGAGGATGTTGAACGTGATCCGGCTGAACAGCTCGCGCAGCGTCGCCTGCGGCGCGGTGAAGCGCTCGCGAATCACCTGGGCGAGCTCGGCGTAGCTCGCGTACCGCGCGAACATCTCGCCGAGGCTGAGGATCGTCAGCGCCGACACGACTGCTCGCCGCTGCCCGCTGCCCGGCGTCCGGTCGAACCGCTCGACCAGGAGTGCCCACTTCCCCGCCGTCCTCGCCAGCGCGACCGGCGCCGTGTTCAGGCCGGCGCGCGCCGCGAGCGCCATCGCCACGAACTCGGCCTGGACCACCGGCAGCAGGTCGCTGGTCGACGAGAACTTCGCGATCAGCCGGCGGTCGCCGTCGTCGAGCAGGGCCTTGGGGCGGGCACCGCCGATCGAGCTGCCCCGCAGGAGGGCGGCATCGAGCGGGGCCGGGATGTCCTCGCCGGCGTCGAGGCGCTCGGTTGCGCGGAGCAGGTCGTCGAGCGTCGCCGGATCAGACGTCCGCGGCACGTACTCCTCCGAAGACGAGGCGAAGTCGAGGTTGCCCGTCCGGTCCGAGTCTCCGGCCAGCAGGTAAGTCAGCGTCGTGAGCTCGCCCGGATCGGCGTTGCGGCCGTGCTGACCGGTGAGCCGGTCGAGGATGACCCGCTGGCCCCAGGCGTCCGGCCCCGCATCGAGGATGCACCCCGGCGCGGAGAGGTCGGGTGGGGGTTCGGTGAGACCGGGCCGGAGCGGCAGCTCAGGGAGGTAGACGCTGATCGCGTCCGGACGCTCGAGGTAGGCGCGGGCGTAGCGGAAGCCGATCCGGTCGGCGGGGTCGAGGCGATCGAGCCGTCCGCACAGGACCGGCTCGTCGGCCCCTGGGAGCCAGATCCAGACGAAGGCGCGGTCGGCGCCGACCGCGTCAGAAGTCATCGTCGTCCGGCACGGCGGCCGGGCGGGCAGCGGACGGCAGCAGCGACAGCCGGTCGCGGCTGCGGTGCAGCTCGCGCTCCAGGCCGGAGCGGTCGACGCCGAACAGCGACACGCCGCACAGGACGGCGAGGTCGAAGCAGATGCCGATGCCGACCGTCGGGTCCCCCTTCTCGACGCGGACGACGGTGCGCGGCGTCACGCCGGCCCGCTCCGCCAGCTCACGGATCGGCCAGCGCCGTTCCAGCCGCCCCTGCCGGATCTCCGTGCCGAGCAGCTCGCAGGCATGCCGGACGGTGCGGGAATGTGCGCGGGCGGCGGGCATCGTGTCTCTACAGGGATACGATACGCACTTCCGTATCCCTCTAGGGCAACACGCCGATCAGTCGCTGAAGTCGTCCGCGCCGCGGCGGAGGTCGCGGAGGAGGGTGTAAAGGTCGGTGAGGGCGTCGTCGGAGAGCGGGGAGAGGGCGAAGCCCTCGGCGTGCATGGCGGCCGTGGCCTCCTCGGCGACCTCGCGGCCGCGGGCGGTGATGGTGGCGAGCGAGGAACGGCGGTCGGACTCGTGGGGCGACCGCTCGGCGTAGCCGAGCTTCTCCAGCCCGTCCACGATGTTCGTGACGGAGGTGCGGTGGACCTGGAGCCGCTCGCCCATCTTCCCCAGCGGCAGCGCCCCCGCGCGCGAGAAGTACAGGAGCATCAGCGCCTCGTAGCGGGGGAACGTGAGGTCGAACGGCCGCAGCAGCTCGTTCAGGCGCGCGAGGAGGATCTGCTGCGCGCGCATGATCGAGGTGACCGCGGCCATCGCGGGCACCGGCGCGTCGGGCCAGTGCCGGCGCCACTGCCGCGCCGCCTCGTCGATGGGGTCGAAGGGCAGCGGCGGCGTCACGGCTGGGCGGGAGCGTACGGCTTCAGCTCGCGCCGGGCGATCGTCATCTTGTGCACCTCGTCCGGCCCGTCGGCGAGCCGCAGCGTCCTCACGTGCGCGTACATGCGCGCGAGCGGGAAGTCGTCGCTCATCCCGCCGCCGCCGTGCACCTGGATCGCGCGGTCGATGATCTTCAGCGCCACGTTCGGCGCCGCGACCTTGATCGCCGCGATCTCTGTCCGCGCGTGCTTGTTGCCGACCGTGTCCATCAGCCACGCCGTCTTCAGCGTCAGCAGCCGGATCATCTCCAGGTCGATCCGCGCCTCGGCGATCCAGTCCTGCACGTTGGACCGCGACGCGACCGGCTGGCCGAACGTCACGCGCTCGGACGCCCGCCGGCACATCAGCTCCACCGCCCGCTCCGCCGCGCCGATCGTGCGCATGCAGTGGTGGATGCGGCCCGGCCCGAGCCGCGCCTGCGAGATGAGGAACCCGTCGCCCTCGTTCGCCACGAGGTTCGTCGCCGGGACCCGGACATCGGAGAACGACAGCTCCGCGTGCCCCTCCTGGTCGACGTAGCCGAAGACCGGCAGGTTCCGCTTCACCGTCAGCCCCGGCGTGTCGCGCGGGACGAGGATCATCGACTGCTGGCGGTGCGGCGGACCGTCCGGATCGGTCTTGCCCATGACGATGAAGATCTGGCAGCGCGTACGCATCGCGCCGGAGATCCACCACTTGCGCCCGTTGAGCACGTAGTCGGAGCCGTCGCGCTCGATCCGCAGCTGCACGTTGCGGGCATCCGACGACGCCACGTCCGGCTCCGTCATCGCGAACGCGCTGCGGATCTCGCCGTCGAGCAGCGGGCGCAGCCACCGCTCCTTCTGCTCGTCGGTGCCGAACTGCGTCAGCACCTCCATGTTCCCCGTGTCCGGTGCGGCGCAGTTGACCGCCTCGGGCGCGATCGCGGACCGCCCTGTGATCTCCGCCAACGGCGCGTACTCCACGTTCGACAGGCCCGGCCCGACCTCCGGGTCCGGGTGGAAGAGGTTCCACAGCCCGCGCCGCCGCGCCTCCTCCTTGAGCTCCTCCATGATCGGCGGGTCGGCATGCGGATCGCCGCCCGCGACGAGCTGTTCCTCGTACACGCGCTCGGCGGGGTACACGTGCTCCTCCATGAACGCCGTCAGGCGCTCGGCGAAGTCCTTGCAGCGGTCGCTCGGTTGGAAGTCCATGGCGCTCTCCTCGTCTCTCTCCCGACCCGGCAGCCTAGGGGCGCCCGCCGGGGCTTGAGTTGCGGTGCGGCGGGGCAGGCAACCCGTATGGCTTCCGACTCCAAGCACGACGGCGAGCACTCCGAGCCGCTCGGTCCCGCGACCCCCGACGGCGAGACCCCGCTGGGCGACACCACCGAGGCGCACGACGAGATCAGCCCGCACGACCTCCCGCCCGGCCACCCGGGCCGCAAGGCGGCCGAGGAGCAGGCCGGCGGCGAGGGCGGCACCACGCGCGGGGATGTCTGACGCGACGAGCGGCCCCACGAAACGCCGCTCCTCGCTCTCCCGGCTTGGGGTCGGCGGGCTGCGGCGTGGTCCGGGCGGCAGTGGTGATCGGTTCGTTCGCCGGCCGGGAAGACCGTCACTTCCGTTCGGGCTCAGGCCGCTCGTGTGACGTTGTGCCCGGTGTGCGGGAACAACGTCACGTTCGTTGGCGGGACGCAGGCGCGAGTGACGTTCTTCCCGCCTGAAGCGCCCATTTCGTCACACGCGCCCTCTGCGCCGCGAGCGATGGTGACGTTGTGGGTGTAGAGCACCCACTTCGTCACCACCACACCGCCGCGCCCGCCCGTGGTGACGAAATGGGCGCTCCACGGACAACCCGCCCGGCAGGCACAACGATCACCACCGGCCGCCGCCCCCGACCCGGCCGCGCACCCCACGGCCAGACCGCGGAAGAGCGCGAAGCGGAGCGACAACAGGCCCCCGGTGGCCGACGATCGCGTCGTCGGGGCCGATCGGAACTCGAGGATCGCGTCTGACGCGCGGGCCGCCCTGGACGGGCGTGGCACAGTGGAGCGCGTGAGCCGCGTCTCCCATCACCCCGACCGCAACCGCTACGAGCTCGCCGTCGACGGCGAGCTCGCCGGCCACCTGGACCTCCTGCCCGGCGGCGCCAGCGTGATCCTCGCCCACACCGAGGTCGACGGCCGCTTCGAGGGCCAGGGCATCGGCGGCGAGCTCGTCCGCGAGACGATCCTCGACCTCGACAAGCAGGGCAAGACCGTCATCCCGACCTGCCCGTTCGCCGCCGCCTACATCAAGCGCCACCCCGAGCTGGCGCAGTACGTCGACGCGTCGATGCGCTCGCAGTACCAGTAAGCGAGCAGCGCCTCCAGCTCGTCCGGCGGGAGCGGGCGGGCGAAGAGGTAGCCCTGGGCGAGGCGGCCGCCGAGGGTGCGGATGAGGTCGGCCTGCTCGGGCGTCTCGACGCCCTCTACGAGCACCTGGAGGCCGAGCGCGTCGGCGAGGCCGAGCATCCCGCGCAGCACGCCGCTCGACGCGGGCGTCGCGCGCACGGTGAACGAGCGGTCGATCTTCAGCATCCCGACCGGAAGCCGGTCGAGCCGCGAGAACGACGAGTAGCCCGTGCCGAAGTCGTCGATGGCGAGGCAGACGCCGGCGTCGGCCAGCTCGTGGAGCGTCGCGAGCACGAGCGCCGTCTCGCGCGCGAACGCGGACTCGGTGATCTCCAGCGTCAGCCGCTCCACCGGCAGCCCGTGCCGCGCCACGACCGCCAGCACCCGCGCGGCGAACCCCGGCTCCTCGAGCTGGACGACCGAGACGTTGACCGCGAGATGCAACGGCCGCGCCCAGGCCGCGACCTGCCGGCACGCCTCGTCGAGCACCCACGCGCCGAGCTGCACGACCGCGCCGCTCTGCTCGGCGAGCGGGAGGAACTCGAGCGGCGGGATCAGGCCGCGCGTCGGGTGCTGCCAGCGCACGAGCGCCTCGACGCCGCGTACGCCGCTGCCGCCGAGGTCGACGACCGGCTGGTAGTGGAGGAGCAGCTCACCCCGCTCGATCGCGCTCGGCAGGTCGCTGCGCAGCTCCAGCCGCGCGCGGGCGCGGTCGTGGAGCGCCGGGCGGTACCGGCCCGCCCGCGCCTTGCCCGACTGCTTGGCGTCGTACATCGCCAGATCGGCGTTGCGCAGGAGCGCGTCGGCGTCCTCGGCGTCGGACGCCAGCGCGATCCCGACGCTCGCCCCGATCCGGACGCTCTCGCCGCCGACGACCACCGGGTGCGACAGCGCGAGCAGCGCGCGCTCGGCCGCCCGCGCGGCCTCCTCTTCCCCGCCTGCCCCGAGCAGCACCGCGAACTCGTCGCCCCCGAGCCGCGCGACGACGTCCGAGGCGCGGAACGCGTCCTTCAGCCGCGCCGCGACGTCCTGGAGGAGCACGTCGCCGGCGGGATGGCCGAGGCTGTCGTTCACCGCCTTGAAGTCGTCGAGGTCGACGAAGAGGACGGCCCCGGGCGCGCCGTCGTCGAAGGCCGTCGCGACCGCCTCCACGAACCCGGCGCGGTTGAGCAGGCCGGTCAGCTCGTCGTGCGAGGCGCGGTGCTCGTGCAGCCCGGCCAGCTCCTGCAGCAGATCCACGACCACCACGGTGCGCAGCCGTCCGTCCGGCGCGCGGACGAGCAGGTCGTCGTACCGGCGCCCGGGCTTGCGCGCGAGCGCGCGGCGGCCCGCCTCCACCAGCCCGGTCCCCGGCGCCAGCTCCAGCGACGGCTCGCCGCCGGTGAGCGCGCCGACCGTCTGGTTGGCGTGGAGCGCCCGGCCGTACCCGAGCCGGCCCGCCATCTCCAGGCTCAGCCGCCGGCGCGTGAGGACGTGGCAGCCGCCGTCCGGCAGCTCCACCACGACCGACGACAGCTCCGGTCGCTCGGCGAAGACGAGCTCGACGTCGGGGCACGGCAGCTCGGCGGGCACGACGACGGCCGGGGTGGACAACGACAGGACGTCGCGTTCGAGGACGAGGGAGGACACGCGCGGGTACTCGGTCGCGGGACGCTCGTGCCCCAGCTCCGTTCACGGCTCGGTCACACCCAGGCACGAGCGCGCCCGGATGATCGACCACTCGTCGACACCCTGTCGGGCGCTTGTATACTAGTACCCATGTCTGCTGCCACCGCCCCGAAGGCGCCGCTCTCGCCGGCTGATCTCGCCGCTCAGCTCGAGCAGCCCTTCACGTTCGACACGCTTGTTCGCGCCGCCGAGCGGCAGAGCGTCCGAGTATCGGACCTCATGCCGTGGCTCCACGAGGCGACCGAGTCCGCGATCGTGCAGGACACCGGTGTCCGGCGCGGTTCGCAGAACGCGCTGCGTGGTAGCAGGCTGTATCGCGTGTCCTAGGGAGGAGAGCTCGCATGTCCACGAGTCCTGGTGACGTCGACGCAGGCAGCGACGTAGCCGTCGACCCGGACCCCGCGGAGACCGCCGAGTGGCTCGAGGCCCTCGAAGCGGTCCTGCGCCACGACGGTCCGGGCCGTGCACGCGAGCTTCTCGAAGCGCTCTTCGCGGATGCACGCCGGCGCAACCTGCACCCCGCCGGCGACCTCAGCACGCCGTACGTCAACACGATCCCCGCCGAGCACGAGGCGCAGATCCCGGGCGACCCGGAGATCGAGCACCGGCTCCGCAGCCTCATGCGCTGGAACGCCATCGCCACGGTGCTCCAGGCCAACAAGACCTCGTCGGAGCTGGGCGGCCACATCGCCAGCTACCAGTCCGCGGCGACGCTGTACGAGGTCGGGTTCAACCACTTCTGGCGCGGCCCCACCGAGGAGAGCCGTGGCGACCTCGTCTTCATCCAGGGCCACTCGTCCCCGGGCGTCTACGCCCGCGCGTTCCTCGAGGGCCGCCTTTCCGAGGAGCAGATGAAGGCGTTCCGCACCGAGGTCGGCGGCGGCGGGCTCAGCTCGTACCCGCACCCGTGGCTGATGCCGGACTTCTGGCAGTTCCCCACGGTCTCCATGGGCCTCGGCCCGCTCATGGCGATCTACCAGGCGCGGTTCATGAAGTACCTGTCCGGCCGCGGGATCAGCGACACGTCCGACCGTCAGGTCTGGGCGTTCATGGGCGACGGCGAGATGGACGAGCCCGAGTCGATGGGCGCGATCTCCCTCGCCGGCCGCGAGCGCCTGGACAACCTCAACTTCGTCATCAACTGCAACCTGCAGCGCCTCGACGGCCCGGTCCGCGGCAACGGGAAGATCATCCAGGAGCTGGAGACGAACTTCCGCGGCGCCGGCTGGAACGTCATCAAGGTCATCTGGGGCCGCCGCTGGGACCCGCTCCTGGCCGCCGACAAGGACGGGATCCTCGTCCGCCGGATGGAGGAGGCGGTCGACGGCGAGTACCAGACGTTCAAGTCCCGCGACGGCGCCTACGTGCGCGAGCACTTCTTCGGCGCGTACCCCGAGCTGGCGCGCATGGTCGAGGACTGGTCCGACGCGCAGATCTTCTCCCTCAACCGCGGCGGGCACGACCCGCAGAAGGTCTACGCCGCGTACGCCGCCGCCACCGCCCACAAGGGCCAGCCGACCGTGATCCTCGCGAAGACGATCAAGGGCTACGGCATGGGCGAGTCGGGCGAGGGCCAGAACATCACCCACCAGCAGAAGAAGATGAACGAGAAGGCGCTGTTCGCCTTCCGCGACCGCTTCGGGCTCGACCTGAGCGACGACGAGGTCCGCGACGTCTCCTTCCACAAGCCGCCCGACGACGCGCCGGAGATGGAGTACCTGCGCGAGCGCCGCAAGGAGCTGGGCGGCTCGCTCCCCGCGCGCCAGACGGAGGCGGCGCCGCTCCCCGTCCCGGAGCTGAGCAAGTTCAAGGCGCAGCTCGACGGCACCGGCGAGCGCGAGATCTCCACGACGATGGCGTTCGTCCGGATCCTGTCGACGCTGCTGCGCGACAAGGAGCTCGGGCCGCACATCGTCCCGATCGTCCCCGACGAGTCGCGGACGTTCGGCATGGAGGGCATGTTCCGCCAGCTCGGCATCTTCAGCCAGGTCGGGCAGCTGTACTCGCCCGAGGACGCCGACCAGCTCATGTCCTACCGCGAGGACAAGAAGGGCCAGATCCTCCAGGAGGGGATCAACGAGCCGGGCGCGTTCAGCTCGTGGATCGCCGCGGCGACCTCGTACGCCAACCACGGCGTGCAGATGGTGCCGTTCTACGTCTACTACTCGATGTTCGGCTTCCAGCGCGTGGGCGATCTCGCGTGGGCGGCCGGCGACTCGCGGGCGCGCGGGTTCCTGCTCGGCGGCACCGCGGGGCGGACGACGCTCAACGGCGAGGGCCTCCAGCACGAGGACGGGCACTCGCACATCCAGGCGTCGCTCATCCCGAACTGCGTCGCCTACGACCCCGCGTACGCCTACGAGCTCGCGGTGATCATGCAGGACGGCATGCGGCGGATGGTCGCCGAGCAGGAAGACGTCTTCTACTACGTCACGATCATGAACGAGAACTACGCGCAGCCGGCGATGCCGGAGGGCGCGGAGGAGGGCATCCTGCGCGGGATGCACCTCGTCTCGGAAGGGGACGACGCTCAGCTCCAGCTCTTCGGCTCCGGCACGATCCTCAACGAGGTGCTCGCGGGGGCGGAGCTGCTGCGCTCGGACTTCGAGGTCGAGGCCGACGTCTGGTCGGTCACCTCGTACACCGAGCTGCGCCGCGATGGCATGAGCGTCGAGCGCGCGCATCGGCTCGGCACCGCGGAGGACGGCGAGCGCGCGTTCATCGAGCAGCAGCTGGAGGGCCGCACCGGCCCGGTCGTCGCCGCGAGCGACTACATCCGCCAGCTGCCGGACATGGTGCGGCCGTTCATCACCGACCGGTCGTACACGGTCCTCGGCACCGACGGCTTCGGCCGCTCGGACTACCGCAAGGCGCTGCGCAGCTTCTTCGAGGTCGACCGCCACCACGTCGTCGTGGCCGCGCTGCGCGCGCTGGGCCGGGACGAGGACGCGGACAAGGCCATCGCCAAGTACGAGATCGACACCGAGCGGGAGGACCCGTGGCGGATCTGAAGCAGGTCGAGGTCCCGGACATCGGCGACTTCTCCGACGTTGCGGTCACCGACGTGCTCGTGTCGCCCGGCGACACGGTCGCGGAGAACGACCCGCTCGTCACGCTGGAGACCGACAAGGCGACGATGGACGTCCCCGCGCCGTTCGCGGGCGTCGTCCAGGAGGTCCTGCTGAAGGTCGGCGACGTGGCCTCGCAGGGCACGAAGGTCGTCACGCTCCAGACCGAGCCCGAGGGCGATGCGCCCGACGACCAGGCCGAGCCCGCCGCGGGCGCGGTCGATGTCGCGGGCAAGGTCGAGTCGAACTCGCCGTCGGCGATCCGGACGGCGGTGAGCGCCGAGGCGTCGGCGCGGCCACGCTCGGAGGAGCCGCCGGAGCCCAAGACGGCCGAGATGGCGCCGCCCGGCGACGACGGCCCGGTCTACGCGTCGCCGTCCGTGCGGCGGCTGGCGCGGGAGCTGGACGTCGACCTGTCGCGGGTGAACGGGACCGGCCGCAAGGGCCGGATCACGCCCGAGGACGTGCAGGCGTTCAAGGACGGCGGCGGGGCCGCGGCGCCGGCGAAGGCCGACGCGGGTGCCCCGGCCGGCGGCGCCGTGATCGCGGGCCTGGATCTCGCGCCGTGGCCGAAGGTCGACTTCGAGAAGTTCGGCGAGGTCGAGCGGGTGCCGCTGTCGCGCATCCGCAAGCTGAGCGCGAAGAACCTCGCCCGCAACTGGGTGATGATCCCGCACGTCACCCACAACGACGAGGCGGACGTCACCGAGCTGGAGGCGTTCCGCAAGCAGCTCAACTCCGAGCAGCAGGACGTCAAGGTGACGATGGTCGCGCTGCTGCTGAAGGCGTCGGCTTCGACGCTCAAGGCCTTCCCCGACTTCAACGCGTCGCTCGCGGGCGACGAGCTGGTGCGCAAGCGCTACTACCACCTCGGCTTCGCGGCGGACACGCCGAACGGGCTCGTGGTGCCGGTCGTGCGTGACGTCGACAAGAAGGGCGTGCTGGAGCTGGCCGGCGAGCTGACCGAGCTGTCGTCGAAGGCGCGCGCGGGCAAGCTCGGGCCGGCCGACATGAGCGGCGGCACGTTCACGATCTCGTCGCTCGGCGGGATCGGTGGCACGTCGTTCACGCCGATCGTCAACGCCCCCGAGGTCGCGATCCTCGGCGTCGTGCGGAGCGCGATGAAGCCGGTGTGGAACGGCAAGGAGTTCGTGCCGCGGCTGATGCTCCCGCTGTCGCTCTCGTACGACCACCGCGTCATCGACGGCGCCGCCGCCGCGCGCTTCACCGCGCACCTCGTCAAGACCCTGACCGACCTGCGGAGGGCCCTCCTGTGAGCTCCACCGTCGACGTGCTCGTCCCCGACATCGGGGACTTCGACGACGTCCCGGTCGCCGAGCTGCTGGTCGCCGTGGGCGACACGGTGGAGGCGGAGGACCCGATCGTCGTCCTCGAGTCCGACAAGGCCTCGATGGAGATCCCCGCGCCGCAGGCCGGGACGATCAAGGAGCTGAAGGTCGCCGTCGGCGACGCGGTGAGCGAGGGCTCGCTGCTGGCGGTGCTGGAGGTGTCGGCCGAAGCGTCGCAGTCGTACGCGGGCCAGGACGCGCCGTCCGACGGCTCCGCGACGGCCGTCGCGCCGCCCGCGAAACCGGTCCCGACCGGCGACGACGGCAAGGCCGACACCGGCAAGGTCGCGCCGCCCGGCGACGACTCCGCCACCACCGGCGCGAAGGACTTCGAGCGCGGCGACGTGCACGCGCAGGTGCTCGTCCTCGGCTCGGGCCCGGGCGGCTACTCGGCCGCGTTCCGCGCCGCGGACCTCGGGCTGGAGACCGTGCTGGTCGAGCGATACGAGACGCTCGGCGGCGTCTGCCTCAACGTCGGCTGCATCCCGTCCAAGGCGCTGCTCCACGTCGCGAAGGTCGTCGTCGAGGCGGAGACCGTGCGCGAGCACGGGGTGGACTTCGGTGGCGGCGACGCCGCGCCGACGTTCGACCTCGACAAGCTCCGCGCGTGGAAGGACTCGGTCGTCGCCAAGCCGACCGGCGGGCTCGCGCAGATGGCCAAGGGCCGCAAGGTCCAGGTCGTCACCGGCGAGGCGCGGTTCACCGGGCCGCACTCGCTCGCGGTTGCGGGCGCGGACGGCGCGACCACCACCGTCTCCTTCGACCACGCGATCGTCGCGACGGGCTCGCGGAGCGTGAAGCTCCCGGGCATCCCGCACGAGGACCCGCGCGTGATGGACTCGACCGACGCGCTGGAGCTGCCGGACGTCCCGGAGCGGCTGCTCGTCGTCGGCGGCGGGATCATCGGGCTCGAGATGGCGACGGTCTACGACGCGCTCGGGTCGAAGGTGACCGTGGTCGAGCTGGCGGACGGGCTCATCCCCGGCGCCGACCGCGATCTCGTCAAGCCGCTGCAGAAGCGGATCGAGGGGCGGTACGCGGCGATCCACCTCGGCGTCAAGGTCGAGAAGATCGAGGCGGCGGACGACGGGCTGCACGCGTCGTTCTCCGGCGACGTGGAGGACGCCGTCTTCGACCGCGTGCTCGTCGCGGTGGGGCGGACGCCGAACGGCGCGGGCATCGGGCTCGACACGGCGGGCGTGGAGGTCGACGAGCGCGGGTTCATCGCGGTCGACGACCAGCAGCGCACGAACGTCGGGCACATCTTCGCCATCGGCGACGTCGTCGGGCAGCCGATGCTCGCCCACAAGGCGACGGCCGAGGGCCACGTCGCGGCCGAGGTCATCGCGGGCGAGAACGCGAAGTTCGACGTGCGCGGCATCCCGTCGGTGGCGTACACCGAGCCGGAGATCGCGTGGGTCGGGCTCACCGAGACCGAGGCGAAGGCCAACGGGACGACGTACGAGAAGGCCGTCTTCCCGTGGTCGGCGTCGGCGCGCGCGATCGCGGTCGACGGCGCGTCCGGTTCGACCAAGCTCCTCTACGACCCGGAGACCAAGCGCGTGCTCGGCGGCGGCATCGTCGGCCCGAACGCGGGCGAGCTGATCGCCGAGGTCGGCCTGGCGCTGGAGATGGGCGCGGACGTCGCGGACATCGCGCTCACCATCCACCCGCACCCGACGCTGTCGGAGACCGTCACGTTCGCCGCCGAGGTCGCGGACGGGACGATCACCGACCTGCCGAACAAGAAGGCCAAGAAGCGCTAGCCGAGCGTGACCGAGGGCGCCGCGGCGCCCTCGGTGCGGACGGTCACCCGCACGCGCGCCGAGCGGCTCAGCTTCGCGCGCTGCGCCTTCGTCAGCGCGAACCTCACGCGCTTGGCCTTGCCGGCGGCGACCGTCGCCGTCACCGGCTTGAGCCGCGCGACCACGCGCCGGCCCACGCGGATCTCCGGCGTGACGGTGGCGCGGCACGCTGTGCGCCCGCACCCGACGGTCACGCTGAACCGGTGTCCGCTGCCGAGCAGGTCGCGGGCGCGGGCGGAGAGCGTCGTGGTCGCGGGCTCGGCGGCCTCCGGGCCCGGCTGCGGCACGGTCACCGTCCGCGTCTCCGTCCGCACCGGCCCAGGCACCTCGACCGTCACCACGCGCGGCTCCACGCCGACCTGCGCGGGCACGCTCGTCGTGTCGGGCTCGACGTTGCCGGCCCGGTCGGTCGACGCGAAGCGGATCCGCTCGCCGTCCTGCAGCACCGGCTTGTCCGCCGGGTCGTAGACCGGCGAGCCCGCCGTCGGCGCGGGCGGGTCGGGCCCGATCTCGTAGTGCGTCGCCGCGATGCCCGAGCCGCCCGCATCGCCGGCGCTCAGCGTGATCTCCTGCGGCGCGACGGTCCGCCCGGAGGCGATGCCCGAGACGGTCGTCGACGGCGCCGTGCCGTCGACCCGGAACGTGCGGGCCTGCGGCGCCTCCGCCTGCTCGAACCCGTCGATGCTCGCGGTGTGGACGGTGTGCTCGCCGTCGGTGAGGACCGTCGGGCACGGTGACGTTCCGGGGGCGCCGAAGCTCGCGGGCGGTGTGGGCGCGTTCACCCAGCAGCGCGTCTCGTCGACGCCGACGCCGGGTCCGTCGTCGCCCTTGACGGTCACCGTCAGCGGCCCGCGCCACCAGCCGCTCGGCGCCGCGGCGGTCGCCGGCGTCACCGTCGTCGTGGGTGGAGCGGTGTCGCCGGGGACCGCGTTCATGAACGTCCGGAAGCCGAGATCGAAGCCCGAGACGGTCCAGGAGCCCATCGACCCCAACCGGTAGACGAAGTCGCCGCGCGAGTACTCGCCGTTGTTCATGTTCCAGCGCCACACCCCGCCGGACGACGTCGCGGAGGTGATGACGAGCGCGTAGGTCGCGTCCTGCCGGACGGCGGCGGGCTTGGCGAAGTCGAGGTCCACCGAGGACGGGGCGCTCGCGAGCAGCTGCTCAGCCAGCACCTTCTCGCCCGGCACGTTCCCCGGCGCCGGGCGGATCTGCACGCGCAAGGGCAGGACGTTCCCGACGCTCGTCACGTACAGGTGCAGGCGAACGAGGCGGCCATCGTGGCCCGGGCGGAACGTCTGCGCGTACGTCACGGTGTCGCCGATGACCGTGTACCCGCCGCTTCCGGACGACGAGGTCTGGTCGAGCACCTGCGCCTCCGCGGCCGGCACGGCGCCGGCCAGCGCGACCGCGACGGTGGTGAGCAGGGCGGGCAGGAGGCGGCGCACGCGCCGACCCTACCGCCGTGTGGCCGCGCTGGGAACCCCTTGCGCGCGAGCTTCTTCCCACAAGATCGGGTCACCCGTGCTCAGGTTCGTCGCGCCCAGCTCGGCGAGCAGCGCGGCGAGGGCATGGGCGCGGACGGCGCCGTACGTGACGACGTGGGCGAGGACGCCGCCGTAGGTGAACGACTGCGGCGGCTCGCAGAGGGCGTCGACGAACGCGTCGTCGGGGCGGACGGTGCGGGCAAAGCGCGCGAACCGCGGCGCGGCGCGGTCGAAGCGCTGGCGCAGCGTCTCGCCCGCCGTCTCCGGCCGCTCCTCGCCGCCCATCGCGGCGACCCACACCTCGAGCGTGAACACGAGCCGCTCGGCCATCACCGCGGCGCTCGCCTCCTCGCCCTCGAACCAGACGGCGACGAAGCCCGGGCGCCGCTCCTCCGCCAGTGCGTCCGCCGGCAGCTCCGCCGCCGCGTCGAGCAGCTCGCGCACGCGGTCGAGGTGGTGCGCGACGAGCCGCTCGGTCAGGCCGTCGGTGGGCTGTCTGATCGTCGGTATGCGACGGTCAGACGGCCCACCTCCGGCCGGGAGCAGGAGCCCGCCGGGCGGGTGGAAGTGGATGCCGTTCGGCGCGGGGAGCCGGTGGTCGCCCTCGTGCGCCGTCGGCGGCGCCCCGTAGGCGCGCGCGAACGCGCGGGAGAACGCGGCGGTCGAGCCGTAGCCGGCGGCCTCCGCCACCTCGGCCACCGCCATCGCGCGTTGGGACCG
>DATMVO010000055.1:0-2817 GCA_035563115.1 Solirubrobacteraceae bacterium
GGGCTCGCCGCTCGGGCCGGCGACGCCGGGCGGCCCTTGCGGCCCCGCCGGCCCACGACCGGGCCCGAAGGCGACGGGCGTCTGCGGATCGCCGTCCAGGTGGCCGATGACGACGTGCTCGCCGACCGACACCGGTCCGCCGGTCGCGAGTGGCACGTTGGCCCGCGTGGCGCGCGAGGTCGTGACGCGCACGTCGATCGTGCCGTCGGGATTGAGGAGCACGACCTCGGCGGCCTGCAGGGAGCTCGGGTCGATGCCGGCACGCGTCGGGGCGGAGATGGCGCCGTACGGGTCGGGGAGCAGCGGCATCGTCAGCCCTCCGCCTCGCCGATCGGCAGCGGCGCGAGCACGCCGCCGCCGCTGTTCGCCTTCGCGAGCGTCTTCGCGTCGAACTTCGGCAGGACGATCCGACCCCACGCGGGGTCGCCCTTGTCGGTCCCGTGGGTGGCGGTGAACGTCGTGTGGAAGTGGCCGCCCTCCTCCGTCTCGACGTAGTCGTGGGCGATCTGCTCGATGTAGTAGCCGCGGTCGATCGCGAGGCCGTCGAGCTCGCCGTGGACGCGGATCGTCTTGCCGAGCCGCAGCTGCGGGCATCCGGGGATCGTCGCGGTGAGGCTGTTGATCATCCGCGAGTTGAACCGCAGCAGCCCCTCGGCCTGCCGCTGAGCCTGCTTCTGCGTCGCGATGAGCGGGCTCGTGACCTGCTGGGGCCGCACGCCGAGGCGGCGCTGCAGCTTGTACCAGCGGTTCTGGCGGCCCTTCGCGGTGGGCTTGCCGTGGCGGTCGGTCTGGATGACGAACTCGGGATCCGCGCTCTGCTTGAGCTTCGAGCCGCCCTTGGCCGACAGGTAGCTCGACGGCACGGGAGCGCGTCCCGCCCGCAGGGCCTGCGCGGTCGCGGTGGAGATGCTGAGGTCCCCGCCGGGGATGACCTCGAAGTACGTGCGCGCCTCGATGTCGCCGCGGCTGAAGTCCCAGTCGATGAGCTCCTGGGTGTGGAGGTCGAACGACGCGCCCGCGTCCCACTTCGGCTGCCGGTAGACGACGCGGCCGAGCTCGTCGACCCAGCTCTCGGTGAACCCGAGGACCTCCATCCGCTTGAGTGCCGAGGCCACGGTCTCCTCGTTGAACTGCAGGTACGGCACCTCGATGTCGAGCTCGCGGGCGAAGCGCGTCTGGTAGTCCAGCCAGTGCTTCGCCACCGGCGTGCCCGCCGTCCCGGCCTTGTCGTCGTCCGCGTAGACGAACGTGCGCACGAGGTACCGCCAGACGTCGAACGGGCGGTTGCCGCCGATCTTCTTCGCCTTGTCGCCGACGCCGAACGTCAGCGCGGTCGGCAGCTGCGAGTCGGGGTCCCAGACGGGGAGGAACAGCGAGTTGACCTGGAGGTACTTGCCGATGCAGCGCCCGGTGATGATGGAGTCCTCGCGGCTCGCGTGCACGTCGGCCGAGCCCGCCTGGCGGACCTCGTCGACCACGATCTTCAACACGGTCACCAGGCCGTCGCCGTAGTGCCCGCGGAGCCGGATGCGCCCGGCGTCCATCTCGCGCACCTCGCGGCGCACGCGGCGGTCCTTGAGCGTGATCGTGAAGGTGCCGGCGATGTCGTTGAGGTTCTTCGACGTCTGGATCGCCTTGACCGAGCGCCAGTCGACCCGGCTCTGCGAGATCCGCCGGTCCGGATCCCCGTCGCGGTAGAGGAGGATCTCGTGGTCCGGGTGGTGGGTGCCGCGGGTCGCGTTGAGGGTGAGCAGCGATGTGTCGGCCATCAGGCGGGCACCCGGATGAGCTCGCCGGCGCCGAGCTGCAGGGGCTTGAGGTGCCCGTTCTTCCACGGGCGCCTGCGCCGGATCGCGGGGTTGAACTCGAGGATGAGGCTCTGGACCTCGACGATCTCCGCGCCGCGCGTGACCGGCCCGGCGACGCGCGCGGCGATCTTGAGCAGCGTGTCGCCGTCCCGGACGCGGTAGGGCACGCTGAGCTGGCGCTGGCCGGTCCGGTCGATCGCCTCCGCGCGGACCTCCGAGTACGGGTACTTCTCGAGGCCGATCATCTGGAGATCGAGCTTCCAGACGTTGTGCTGGTCGACCGCACGCGAGAGGACGTGCGACTGCGGCGGGAAGAAGACGAGCTCCTCGATCCCCCGCTCGAAGTGGTTGTCGTGGAAGAAGACCTTCATCCCCGACCGCGACTTCGTCGCCGGCAGGTAGATCGTCTTCATGAAGCGCTGGACGTCCTCGCGGGCGGTGAACAGCTGTCCGCCGCCCATGATCTTGCCGCTGCCGATCAGCTGGCGGAGCTGGATGACCGTCGCTCCCGGACCGAAGCTGTCGACGAACAGCCCGCCCTTCGTCGCATGCAGCTGCGCCCGGGAGCCGTCGGTGCGCGTGAGGCCCTGGGGGTTGATGCGGAAGGCGAACGCGTCCTCGATCTTCCCCTTGCGGTTGCGGAGCGTCCAGCCGACCTTCGTCGAGTGCGGCCCCGTCTGCCCCCGCCGCTTGCCCTCCTCGAAGAAGACCTGCGGCATCGTGCGGGCGTTCGGCGCGACCTCGTCGGGATGGGGTTCGCGATAGAGCATGGGTCCGTCCTCGTATCGGCGCTAGCCGCGCGTGATCCGCTGCTGCGCGGCAGCCTTCCGGCCGTCGATGAACACGTTCACCCGCGGGTTGAGCGCACGGCCCGGAAGTCGCGGTGGCTGGGTCATCCACCGCCGCATCTCGGAGACGCCTTCAGGCCGCGGGCGCGCCGGGGTCCGTCGCGGCGGGTCGGGCAGCGCTTGCCGCCGTGGGCGCGCGGGCCGCTCCCGGGCCCTTTCCG
>DATMVO010000056.1:0-11119 GCA_035563115.1 Solirubrobacteraceae bacterium
ACGCTGACGGCCGGCTGAGGGGGGCGAGCGCTGGAGCGGCTCACCCCTCGACGAAGCGCAGGACGACAGCGACGAAGCCCCACATCACGGCGGCGATCCACAGGAGGCTCGCGGCGATCGCCGGCCCCGGCGGTCCGACGGCCCACCCGACCAGCGCGATCACCGCGGACCCGGCGAAGACGACCACGAAGGCGACACTCGTGTGGTCGCGGACGACGCGGCCGGCCGGGGAGCGACCACGCCGGTGGCGCACGGTCGCCCAACCGAGACCGCAGACCACCGAGAGGACCCCGACATCGAAGAGCGACGCGTAGTCGCTGTCGTGCGGGCCGGTCACGTCGCCGACGGAGAGGCGCACCAGCGAGATCAGCACGTCGACCGCCCCGAGGGCCAGCAGCGCCTCCGGCGCACCGATCCGCTCGTCCGCCCTCCCACGGAGCAGACGCAGCGCCGCCACAGCGAGGAGTGCCGCGACCGCGGCGACGAAGGGCATCACGGCGAGGAGCTGATGCCCGACCGTGTCCGCCGGGTCCCCCCGTTCGTGCGGATCGACCATCGCTTCCCAGACGGAGGCGGCGCCGGCCAGGGCAAGGCACGCCCACACCCACCGGAGGCCCGGAGGCGAGAGCTGCCGAGCGGGCGCTGCGGCGATGGTGGTCACCCGGCGGCGCCTACCCGCCCGACCCACGCGGCAGCCGCCCCGCGCGGCACGCTCCCCGCGGCCGGGCTAGACCGCGGGCGCGGCGGTGCGCCGCGTCGGCGAACCTCGCTCCTCCGTCGCGCCCGCGCCCAGTCGCGCTCGATCCGCGTGAGCATCTGGGGGTAGACGATGGCGTGGCGGAAGGGCTTGATCGCGGCCATGTAGGCGCGGCCGAAGAGGCCGTTGGGCTTGACGAGGACGGCCATCTGGCCCCGGTGGCCACCCGGCGCGGACGGGTCCTCGACCCACGAGAGATGCATGACGCCGTGGACCGTGGCGTTGGCGATCTCCGCCGCCAGCTCGTCGTCGGTGACATACAGCGGCTGGAAGGGGAGCGCAGGGAAGCCGGGCGCGGACGTGGCGCGCAGGTCGGCCGGGAGCCGGTCGCGGAGCGAGCGGACGCGGCCGCCGATCCCGTCCTGCTCGTCGTCCCACCCGAGGAGCCCGCCGAGCTTCCAGCGCAGCGCCCACAGGAGCTTCGCGGCGCCCGTCGCGCCCTCCTCCGGGTCGAGGGCGACCGCGAGCCGCACCAGCTCCGGGAAGTCGCCGGGGCCGCCGGGCGTGGGGAGCGCCCAGACGTCCTCGAGCGCGAAGTCGTGCGCTACCGCGTGGATCCGCCAGGGCCGGGACGTGTGCGCGCTGCTCGGGAGCCTCATCGGTACGACCTCCATCCATACGGAACCGTATGGCCGACCATACGCCTGCGTATGGCGACCTGTCAAGATGCGCCGCGATGGCCCCGCCCCGCACCCCGCGCACCGCCTGGATCGAGGCCGGCCTGGAGGTGCTGGCGGAGGGCGGGCCGGACGCCGTCAAGGTCGAGCCGCTCGCGGCCCGGCTCGGCGTGACGAAGGGCGGCTTCTACTGGCACTTCAAGGACCGGGCGGCGCTCCTCGACGCGCTGCTCGACGCCTGGGAGCAGACCGGCGTGGACGAGGTCATCGCGCGGGTGGAGACGGAGGGCGGCGACGCGCGCGACCGCCTCAGGGGCCTCTTCGCCATCGCCTTCGCCGGCGACCGGCTCCTGCGCATCGACCTGGCGATCCGCGACTGGGGACGCCGGGACGAGGCGGTCAAGCGGCGGCTCCAGCGCGTCGACGACCGCCGGATGGCCTACCTGCGCGAGCTCTTCGGCCCGCTCGCCCCGGGCGACGACGACGAGGTCGAGGCCCGGGCGCTGATCGCGTTCACCGTCTTCGTCGGCAGCCCGTTCATCGCCGCGAGCCACGGCGGGCGCACGCGCCGCGACGTCGCGGCGCTCGCGCTCGAACGGCTCCTGCTGCGCTAGTCGACGCGGTCGAGGACCGCGACGCACTCGATGTGGTGCGTCTGCGGGAACATGTCGACCGGGCGGACCTTCTTGAGGACGTAGCCGGCCTCGGTGAGCTGGGCGGCGTTGGGCGCCAGCGTGGTCGGGTTGCAGGAGACGTAGACGATCCGGCGCGGGGCGGCCTCGATGACGCGGCGGACGATCTTGGGCGAGAGGCCGGCCCGCGGCGGATCGAGGACGATGACGTCGGGCTTGCCCGCCTCCTCGACCAGGTCGCGCATGGCGAGGCGCACGTCGCCGGCGAAGAACTTCGCGTTGGTGATGCCGTTGCGCTTGGCGTTGGCGATCGCGTCGGACACGGCGGGCTCGATCACCTCGAGGCCGAAGACCTCGCCCGCGCGCGGGGCCAGCGTCAGGCCGATCGTGCCCATGCCGCAGTACAGGTCGTAGACCCGCTCGAAGCCCTTGAGCCCGGCGTACTCGACCGCGACGGCGTAGAGCTTCTCGGCCATCTCCGTGTTCGTCTGGAAGAAGGCCTGCGGCGAGATCTTGTACTCGAGCTCGGCGAGCTCCTCGCGCATCTGCGGCGCGCCACCGAGCTGGTCGGTCTCACCGCCCGCGGTGGTCTCGCCGACGTCCTGCATCCGCGTCCAGAACGTGCCGGCCGCGTGGACGGAGTCCGCGAACGCGTCGTCGTCGAACGAGCCCTCGGACGTCACGAGCCGCACCTGCAGGTCGCCCGTGCGACGCCCCTCGCGGATCACGAGGTTGCGCAGGAAGCCATCCTGCGAGCGCCGGTCGTAGGCGGAGAGGCCCTGCGCCCGGCACCACTCGAGCACGTCCCGGCGCGCGGCGTTCACGGCCTCGGAGGCGAGCAGGTCGTCCTCGACGTGGACGATGTCCTCCCACGACCCCGGCTTGTGGAAGCCGCAGATCAGCTCCCCCTCCGGGGACGTGCCGAACGAGTACTCGAGCTTGTTGCGGTACCGCCACGGGTCGACGGCCGGGATGATCGGCTCCATCTCGAACCCGTCGAGCTTGCCGATCCGCCGCAGCGCGTCCTCGACCTGCTCGGCCTTGATGCGCAGCTGCGTCTCGTACGGCAGCACCTGCCACGACGCGCCCGGGTGGCCGGGAGCGAGAGGCTCGATGCGCTCGGGAGACGGCTCGGTCACCTCGACCACGCGCGCTTCGGCGTAGCCGCGCTTGCGCTTGGTGACGACGGCGCGCACCCGGTCGCCCGGCATGCCGCCGCTGACGAAGACGACGTACCCCTCCAGCCGCGCGACGCCGGCCCCGCCGTAGGCGAGCGACTCGACCCGCAGATCGAGCTCCTCGCCTCGCTCGGGGCGCTTCGTGACAGGCGTCGCAGACATGCCCTAGACGGTAGCGGCGCCTCCGCTCCCGTCTGTGGGCTCTACCGCAGCTGCTTCTCGACCGCGGCGAGCACCGACTTGCGGTTCGCGTTGCGCTTCTCGTACTCGGCGACGAGCCGCAGGTCGCCCGCGTCGAGCTGCTCGAGCCGCTCGATCACCTTCGCCGCCGTCAGGTCGTCGTAGTCCTCGATCGGGAACGGCGCGGCGAGCCCGGCGACCGCGCGCATCCGGTCGACCTCCCGCAGCACTCGCTCGCCGCCCGGCGACTTGCGGACCGCGCCGCGGGCCTTGTCCGACGCGCGCGCCGGAGCGCCCGCGATCGCCTCGATCCGCGCGAGCGCGTCCTCGGTCTGCTGACGGCCGAGCGCGACGAGCCGGTCGACGAGGTCCTCCGCGTCGTCGCGCGTGATGCGCCCGCGGGTGACGGCGTCGTCGAGCGTCTCGCGGATCCGGTCGCTCGGGAGCATCACGGACTTCGCGAGGAGCTCCCGGATGGACGCGAGCGTCGAGCGCTCGTCCTGGTCGACGTCCTCCTCGGAGGAGACGTCGGCCGCGGGCTGGCGGGGCTGGGCCATGCGGGGCGGAGCCTAGCTAGCTGCCGGCGTTGCTCGCGACGTACGCCGCGATGGCGTCCGCGTCGGCGCCCTGGAAGAGGTCGGATGGCATGACGCCCGGACCCTCCTCGATCGCGGACCGGACCGTCGCCTGATCCGGCTCGAGCTCGTCGAGGTTCGGCCCGACCTGGCCGCTCGCGCCCGCCGCCTTCAGCGTGTGGCAACCGCCGCAGGTGGAGGCGAACGCCCCACCCGGGTTCCCGGCGACGTTCCCGCCGCCTCCGCCGCTTCCGCCGCTTCCGCCACCGTCGTCCGAACCGCACGCGGCGGCGCCCAGCGCGAGCGCCGCGCACGCGACTGCCGCTGCCAGCTTCGACCCCGTCATGCGCCGCACCCTACTCCGACGCGAGGAGCAGTTCGAGCAGCGCCTTCTGGGCGTGGCGGCGGTTCTCCGCCTGGTCCCAGATCCGCTGGCGCTCGCCGTAGAGCACCTCCGCGGTGATCTCCTCGCCCGGATGCGCCGGAAGGCAGTGCAGTGCGACGCACCCCTCGGCGCCGCGGTCGAGGAGCGCGTCGTCGATCTTGAACGGCGTCAGGGCGCGGCGCCGCTCGTCCGCGGTCTCCTCGTCGCCCATCGAGACCCACACGTCCGCGTAGATCGCGTGGGCGCCCTGCGCCGCGGCCTCCGGCTCGGACACGAGCGTCGCGGGGACGCTCTCCTCCAGCTGGTAGCCGACCGGCGCCGCGACCCACACGTCGACGCCGACCTTCGAACCCAGCACCGCGAGCGAGCGCGCGACGTTGTTGCCGTCGCCGACGTACGCGACCTTCAGGCCCTCCAGGCGGCCGAACGTCTCCTGGAGCGTGAGGAGATCGGCCAGCGCCTGGACCGGGTGGTGGCCGGCGCTGAGCATGTTGAAGACGGGAACGGAGGCGTGCTCGGCCAGCTCCTCCAGCCGCTCGTCGCCATGCGTGCGGACGCCGATCATCGCCACGTGGCGGGAGAAGACGAGCGCGCTGTCGCGGATCGACTCGCCGCGCGAGAGCTGCGTCGCCTCGGGCGTGAGGATCATCGGGTGGCCGCCCATCTCGAAGACGCCGGCCTCGAAGGAGAGGCGCGTGCGGGTGGAGGGCTTCTCGAACAGGAGCGCGACGCTGCGCCCTTCCAGGGCGCGGGACGCGAGGGGCTCGCGCTTGAGCTGCGCGGCACGGTCGAGCAGCGCGAGGAGCTCGTCGCGGCTGAGCTCGTCGCCGGTGAGGAAGTGACGTGGCAAGGTCCGGAGTATGAAGGTGCTCACGTGGAACCTCTTCCACGGCCGCTCGACGGAGGCGCGCGGGTGGCGCGGCCCGGAGCTGCTGCCGGAGTTCTCCGACGCGCTGAGCGGGTGGGACTGGGACGTCGCGCTGCTCCAGGAGGTGCCGCCGTGGTGGCCGATCCCGCTGGCGCGCGCGTGCGACGCGTCCGTCCGCAGCGCGCTGACCTCCCGCAACCAGCTCCTGCCGGTGCGGCGGGCGCTGGCGCGGGCGCTGCCGAACCTGCTCAAGAGCGAGGGCGGCGGGTGCAACGCGATCCTCGTGCGGGGCGGCGGGATCACGGCGCACGAGCAGCTGGAGGTCGCGCGAAAGCCCGAGCGGCGGGTGGTCCACGCGGTGCGGTTGGAGGACGGCACGTGGCTGGGGAACCTCCACGCCTCCAAGCAGGAGCCGCGTGCGCGGGCACTGGCGGACGTCGCGGCGGGGGCGGCGGCGGTGGGCGAGTGGGCGGATCCGGATGCGCCGCTCGTCTTCGGCGGCGACCTCAACGTGCGCGATCCGCAGACGGTCCTGCCGCAGCTCACCCACCTCTCGTGGAACGGGGTGGACCACCTCTTCGCGCGCCGGCTGGAGCGGGTCGGGCGGGGCGACGTGCTCGACCACGCGCCGCTCAGCGACCACGCGCCGGTCGTCGCCGAGCTTCGCCGCTCGCTTATATAAGCGAGTGCTGATACGGTCCGGCGCCGATGCATGCGTTCGACGTCCTGGGCGACCCGGTTCGCCGCCGGATCCTCGAGCTGCTCTCCGACCAGGAGCGCAGCGCGGGGGAGATCGGCGCGACGGTCCAGGCCGAGTTCGGGATCTCGCAGCCCGCCGTCTCGCAGCACCTGCGCGTGCTGCGCGACAACGGCTTCGCGACCGTTCGGCCCGCGGGCACGCGGCGGCTCTACGCCGTCGACCCCGCGCCGCTGCAGGACGTCGACGCGTGGCTGGACCGCTTCCGCCGCTTCTGGGGCCCGGCGCTCGACGCGCTGGACACCGAAATCGCGCGGGGCAAGCGTCAACGCCGCCAGAACGAGGAGAGCAGCTGATGAACGTCGAGCACGAGATCCGCGCCGTCGGGCGCGAGGTCGGCCCGGGCACCGTCCCGGCCGGGGAGCCGGGCCGGGTCGTCACCCTCACCCGCGCCTATGCGACGACGCCCGACGACCTCTTCGACGCGTGCACGAACGCCGAGCGGATCCCGCGCTGGTTCCTGCCCGTCACCGGCGAGCTGCGCGAAGGCGGCCGCTACCAGCTGGAGGGCAACGCGGGCGGCACCGTCGAGCGGTGCGACCCTCCCCGCTCCTTCGCCGCCACGTGGGAGTTCGGCGGCGCGCTGAGCTGGATCGAGGTCTCGTTCACGGCGCTCGACGACGGCCGGACGGAGCTGAAGCTCGTCCACACGATGGGCCTCGACGACGGCGGCCACTGGGCGCGGTTCGGCCCCGGCGCGGTCGGCGTCGGGTGGGAGCTAGGGCTCCTCGGCCTCTCCCTCTTCATCGACAGCGGCGGCGTGGAGAAGCCCGCGCTCAGCGAGGAGGATCTGGCCACGTCGCCCGAGGGCCGCGCGCTCATCGCGGGCAGCGCGACGAGCTGGGGCGAGGCCGCGATCGCGGGCGGCGAGGAGCCCGAGCAGGCGCGGACGGCGGCCGCGCGGACGGCCGCCTTCTACACCGGTGCGGAGGTGCCGGCTTAGCGGCCGCGCAGGCGGGCGACGAGCTCCGGGAGGACCCGGGGTGCGTCGTCGTTCGGGACCTGGCAGGTGCCGGCGGCCTCGTGGCCGCCGCCGCCGTGCTCGAGCATGAGGTGGCCGATGTCGGCGGGCGAGGTGCGATCGACGATCGACTTGCCGCAGGCGAAGACGGTGTTCTGCTGCTTGAGGCCCCACATGACGTGGATCGAGACGCGCGCCTGCGGGAAGAGCGCGTAGATCACGAAGCGGTTCGTCGGGTGGATGATCTCCTCGTCCCGGAGGTCGAGGACCACGACGTCGCCCTCCAGGACCGCGCGGTTGCGGATCTGGCGGACGGCCGGCACCGCGTGCTCGCGGTAGACGTGGACGCGCTCGTACACGTCCGGGGAGTCGAGGATCTCGCCGACGCTCATCTCCGTGCACGCGTCGATCAGCTGCATCATCAGCTGGTAGTTGGAGATCCGGAAGTCGCGGAAGCGCCCCAGGCCCGTGCGCGGGTCCATGAGGAACGACAGGAGGATCCACCCGTTCGGGTCGAGGATCTCCTCCTGGGAGAACTTGGCGGCATCGGCCTTGTCGACGGCCTCGAGGATCTCGTCCCACGGCTCGGAGCCGAAGACGTCGCGGCCGCCGAAGTGGTCGTAGACGACGCGGGCGGCGGAGTCGGCCTCGAGGAGCACCTGGTTCGGGTTGTCCTTGCCGACCCGCTCCTCCTCGGAGTGGTGGTGGTCGAAGGCCAGGTAGACGCCCGAGTTGTACGGGAGGTTCGTCGTGATGTCCGTTGGACGCAGGTCGACCTTGCCGTCCTGCATGTCCTTCGGGTGGACGAAGAGGATGTCCTCGAGCATGCCGAGCTTCTTCAGCAGGGCGGCGCAGACCAGACCGTCGAAGTCGGAGCGGGTGACGAGACGATGCTTGGTCGCGATGGATGCCATGGTCCGATCTTCGGCAGCCGCGCGCGGATCCTTAGACCCGTGCGGTGGGAGTCAACCTCTGGCGCGCAGGCCGAAGCCGCGGAGCATGAGCAGCGCCTTGCCGCCCATGGAGCCGCGTTCGGGGAGGAGGCCGAGCTTGACGCCGGCGTCGTAGGCGTCGAAGAAGGTGCGGACGCGCCAGAGGAGGCCGTTGTCGGGGTGGCGCTCGGCGACGACGACGGCCTGGATGACGACGAACTTGCCGGTGGGCGGGAGGCCGTCGAGCTCGCCCTTGTGGGTGGCGACGATCTTGAGCGGCGCGCTGACGTGGTCGCCGTGCTCCATCCGTGGGCCGGTCCGCTCCACGCGCGCGTCGGGGAAGCCCTGCCACAGGCGCTGCGCGTGCGCGGCGAGCGCGTCCGGGCCGGTGATCGGCGCGGTGACCGGGTCCTCGTAGTGGACGTCGCTCGTGCAGCACTCGTGGAAGGCGCCCGGGTCGCGGCCCGACCAGGCGGCCTGGAACGCGTCGAGGACGTCGTCGGCGGTGCGGCTCACGCTCTCACTCGGGCGCTCGCTCATGCGCCGAAGTGCGGCAGGCCCTCGGGCGTGGTCGACGCCTCGGCGTAGAGGCGGCGCGGGATCCGGCCGGCGCCGCGGGCCAGCGCGCCCGCCTCCACGGCGAGCTTGATCGCGCGCGCCATCGCGACCGGGTCCTCCGCGCGGGAGATGGCGGAAGCCGTCAGAACGGCGTCGCAGCCCAGCTCCAGCGCCAGCGTCGCGTCGGAGGCCGTGCCGACGCCCGCGTCGAGGATCACCGGCACGCCCGCGCGCTCGACGATCAGCGCGAGGTTGTACGGGTTGCGGATCCCCATCCCGCTCCCGATCGGCGAGCCCAGCGGCATGACGGCCGCGCACCCGACGTCCTCCAGCCGCCGCGCGAGCACCGGGTCGTCGGTCGTGTAGGGGAGGACGATGAAGCCGTCCGCCACGAGCTGCTCGGCGGCGGCGACCAGCTCCACGGCGTCGGGGAGGAGCGTCCGCTCGTCGCCGATCACCTCGAGCTTGATCCACTCGGTCTGGAACGCCTCGCGGGCGAGCTTGGCGGTGAGGACCGCGTCGCGCGCGGTGAAGCAGCCGGCGGTGTTCGGCAGGACGTGGACGCCGGTGCGGTCGAGCACCTCGACCAGGCCCGTGCGGCCGGCGGCGTCGATGCGGCGCAGCGCGACCGTGACCATGTCGGTCTCGGTCGTCGCGATCGCGCTCTCCAGCAGGTCGAGCGAGGGGAAGCCGCCCGTGCCGAGGATCAGGCGGGACGTGAAGTCCCGCCCGGCGATGGTCAGGGGAGCGGCGGCAGTGGTGGCCATGGCGTGCGGTTCAGCCTCCCTGGATGGCGATGACGACCTCGACGCGCGCGCCGTCCGGCAACGTCGTGGCGTCCCAGGCGCTGTGCGGGACGACCTCGGCGTCCACGGCGACCGCGACGCCGCGGCCCTTCTCCGGGACGTCGAGCGTCTCGAGCAGCTGGGCGACGGTCGTGCCGTCGGCGAGCGGGCGGTCCTCGCCGTTGAGCGAGATCGTGGTCATGCGGGCACCGGGCCTCGGTCGTTGGTCAGCTGCTCCACCACGCGCTGCGCGGTCAGCGGCGCGAGCAGGACGCCGTTGCGGAAGTGGCCGGTCGCGACGAGCACGCGGCCGCGGCGCTCGACGATCGGCAGGTTCTGGGGCGAGCCGGGCCGCAGTCCGGCGCCGGACTCGTCGATCACCAGCTCGGACAGGCCGGGGACGAGCTCGGTCGCGTCGCGCAGCAGCTCGTAGACGCCGCCCACGGTGACGGTCTGGTCGAACCCCTTCTCCTCCACGGTCGCGCCGAGGACGTAGCGGCCGTCGCCGCGGGGGACGAGGTAGCCGCCGGCGAAGCGCAGGACGCGCTCGACGAGCGGGCCGGTCGTCTCGTGCGCCGGGTCGCGGAGGCGGAGGATCTGGCCCTTGACCGGCCGGACCTGGAGGCCGGGCATGAGCTGCGGCGACCAGGCGCCGCAGGCGACGACGACGTGGGTGGCGCGCGGGCCGTCCGCGCCGCCTGCGAGCTGCAGCTCCGCGTAGCCGTTGCCGTGCGCGATGCCGGTCACGTGCGCGCCCAGGCGGATCCGGACGCCGGCGTCGCGCGCGTGCTGCTCGAGCGCCTCCAGCACGAGCCGGGGGTCGACCGCGTGCTCGTCGGGGATGTGGAGCGCGACGCGAACGGTGGGCGCCAGCGCGGGCTCGAGCTTGCGCGCGTCGGAGGGGACGAGCCGCTCGACGGGCAGCTCGCGGCGCTGGCGGAACGCGAGCTCGCGCTCCAGCGCGACGGCCTCGTCGAGGTCGCGGGCGACATGGAGGGTGCCCTTCGTGTGGAGCGGGACATGCAGCTCCTTGGCGAACGCGGGCCAGGCAGCGGCGGCGGTGAGGCCGTCCTCGAGGAGGTCGGCGTGGCCGATCTCCGCCTCGCTCACCGGCGCGAGCATCCCGGCGGCGTAGAACGACGCGCCGAGGCCGAGGTGCGCCTCGCGCTCGAAGAGGAGCGTCTTCAGGCCGGCGCGCGCGGCGCGGTCGGCGATCGCCAGCCCGATCAGGCCGCCGCCGACGACGGCGAGATCGGCTGATGGTGAGGAGGTGGTGTCGCTCAAGTTCGCTCCCTGCGCCCGCATGATCGGGATCAGGTGATGACGGTCGGCGGATGCCCTCTCAGCCCGTCGCGGCGGGCTCCCGTGTCACGCTGAGGGTAGTGCGGAATCTCGAAGACGCCCGGCTGTACTTCGTCTGCGGCGCGCGCCCCGGCGGGCGGGCGCTGGAGGGCGTGCTGCGACCCGCGCTGGCGGGCGGCGTCGACCTCTTCCAGCTGCGCGAGAAGGAGGCGGACGACGAGACGATCCTCCGCCACGCCGAGGTCGCGCGGCGGCTGTGCGACGAGGCGGGCGCGACGTTCGTCCTCAACGACAGGCCCGACCTGGTGGAGCGCGCGGGCGCGGACGGCGTGCACGTCGGCCAGGACGACACGCCGGTGGACGAGGCGCGCAGCGCGGTGGGCCGCGAGCGGATCGTCGGCCTCTCCACCCACTCCAACGTGCAGGTCGACGGCGCGCGCGGCGCGGACGTCGACTACTTCGCCGTCGGCCCGGTCCACGCGACGCCGACCAAGCAGGGGCGGCCGGCGATCGGGCTCGGCCCGATCGAGCACGCGGCGCGCACCGTGGGCGATGCGCGGCCCTGGTTCGCCATCGGCGGCCTGGACCCCGCGACGACGCAGGCGGTCCTCGACGCGGGCGCGCGGCGGATC
>DATMVO010000057.1:0-2764 GCA_035563115.1 Solirubrobacteraceae bacterium
GGGTCCGGGCGGTCATGCGCGCTCCTTGCGTCGATGGTCCTTCGCCGGCGCGGGGGCGGCGGGAGCGGGCAGCTCCACCACCATCCGGGCGCCGTGCGGCTCGGCCTGCTCGGCGCGGATCGTGCCGCCGTGCAGGTCGACGATCCACTTCGCGATCGAGAGGCCCAGCCCGGCGCCGCCGGCCGCGCCCGAGCGCGCCGCGTCGGGCCGGTAGAACCGCTCGAAGACCCGCTCGGCCTCGCCGGGCGGGATGCCGGGGCCGGCGTCCTGCACCTCGAGCACCGTCCACGACCCGCGCCCGGGCCGCGCCCGCAGCACGATCTCGCCCGGCACGGGCGCGTGGCGCACCGCGTTCTCGACGAGGTTCGCGACGACCTGGTGGATGCGCTCCGGGTCGCCGCTCGCGCGCAGCTCCTCCGGCGCCTCGACGCGCAGCTCGAGCCCCGCCGGCACGTTGAGCCGTGCCTCGCGCGCGACCTCCTCCAGCACGTCGCAGACGGCGAACGGGCGGCGGTCGAACGGCTCGGCCTGCGCCTCCAGCCGCGAGAGGTCGAGCAGCTGCTCCACCAGCCGCCCGAGCCGCGCGACCTGCGCGAGCATCGTCTCGACCGTCTCCGGGTCGGCCTGCTCGACGCCGTCGGCGACGTTCTCCAGCTTGGCCTGCAGCGCGGTGATCGGCGTGCGCAGCTCGTGCGAGACGTTGGCGACGAGGTCGCGCCGCTGCCGGTCGACCTCCGCCAGCGCCGCCGCCATCGCGTTGAACGCGCGCGCCAGCTCCCCCACCTCGTCGGTGCGCGCGTCGGCGACGCGCACGGTGAAGTCGCCCTTGCGCAGCCGCCGGCTGGCCTGCGCCATCTCGCGCAGCGGCGCGGTGAGCCCGCGCGCGAGGATCTGGACGAGCGCGAGCGCGATCGCCGCGGCCAGCAGCGCCGCCGGCACGAGCGGGATGCCGTGGCGGACGGCGGTGAGGCCGGCCACGTCGCTCACCACGACGCCGACGACGATGACCACGCCGAGCTTGACCTTGATCGAGCTGAGCGGGTCGAGCGGGCGCGGCATCGCCGGCGGCCGCGGCGGCCGGGGCATCACGGCTCGAAGGCGTAGCCGACGCCGTGCGCGGTGCGCACCCAGCGGGCGCCGATCTTGCGTCGCAGCCCGGCGACGTGCGTGTCGACCGTCCGGGCGCCGGAGCCGTCGGCGTAGCCCCACACCTCGGTCAGCAGCCGCTCGCGCGAGAAGACGATGCCCGGCCGCCGGGCGAGGTGGAGGAGCAGGTCGAACTCGGTCGGCGTCAGGCGCACCTCGGCGTCGTCGACGTGCACGCGGCGGCCCGCGACGTCGATCCGCAGCGCCCCGTCGCCCGCCTCGATCGGCGCCTCGGCGGAGTCCTCGGCCCAGCGGTCGGCGCGGCGCAGCAGGGCGCTCACGCGCGCGACGAGCACCCGCGTGCTGAACGGCTTGGTGACGTAGTCGTCGGCGCCCGCGTCCAGGCCGACCAGCTCGTCCGCCTCCCCGGCGCGCGCCGTGAGCATGAGGACCATCGGCACGGGGTCGAGCTCGGCGTGCAGCCGGCGGCACACCTCGAGCCCGTCGAAGCCGGGCAGCATCACGTCGAGGACCACGAGATCGGGGGCGATGCGGTGGCACAGCTCGACGCCCGCGGGGCCGTCCCCGGCGGTCTCGACGGTGTGCCCCTCGGCGCGCAGGCGGGCCGCGATGGCCTCCGCGATGGCCTGCTCGTCCTCCACGACGGCGATGGTCCGGGGTGTCATGCGGACGACCCTAATTCCCGGACCGCCGTGGTTCGTGCGAGGATTGTGGGCATCCGGTGAAGAAAACCACGGAACCTTCTGCCTGGTTCCCAGTTAAGGTGATCACGCTCCGTTCACCGAAGGAGAAGTGTCGTGGAAGCCTCCGCACTCAGAGCCCCAGCAGGACTGACGCGCCTCTCCATGCCGTCTGCGCTGCTGCGCCTGCGGTCGGACGAGCAGCTCGTCGCGCTGTTCCGTGCGGGCAACGACGACGCGTTCCGGATGATCCACGACCGGTACCGGGCGCGCCTGTTCGCGTACACGCGTCAGATGCTGGGCGGCTCGCGCTCTGACGCGGAGGACGCGCTGCAGGACGTCTTCCTGCGCGCCTACCACGCGCTGCGCCAGGACGAGCGGCCGATCGTCCTCAAGGCCTGGCTGTACCGGGTCGCGCACAACCGGTGCATCGATCAGATCCGCCGGCCGACGCCGGCGGCGAACGAGATCTTCGAGATGTCCCGCACGCCGCTGCCGGACCCGATGGAGCAGGCCGAGCGCCGCGAGGACCTGCGCCGCCTGGTCGAGGACGTGCAGCGCCTGCCCGAGCAGCAGCGCTCCGCCCTGCTCATGCGCGAGATGGAGGGCCTGTCGTACGCGGACCTCGCCGCCGCGCTCGACACGAGCGTCCCCGCGGTCAAGTCGCTGCTCGTCCGCGCGCGGATCGGGCTCGTCGAGGCGGCCGAGGCGCGCAACACCTCGTGCGTCGAGATCCGCGACGACCTCGCGCTCTCCTTCGGCAAGGGCGTCCGCTCCAGCGCCAAGGCGCGCAAGCACATGCGCGAGTGCGCGAGCTGCCGCACCTACCGCACGGAGCTCAAGGCGGTCCAGACCGGCCTCAGCTCGCTCACGCCCGCCGGGCACCCGCTGCTCGGCCTCTTCGCGAAGCTGCTTGGCATCGGCGGTGCCGGCGGCAGCGCGGCGGCCGGTGGCAGCGCGGCGGCGGGCGGCGGCGC
>DATMVO010000058.1:0-16924 GCA_035563115.1 Solirubrobacteraceae bacterium
CGCTCGACCCAGTCGGCCCAGAACCGCTGCCGGTCGCTCATCAGCTCCGCGAACTTCAGCGGGTCGCCGTGCTCGACGCAGAGGTCGCAGATCGGCTGGGGCGGAAGCCCGTACGCCATCGACCGTTCCGTGTAGACGGTCGGGATCGGCGGATCGTGCGTCTCCCAGTCCGCGCCGCACAGCGCGCAGACCTCCGACGCGAAGAACGTCGTGTGGACCCGGTTCGGCGGCAACGCGCTCATGGCGTGCATGGTGCCGCCTGGGCCGGAGGTCAAACCCTGTCGAGCGCCGATCACGCCGACGCGACTCCGTTCTGGCGCGCCGCGGCGTCCTTCGCCTCCTCCTCCAGCCAGATGTCGAGCCCTTCCTCCATCAGCCGCTGGACCTCCTCTCGTGTGTCCCCGACCGCGAACACGCTGGGGCCATCTTCGTCCTCGAAGTATCCGCCCCAGTTCCCTTCCTCGCCCTGCTCGAGGACGACCTCATAGCCCTTGATCCGCGTCATCGCAGTCCCTTCAGTCCCGTGGTTCGCCGGATCCGGCCGAGCGTGCCGGTCGGCACCGGATCGCTTCGCTTCCCGGCGACGACCACCGAGCGCGGGTTCACCGGGTGCTGGTAGATGCGGTGACCGCCGGTCGTCCGGACGTGGTGCCAGCCGTGCGCCTCGAGGATCGCGATCACCTCCTTGACCTTCTTCGCCATGGCGGCGAAGACAACTGCAAGAAGTGTTACGCATCAGCACCTCTTTGTCACGAGGCGGCGAAGGAATCGAACCTTCCAAGCCTGGGGTTACCAGGCCCTGCCGGCTTTGAAGGCCGGATCGGACACCAGTCCGGTGCCGCCCCGCGCGCAAGCGTAGGCGGCGCGGTGCTACGGGGCGGCTAGCCCTCGCCGCGGATGAAGCGGCCGGTGCGCTGCGCGGGCGCGCGGTGGACGGCGCGGACCTCGACGCGGCCGCCGACGAGCTCGGCGTCGCGCTCGGCCTGGTCACGGTCGTCGTAGAGCGCGCACTGCGCCCCGTCGTCGTCCGTCCACAGCAGCACGTAGAGATCCCGGTCCATAGGTGCGGCAGGCAGTACCCGGGCCGCCGCGGCTCGCAAACACGCGAGGTTCAGAACAGACCATGCTCCAGCGCGTGCTTGACCGACGCGTCGAGGGTGTTGAGCCGGTAGAGCGCCAACGCCTCCGCCGACGCGAACCGCCGCTGGGGCGCCCGATCCGGGCCGTGGTGGGTGAGCACGCAGTGCGAGAGCGCGAGGAACCGCTCGCGGTCCAGGACCCCGGACGACCTGGCGCGCAGCAGCTCCAGCCCCAGCTCGACGTGGCCGAGAAGACGCCCCTCGTCGCTCGTCGCGATCTCCGCCCCGTACGTGAACTCGCGCGTCTTGCCCAGGTCGTGCACCAGCGCCGCCGTCAGCAAGAGGTCGCTGTTGAGCCGCACGTGCAGCTGACAGGCCTCCAGCGCGAGCTGCCCCACCGCCACCGTGTGCTCCAGCAGCCCGCCCAGGTACGCGTGGTGCCCGTCGCGCGTGCACGGCGCGCGCTGCCACTCCGCCCGCAGCGCCGCGTCCCCCAGCAGCCGCCCGAGCAGCGCGGCAAAAGGCTTGTCGTGCACCTCGCCCGCGAGGTGCTCGAGGAACCCGTCCAGCTCCTCCACGTCCCGGTACGCGGTCGGCAGGAACTCGGACGGGTCCGCCGTCCCCTCCGGCGCCCGCGCGATCTCCGTCAGCTCCGCCTGCAGCGCGTCACGGAAGAGGTCCACGCGCCCGGCGACGCGGACGAGGTCGCCGCGGTCGAACCGCCCCGCCCACACGTCGGCGTCGCGGAAGACGCGCCCGGGCAGCACGCCCGTCTTGTCGCGCAGCTCCACCGCGAGGTAGGGGGTGCCGGTCCGCGCGACGAGGCGGTCCTTGCGGGTGCAGGCGAAGACGCCGGCGATCTCCTGGCCGGCGCGGAGGGTCGAGATGGTGTCGGGCACGAGCGCCCCATCTTCTACCCTGCTCCGGATGCCGCCGCTCGTATGGGAGCACCGGCCGGACAGCCTGCGGGCGCCAGCTCTGGTCTGCGCGTTCAAGGGTTGGAACGACGCCGGTGACGCCGCCTCGGCCGCGGTGTCGTTCGTCGGATCCTCGCTCAGCGCCACGCGCTTCGCCCGGATCGACCCCGAGGAGTTCTTCGACTTCCAGGCCACACGCCCGAAGGTCAAGCTCGTCGAGGGCTCGAGCCGCGAGATCGAGTGGCCGTCGATCGAGATCTTCGCCGCCAAGGTCCCGCGCGCCCCGCGCGACCTCGTGCTCGTCTCGGGCGCCGAGCCGTCGATGCGCTGGCAGACGTTCTGCAAGCTCGTCATCGACCTCGCCGAGGCGCTCGGCACGCAGATGGTCGTCACGCTCGGCGCGCTGCTGGCCGACGTGCCGCACTCGCGCCCGGTCGCGATGACCGGCATGGCATCCGACCCGGTGCTCACGAGCCGCATCTCGCACCTCACGCCGACGAACTACGAGGGCCCGACCGGCATCGTCGGCGTCCTGCACGACGCGTGCCTGAAGGCGGGCCTGCCGAGCGCGTCGCTGTGGGCGAGCGTCCCGCACTACGTCGCCGCGGCGCCCAACCCGAAGGCGGCGCTCGCGCTCGTGCGCGCGATCGAGCAGCTCGTCGGCGTCAGCGTCGACGCGGGCGAGCTGGAGGAGGCGGCCGGCGACTACGAGCGCCAGGTCAACCTCGCGGTCCAGTCGGACCCGGACGTGCAGGCCTTCGTCGACCGGCTCGAGCAGGCGGTCGAGGAGGAGGAGGCGGACGCGCCGGAGGAGGACGTCCCCAGCGGCGACCTGCTCGCGCGCGAGTTCCAGCGCTTCCTCAAGCAGCGCGGCAACGAGCCGCCGCGCCCCGGCTCCTAGCCCCGCTCCGAAGCTCCCGCCGCAGGGCTCCCCCGCGCCACGCCCCGGCCGGGCGTCCAGCTGCGCGCCAACACCGGTCAAGGGTCGCTGCGCCGCGTCCGATCAGCGGAGTCGTGCGCGGGAACACGCAGGTGTCGACCCTTGCCGCCCTGAGCCGGTCGATCCCGCACGGCCGGACGCTCTCGCCCGAGCGGTTCGAGCGCCGCCACCGCGCGCTGACGCTGCTCGTCGTGCTCCACGCGCTCGGGCTCCCCGCGGTGTCGATCGCGACCGCCGCGGCCCCGCTGACGCACTCGCTCCTGGAGGGTGCGCTCCTCGCCGTGCTGGCGGCGGCTGCGAACCACCGCACCCTCGGCCCGCGCGCCCGCTCGGCGATCCTCACCGTCGCGCTGATGAGCTGCTCGGCGCTCGCCGTCCACGTCTCCGGCGGCCTGACCGAGGCGCACTTCCACTTCTTCATCGTCATGGCGCTGCTGGGCCTGTACGAGGACTGGCTGCCGTACGGGCTCGGGCTCGCGTACGTGCTCCTCCACCACGGCGTGCTCGGCACGGTCGCGCCCGAGGCGGTGCTGGCCGACCACGAGACCCAGCGCGCGTGGGGCTGGGCGGCGGTGCACGCCGCGTACATCGGCGCGGCGGCGGCCGCGGGCATCCTCACGTGGCGGCTCAACAGCGACGTCCGCGACGGCGAGCGGCGGGTGGAGGAGCGGTACGCCGCGCTCGTCGAGACCGTCGGCCAGGTCATCTTCCAGGCCGACCGCGCGGGCCGCTGGACGTTCGTCAACCGCGCGTGGGAGGAGCGGACCGGCCAGCCCGCCCGCGCCGTCCTGGGCCGGCCCGTGCTCGACTGGGTCCACCCCGACGACCACGCGGAGGTCGAGCGCCTCCTCGCGCTCACCGAGGGGCGCGGGCGCCTGGAGCTCCGCCACGTCGACGGCGACGGCGAGGTCCGCTGGATCGAGGCGCGCGTCCATCCGGCGCCCGACGGCGAGGGCGTCTTCGGGACGCTCACCGACGTGACCGAAAGGCGCCACGCCGAGGCCGCCCTCTCGCACCAGGCGCTCCACGACCCGCTCACCGGCCTGCCCAACCGCGCGCTCTTCCTCGACCGCCTGCGCCATGCGCTGGGCGAGGCGGGCGACGACGAGCTGACCGCCGTCCTCTTCCTCGACCTCGACGGCTTCAAGCAGGTCAACGACGAGCACGGACACGCGCACGGAGACGCGCTGCTGCGGGAGGTCGCCGCGGTCTTGCGCGAGGAGACCCGCGTCCACGACGTCGCGGCGCGGTTCGGGGGCGACGAGTTCGCCGTCCTCTGCACCAAGCTCGGCGGCGAGGGCGAGGCCCGTGAGGTCGCCGACCGGCTGCTCGAGCGCTTCCGCACCGCCGGGCCGACCGTCTCGATCGGCGTCGCCAGCGGCCGTCGCGGCGCGGTCGCCCAGGCGCTCCTGCGCGACGCCGACGCGGCGATGTACCGCGCCAAGCAGAACGGCCGCAACGTCGCGGTCGTCTTCGACCACTCCATGCGCACCTCCGCGCTCGACGCGCTGGAGCTGGAGAGCGAGCTGCGCACCGCGCTCGCTCGCCGCGAGCTGGAGCTCAACTTCCAGCCGGTCTACGGGCTCTGCGGCGACGGCCTGCGCGGCGTCGAGGCGCTTCTGCGCTGGACGCACCCTGAGCGCGGCCCGATCCCGCCCTCCGAGTTCATCCCCGTGGCGGAGGAGAGCGGGCTGATCGTCCCGCTCGGCGAGTGGGTCGTTGACGCGGCGTGCGCCGAGCTCGCCCGCTGGCGCGACGCGCTCCCGCCCGCCACCGACCTGCCGGGCATGGGGATCAACGTGTCGCCCAAGCAGCTGCGTGATCCGGGCTTCGCTCGGCACGTCGCCGACACGCTCGCCTTCCACGACCTGGCCGGCAAGGAGCTCCAGCTGGAGATCACCGAGACGGTGCTCGTCGGCGAGGACCACCGCACCGCCGCGACGCTGGAGGCGCTCGACGCGCTCGGCTGCCGGATCGTGCTCGACGACTTCGGCACGGGCTACTCGTCGCTCACCCACCTCAAGCGGTTCCCGCTGCGCGCGGTGAAGATCGACCGCGGGTTCGTCAGCGGGCTGCCGGACTCGGCGAGCGACGACGCGATCGTCCGCGCCGTGATCGGCATGGCGCGCGGGCTGGGTCTGATCGCCGTGGGCGAGGGCGTCGAGCACCAGGAGCAGCTCGACCGGCTCGTCGAGCTGGGCTGCACGCACGCGCAGGGCTGGCTCCTCGGCCGCCCGATGCCGGCCGGGGCGATCCGCGAGCTGGTGGTCGCTCAGCGCTCGGCGGCGGGGCAGACGATCCGGTAGTCGCACATCGAGCAGGCCGTGTACGACGGCGTCGGCTCGAACCCCTGCGACAGGATCCCCTCCGCGACGGTGAAGACCGTCTCGCTGATCCAGTCCCGGTCGACCGCGCCGGGCGGCAGCGGGACCTTCTGGTCGTCCAGCACGTAGTGGTAGGACTGGCGCGCGGCCTCCAGGTCCCACGCGTCCTGCGCGGCGAGCGCGTAGACGGCGAGCTGCACGTCGTCGCGCAGCTGCGACGGCGTCTTCGGCCGGCCGGTCTTGTAGTCGATCAGCTCGTACAGCCCGTCCGGGTGGCGGTCGACGCGGTCGACGCGCCCACGCAGGACGTGCGGGCCGAGGTTGAAGGTGAACTGGCGCTCGAACCAGACCGGCTCGGAGTCCTCGGCGCGGGTGCGCACGACGTACCGCTCCAGCGCGGTGCGGGCCTTGCCGAGCAGCTGGCGCTCCTGATCGCTGTCGCCGAACCCGCCGCGCCGCCACGCCGCCTCCAGCAGCCCCTGGATCTCGTCGAGCGTGCCGCGGCTGTCGGGCGCGTGGAACCGCTCGAGCACCTGGTGGACGGCGATGCCGAACCGCTGGTTGAGCGTCGGCTCCTGCGGGATCCGGAAGACGCGGGCGAACTTGTACTTCAGCGGGCACGTCCGGTACGTGTCGATGTCGGACGCGCTGAGCATCACGCCCTCGCCCTTCTTGGGGAGGAACGGCTCCAGCGACGGCTCGGCCCTTCTGGCGATGGCGGCGGCGCGGGCGCGCTCGTCCTGCTCGGCCTCCAGCAGCGCCTCGTCGAGCGGGCTCGATTCGAGGATGTCCGCCTGCTGCGTGCTGACCGCGCCGAGGAGCCGCGCGTTGATGCCGGGGAGCGCGTCGGCGACCGACTGGCCGGCGGGCCGCTCCAGCAGCGCGGCGAGCTTGACGAGCTCCAGGTAGCGGACGACGGTGTGGGTGACGTCGAGGTCGGTGTCGAACCGCAGCTCGCCCAGCCGCGTGCCGACGCGCGGCAGCTCCTCCAGCAGCTCGTCCCGCAGCTCGCGGAACGAGGCGTGGAGGGTCTCGTCGGGGCCGAAGAGCTGCTCGGCCCGCTCCTCCCACGTCGCGCCCAGCGCGGCGCGCGCCTCCTCCACGAACGGCGAGGGGTGCTGGAGGATGCCCTTGTCGGAGTGCTCGGCGTAGGCGAGGACGAGGCCGCGCTTGGCGCGCGTCATCGCGACGTGGAGGACGCGCCGCATCTCGGTCGCGTGGGCGGCGCGGGGGTCCTTCGCGGGCTGGCGGTGGAGGAGCGCGTCGGGGAGCGGCTCGAACGCCTGGCGGCGCGCGCCCGGCATCCGCGCGGAGTGCAGGCCGACGACGTAGACGTGGTCGAACTCGTGGCCGCCGATCGAGCGCATCGACGCGACCGCGACGCCGGAGGGCCGCTCGACGCCGGCCTCCTCCTCGCGCAGCCCGGCCTCCGCCACGGCGGCGATCGCGCGGCCGAACTCGCGCGCGGTGGCCTGCGGGGAGCGGCGGACGTAGTCGGCGGCCAGCTCGCCGAAGCGGGCGAGGTTGCGCAGCCGCTCGACGACATCGGCGGACGCGCTGAAGAGCTGCTGGCGGCGGAGGCCGAGCGCCTCGATCAGGCGGTGGACGTAGAGGTCGGGCCGGGTCGTGTCGAGGTCGGCGGCGAGCTGCCGGTGGGTGCGGAGGAAGGCGAAGATGTGGTCGCGCGCCTCGGGCGGCAGCTGGGGCGACTCGGTCGCGGCGACCAGCGCGCTGATCATGTCGAGCTTGCGCCGGCGGCTGATCTGGATGCAGCGCGCGAGGTCGGCGGCGCGGAGCTCGATCGGCGGGCGGGCGAGGGCGCGCACCACGGCACCGGCGTCGTTGGGGTCGACGAGGAGCCGCAGCCACGCGAGCACGTCGCGGACCTCGGCGCGCTGGAAGAACGCGGCCGCGCCGATGACGCGAAACGGCACCGCGCGCTCCTCCAGCGCCACGGTCACCGCCTGGCCTTCGCTGCGGACGCTGCGCACGAGCACCGCGATCTTCTCGGGCCGGACGCCCTCGCGGATCAGCCGCTCGACGTCGGCCGCGACGGCCTGCGCCTGCGTGCGCTCGTTCGCCGCGCGCCAGAACTCGACGTCGCCGCCGGGCGCCGCCTCGGGGATCGCCAGGCCGAGCCGCTCGGGGATCGGCTGGACCACCGCGCGCGCCGCCCGCAGGATCGCCTCGCGGGAGCGGAACGCCCGCTCGAGCGCGACCACCGTCGCCTGCGGCCGCTGCGCCGTGAACTCGCGCAGGTTCCGCGTCGCCGCGCCCCCGCCGCCGCGCGCGACCGAGCCGTCGTCGTCGCCGGCCACCGTCATCCGCCCGTGCGCGCCGCACGCGCCGAGGACCTGGAGGTGGAGCCGGTCGTGGTCCTGGTACTCGTCGACCAGCACGTGCCGGAAGCGCTCGCAGATGCCGGGGCGGTCGCGGAGAAGCTGCAGCGCGCGGAGGACGAGGTCGCCGTCGTCGAGCGTGCCGTGCTCGGCCAGCAGCCGGTCGTGGTCGGCGAAGAGCTGCGCGAACTCGCGCTCGCGCTCGGCCTCCTCGTCGTCCTCGGGCAGCCCCGCCGCCCACGCGCCGTACTGCTCGGCGGTGACGCCCTCGGCCTTGCAGCGGTCGATCCGCTCCACCACGCCGCCGAGCAGCGCGGCCGGGTTGCCGAGGAAGTCGTGGCGGCGGAGCGTGAGCTGCTCCATCCGCTCCAGCAGCATCGCCAGCCGGTCGGCGGGGGTGAGCGGGACGAAGAACGGGTCGATGCCCGCGGCGACGGCGTGCTCGCGGAGGAGCTTGGCGCACAGGTCCGGCACCGTCTGCACGGCGAGCTCGCCGAAGGGTGGCGCGAGCGCGTCCTCGACCTGGCGCCGAAGCACGTCCGCGGCGGCCTGCCCCTGGGTCACGAGGAGCACGTCCTCGGCCGGCACACGCCGCTCGGCCAGCCACACCAGGCGCTCGATCAGGACGCGCGTCTTCCCCGTCCCCGCGCCGCCCAGCACGAGCAGCGGACCGCCCTCGTGGGTCACCGCGCGGCGCTGCGCGGCGGTCAGCTGGTCGAGACGGGTCGGCACCCGCCTATCGTATGTGCGAGTGGCTCATGCTCCTGCGGCTCTCACGGCGGACTGGCTCGGCGCGTGTCGCCGGGCGACGGAGGGCCTGCGTGAGGTGCTGGCCGAGCACCCGACGCGCGGCCAGCGGCTCGAGGAGACCGGGGAGCGGGGCGAGGGCGGCGACCAGACGCTCGTCATCGACCAGCTCGCCGAGGACCACGTCTTCGCGGAGCTGCAGGCGCTGCACGACGCCGGCGCGCGGTTCTGCGCCGTGTCGGAGGAGCGCGGCGTCGTCCACTTCGGCTCGGACGACGTGCTCGTCGTCATCGACCCGATCGACGGCTCCACGAACGCCAAGCGCGGGCTCCCGCACATCGGCATCTCGATCGCGGTGGCGGACGGCACCACGATGGCCGACGTCGTCTTCGGCTTCGTCGCGGACCTCGGCACGGGCGACGAGTGGACCGCCCGCCGGGGCGAGGGCGTGTGGGTCAACGGCGAGAAGATCTCCGACGTCCCCGCCGAACGTCGCAATCGCTACGGCAAGCTGGAGCTCGTGGCGATCGAATCCGCAGACCCCCGGTGGATCGCCGAGGCGATCGACGGACTGGAGCAGCATGTGCACCGCATCCGCGCGTTCGGCTCGATCGCGATCTCTCTGTGTCAGGTCGCGACCGCTCGGGTGGACGGCATGGTGACCCTGTGGCGCACGCGCGCGGTGGACTGCGCCGCGGCGCAGCTGATCGTCCGCGAGAGCGGCGGCCACGTCGACTTCCCGGGCTTCCCGAACCTGTCGTCGCCGCTCGACACCGAGCCGCACGGGCCGCTCGTCGCGGCGCGGACCAAGCGCGGCGTCGCCGAGCTCTCGAGCCTGCTGGGCAGCCGATGATCGACTGGACGCTGGCGGAGAAGGTCGGCGGGTTCGTCGCCGGGGAGCCCGAGGGCGGCACGTCGCTCGCCGGGGACCTGGACGCGTTCACGCGCGACGCGGTCGAGCGGGTCGTCGCCTACACGGGGCTGACGCCCACGCGGGAGATCCCGCCGCCGGAGGCGGTCGCGCGGCGGGAGTGGCTCGGCGCGAACATCACGTCGATGAAGACGGTCATGGGGCCGATCGACCGCAAGCTGTCCGAGGGCGGCGCGGCCTCGACGGCGCAGAACCCGTTCGCCGGGACGATGAAGGCGCTGACCGGCTCGCTGGTCGGCGTCGAGGTCGGCGCGGTGACCGGCTACCTGTCGCAGCGGGTGCTCGGCCAGTACGAGCTGGTGCTGCTCGACGCCTCGTCGCCCGAGCGGCTCCTCTTTGTCGCGCCGAACCTGCGCGAGACCGCACGCAAGCTCGAGGTCGACGAGGCCGATCTCGTCGCCTGGGTCGCGTTCCACGAGGTCACGCACGCGGTGCAGTTCACCGGCGTGCCGTGGCTGCGCGAGCACCTCGCGGGGCTCATGACGCGGCTGCTGGAGACGATGGACGTCAAGGTCGACGCGGGCTCGGTGCTCAAGTCGCTGCCCTCTTTGAGCGATCTGCGCGGGCTCGTCGACCGCGTGCGCGAGGGCGGGCTGGTGACGCTGGTCGCCGGCGCGGAGCGGATGGAGATCCTCGATCAGATCCAGTCCGCGATGGCGATCATCGAGGGGCACGCCGAGCACGTGATGGACGCCGTGGGCGCCGACGTGCTCGACTCGCTCGACGAGCTGCGCTCCGCCCTGGACCGCCGCCGCGACGAGCGCCCGCCGGCCGCCCGGATCATCGAGCGGCTGCTCGGCCTGGAGCTGAAGATGAAGCAGTACCGCCAGGGCAAGGCGTTCGTCGACGCCGTCGTGGAGCGCGTGGGCGTCGAAGGCCTGAACCGCGTGTGGGAGGGGCCGGAGAACCTCCCCTCCGCCGCCGAGCTGGAGCTCCCCGAGCTCTGGGTCGAGCGCACCGCGCCTCGCGCGGCTTAGTCCCGCGCTCGCCGCCCGCGCCGCTCCGCGCTCTTCCGGGCTCGGCGCGAGCTGTGCGGCGTGGGCGGGGCGGTTGGGGTGGTCTGAAGGTCGTTTCGATCCGCGCTCCTCTCGGGCGGTACTCAGCGCACCCTCGCGCTGCTCGCGGCGGTGAGGGTGCGATGGGTTTCGCTCTGCGGAACTTTCCGCACCCTCGTCGCAACCCGAACCATGAGGGTGCGCTGAGTTCCGCTCTCCGCTTCCCGGCAGAACGCGGACAGACCAGATCGAGACACCACCAACCGCCCAGCCACGGCCCCGGCCCTCGACCCACGAGCCGCTCTGAGCGCGAAAGCCATGTGACGGACGTCACACCAACACCAACGCATCGAACGCCCGTTCGCGCTAACCTCCGGTATGCAACTTAGAACTAAGCACCTTAGACCGACGAGGGGGAGACGGAATGGCCGAGACCAACGGCACCAGCAACACCGGCACCAAGAGCACCGCCGCGAAGGCGACGGGCGCAAAGACCACCAGCGCTCGTTCGACCGCCGCGAAGACGTCCGGCACCACCCGTCGCACCGGCGGGACCACCGCGCGCAGCACGTCGGCGCGCTCCACGTCGCGCGCGGCGTCCGGCTCGGGCTCCGCCTCGACCGCCCGCAAGACGCAGGCGACGAAGCGCTCGACCTCCCGCAAGACCACGGCCGCGAAGAGCAACGCGCGCGCCACGGAGCGCAACACGTCCCGCGCGACCGCCCGGACGCAGACGAAGGCCGCCCGCGAGGCCTCGGCCGCGCGCAAGGAGGCGACGACCGTCGTCGACCGCGCCACGGAGACCGTCGAGCGCGCCGCGCTGACCTACGTCGGCTTCACGCTGAGCGCCCGCGACAAGGTCGCCGACGTCGTCACGACCTACACCGACGCGACGCAGCTGCAGCGCGAGGTCAAGAAGACGCGCACGCAGGTCGAGCGCGCGCTGAAGGGCTTCGAGCGCCGCGGCACCACCGCGCGCAACCGCGCCGAGCGTGAGCTCAAGCGGACCCGCACCCGCGCGGAGCGCCAGCTCCGTCAGCGCACGAACCGCGTCGAGAAGGACGTCACGCGCCTGCGCACCGACGTCACGCGCCTCACCGGCGACCTCGAGCTGACCGCCGTCGCGCAGCAGCTCGGCAACGGCGCCCAGGCCGCGCAGCAGCAGGTCGAGCTCGGCCGCGCGCTCGCCAGCAACGCCGCCTCGGGGGCCGTCCTCGGCGCCACGAAGGCCGCGCGCCAGGTGACCGGCCGCGTCGCCTCGCTCGTCGCGTAGGCACGCCTCACAGGAACGCATTCGACGGGGCGCCCACCGAGGCGCCCCGTCGTGCTTCTACCCTCGAAGACATGCCGACGCGAGACGCGATCATGCAGGCGCTCGAGAGCGTCATCGATCCGGAGCTGCGGGCCTCGATCGTCGAGCTGGACATGGTCCGCTCGATCCAGATCGGTGAGGACGGCGCCGTCGCGGTGACCGTCTCGCTCACGACCCCGGGCTGCCCGATCCGCAACCACTTCGAGACGGCCGTGCGCAAGGCCGTCCAGGCCCTCGACGGGGTCACCACGGTCGCCGTGGACTTCGACGTCCTCAACGACCAGCAGAAGGCCGCGCTGCAGACCAAGCTCGGCCGCGGCGGTCTGCCGACCGGCGCGCTGGCGGGGATCCAGAACGTGATCTGCGTCGGCTCGGGCAAGGGCGGCGTGGGCAAATCGACCCTCACCACGAACCTCGCGGCCGCGCTGACCGCCGAGGGCAAGCGCGTCGGGATCCTCGACGCCGACGTGTGGGGCTACTCGATCCCGCGCATGATGGGCCTGGGCGGCGACCGCCCGCCGGTCAACGGCGAGCGCAAGATCGTCCCGCTGGAGGCCGGCGGCATCAAGGTCATGTCGATCGGCTTCTTCGTGGCCGAGGACAGCGCCGTCGTCTGGCGCGGGCCGATGCTCCACAAGGCGCTCACCCAGTTCCTCGACGACGTCGCGTGGGGCGAGCTGGACTACCTGCTCGTCGACCTGCCCCCGGGCACCGGCGACGTCTCGATGACGCTGTCGCAGCTGCTGCCGAACGCGCAGTTCCTCCTCGTCACCACCCCGCAGGCGACCGCGCAGAAGGTCGCGCGCCGCGCCGCCGAGATGGCCCACAAGGTCAACCTCGAGATCGCGGGCGTCGTGGAGAACATGTCCGGCTTCACCACGCCGGACGGCCAGTGCTTCCCGATCTTCGGGGAGGGCGGCGGCCAGGAGCTCGCCGACGAGCTCGACGTCCCGCTGCTCGGCAAGGTCCCGCTGACGATGCCGCTGCGCGAGCAGGCCGACGCCGGCGTGCCGCTCGTCGCCATCGATCCCGACGACCCGGCCGCCCAGGGCGTCCGCCAGACCGCGCGCGGCCTCATCGCGATGGCGCCCCCGCCGGCGCTGCCGATGATCGGCGTCACGCAGGTCACGGGCAACCTGCCCACGGAGGCGCAGCCCGTGAAGGGCATGTCCCTCCCAATGGCGGGTTGATGCGGCCTGCAACCTCGACTGTTTCCGCTTGGGTGAAGTCGCCGTTTTCGTCTAGGTGACGCAGCTGGAGCGTCCAAGGAGTGCGGAAGGGGATAGACACGATGCTGTTCCTTGACCGTGCTATATTGCGCTCGGCTCGGGCTTCGGTCCGAAGTCAGACCCGTTGCTAAACGGACAGTCCAGGAAGCGTCCCACGGGGCGCTTCCTCTCGTTTAGCGCCTTAAACCATCGAAGTTGGGTCGGGTCAGGTCTCCGCATCAAGCAACGCAGGCTGCGGGAGGTGATTCCAGGTGCGGTGAAGGTGGGCAGCTCTGCGGCGAAGACGTTCGAAAGCCCGCCACGTTGGTCGATTGTCCTCAAGCCACGCCGGTACAACCTCGTACACGGTATCGACGATGTTGCTCGCCGCGTGGGCGAGCTGGTTGCCTCCCGGCGCTTCAGTCAGCGCGGCGTGCACGGTCGCGTTTCGCGTCACGTACATGCGCCCGATAGATGACTCGGCTTGAGTGCGGATTTCATCGCACCAGTTGCTAAGTCGGTTGCCGATAGCGAGCCGCCAGCGCCAGCGCAGAATCGCTTCGCGTACGAACGGCACCATTTCGGGAAGCAGCTCAAGAAGCAGTTGACCAGCTTCGTCGAGCGTCGCGTCCGGAGTCAAAGGTGACGGGACCAGCGTCCCGCGGGCCGGCTGGTGGCGCATCAGGTCGACCCACTTGCTGAGATCGCCCAGGTTTCGGTGTCGACCATTGATGCCTAACCATCGCTCAAGCTCTGTCCAGCGAGCGTTGTTCGGGCCTCGGCGATTGGCACGGCTTGCTATCTGCCATGTCGCCGCGAGGCTCTGGCGCACGGCATGGATCGAAAGCGCCGGCGCAAGGTTATGCATGAGGAGCTGGTACGGGCCGCTTGGTGCGCCGGTGCCCCGCGCGAGCGTCTCGAGGGCAATCCACGAATGCAGTATCTGAACGACGGGTGCCCTCTCCGCTCTAGCGAGGGCGGCATAGCGCAGCGACTGTTCGAGTCGGGCCTCGGGACCTCGAAGTCGCGCGCGTGCGAGATACTCCGGTCTCGGGGAGGTCTTCACATTGAACACGGCGCCGTCTTCTGCATGCAGTACTAGGAGTGGCGACACGACACTTATTCGGTAGACGCGGTGCTCTGCGCCGAACTGGTCGGCCACGCGCTCTCCTCGTTGCCAAGCGATGTTCGCCGCTTGGCCGACGTCATGCGCAGCGATTTCCGTCGTGACTACCGTGCAGTTAGCGGCTCTGCTCGCATAGAACGAGACCAGAGCGTCGTCCGCGGGGCAAGTCTCCCCACTTCGCCACGTTATGGGACGTCGCTTCGAGACTTCCCGAAGCCCGAAACGTCTTAGATGCTTGGGCTGGCGGACACCCTCGATGGAAAACGCGACGACGAATTCGGTCGTCGGTCCTTCAAGCGCGGCGCGGAGGCGGAGTATCGCTTCGTCACTGTCCGAGGCTCGAGCGATCGCACGCGCGATCGAGTCGCCAAGCCGCGTCTCGCTGCGCCCTTCCGTCAGGGCGAGGGTGGCGATTAGACGCAGTTCTCGATCGAATCGAAGCCAGTCGGGCGTCGAAAGTGTCGGTTGACGGCATTGCTCGACAATTCGATCGACCAGCCGGACGCGGTAGCCGGTTTGAGCGTCAACCAGGACGGCTCTGAGATCGCGAACCGCTCCGCGGGCCGCTGCGGTTGTTTCGCGAATGACCCAGGGTTTCTTGCCGATGCCGGCGGCCGTGGCGGCCTGCCAGTCGACGCAACGGTCCAATGCCGCAAGCGCCGCATCGGCGACAAGGCGAAACCACTCGCGCACATTCTGGTCGGCGACTATCGCCGCCCGCGTACGCGTCACTCCATCCAGCATGACGTGATGGGAAGGATTTCGGCCACCGGACGAGGCGTGAGCACGTGCGAGGTCGAGGAACTCGCTTGTGGCCGTTAGCGGGTCAAGCGTAAAGCTCGCTGCGGCAGCAAAATGAGCGTGTGGATCAAGGAGTTCAGCGAAACGCTGGGCCGCGTATCGAAGTGGCTCATTCAGATCCTCGCGGCATGCCGCCTTCCATGCGTCCTCTCCGAACGACTTCACCACAGAAACATATCTGACTACGGCTCCGTAGGCTGGCGGTAAGGCGCTCGCGCGGACACGGTCTCACCGGGCTGACCGGGCGCCCTGACTCTGCAAAACGAGGTTCGATATCTCGCCTACCCTTACTGCGACCTGGGCCGAAGCGTCCGCGGTTGCCGCACCGATTCGTTCGCGCTGTTCGAACGGGACGGATGGCCACTTGGTGTCGGGCTTCGCTACCTGCTCAGCGCCAGCTCCCGGGCCTCCCCGTACAGGCGGGCGAGGTCCGGCAGCTGGTGGTTGGCGTTCAGCCCGGACGGGTTCGGCAGGACGGTCAGCGGCCGGTCGCCGAACGGCTCGGGCTGCACGCCCAGCCGCACCTTCTTGTCGCCCGTGGCCGTCCGCCACGCGGTGACGCCGAGGATCGCGACGAGCCGCGGCTCGCGCTCGCGCACCAGCGCGTCCAGCCGCGCGCGGCCCTCCACCAGCTCCTCGGGTGACAGCTCCGCTGCCGCCCGCGTGGGCCGAGAGGCGATGTTCGTGATGCCGACGCCGAGCGCGCCGAGCTCCCCGTCGCGGTGCGGCGGGAAGCGCTCGGGCGTGAAGCCGGCGAGGTGGAGCGCCGGCCAGAACCGGTTCCCCGGCCGGGCGAAGTGGTGCCCGGACGTCCACGACCGCAGCGACGGGTTGATCCCGGCGAAGAGCACCAGGAACGGCGCCCCGGGCGGCGGGAGGACGTCAGGCAGCATGCGGGCGACGCGCCGCGGACGGCGGCGCGCTCACACCGGATGCCGCCGTCAGGCCTTGGACTTGAAGTAGTCCGCGTTGATCTGCACGAACTTCGACCACTCGTCGGGGACCTGGTCCTCGGCGAAGCAGGCATCGACCGGGCACGCCTCGACGCAGGCGTCGCAGTCGATGCACTCCTCGGGATCGATGTAGAGCTGCTCGACGCTGTCGTAGTCGGGCTCGTCAGGGGTCGGGTGGATGCAGTCGACCGGGCACACCTCGACGCACGAGTTGTCCTTGGTGCCGACGCAAGGCTCCGCGATCACATAGGCCATAGAGGAGGAGAATCTACAGTAAGAGCCATGGCGATCACGTCCAAGGTGCTGGCCGCGCGTGGCAAGGCGCAGGCGAAGGAGCAGGGCATCGACCCGGCACGGATCCCGCCGGGGCAGTACCTGACCGAGCGCTTCCCGGTGCTGACGTACGGGCCGAACCCGAAGTTCGATCTCAACGACTGGTCGCTCTCGATCGACGGCGAGGTGGAGAACCCGTACGCGCTGCGCTGGGACGACCTCCTCGCGCTCCCGCAGCACGAGATCACCGTCGACATCCACTGCGTGACGCGGTGGTCGAAGCTCGACACGACGTGGGTCGGCGTGCGCGTCAGTGACCTGCTCGAGCGCGCGGGCGTGAAGCCGACCGGCAAGCACGTCATGGCGCACTCGGACGGCGGCTACACGACGAACATCGCCCTCGACGCGCTGCTCGACGACGACGTGATGGTCGCCCACACGTACGACGGCAAGCCGCTCGAGCACGACCACGGCGCGCCGCTGCGCCTGCTGGTCCCGAAGCGGTACTTCTGGAAGTCCGCCAAGTTCCTGCGCCGCCTCGAGGTCATGAGCGAGGACAAGCAGGGGTTCTGGGAGCTCAACGGCTACCACAACGACGCGGATCCGTTCACCGAGCAGCGCCACTGGTTCTGAGCCTCCGGCGCGGCCGGTAGGTTCCCGCCCGTGCTGCTGCTGACGGGCGCCACCGGGCAGGTCGGGACCGCGCTGCTGCGCCGGCTGACCGCCCGTGGCGAGCCGGTGCGGGTGCTGGTGCGCGATCCGCGGCGGCTGGGGGCCGAGCGGGTGCGGGTCCAGATCGCGCTGGGCGACCTGACCGACCCGCCGTCGTTCCGCAACGCGCTGCGCGGGGTCAAGACCGTCGTGCACCTCGCGGCGGCGCTGCGCGACCAGCCCGGCGGCTCGATCGAGGAGCTCAACGGCATCGCGACGTGGCGGATGGTCCAGGCCGCCGAGCGCGCCGGCGTCGAGCACTTCGTGT
>DATMVO010000059.1:0-4652 GCA_035563115.1 Solirubrobacteraceae bacterium
GCCAGCGCCGCCTCGGCCGCCAGCATCGCCCGCAGCCACGCCGCGTCGCCGGTCGCGGCCCGCACCGGGCCGCGCTCCAGCGTCGCGCCGAAGAGCTCACCCATGCGGCAGGCCGACGTAGTTCTCCGCCAGCGCCGCGCCGCCCGTCCGTGTGGACGTCACCCAGTGCAGCTGCGAGCGCTGCAGCTGGGACTCGAAGGGATCCTGCTCGGGCGGGTTGTGGAACATCGAGGTCATCCACCAGGAGAAGTGCTGGGCGCGCCAGACGCGGCGCAGGCAGGTCTCGCTGTACCCGTCGAGCCCGGACGCATCCCCGCGGGCGAGGAAGGCCTCGGCCGCGCGCGCGAGCACCACGACGTCATGGACCGCGAGGTTCATCCCCTTCGCGCCCGTCGGCGGGACGATGTGCGCCGCGTCGCCCGCGAGGAAGAGCCGCCCGTGGCGCATCGGCTCCGCCACGAACGAGCGCATCGGCGTGACGCCCTTGTCGAAGATCGGCCCGTCCTGGAGCTCCCACGAGCCGTCGCGGACGTGGAGCCGCTCGCGCAGTTCGGTCCAGATCCGGTCGTCGCTCCAGCCGTCGATCGTCTCGTCCGGCGGCACCTGGAGGTAGAGCCGCGTGACCTCCGGCGAGCGCATGGAGTGGAGGGCGAACCCGCGCTCGGAGCGGCAGTAGATGAGCTCCTCCGACGACGGCGCGACCTGCGCCAGCACGCCCAGCCACGCGAAGGGGTAGACGCGCTCGAACACCGTGATCGCGTCCGCGACCGCCCCGCGCGTGATGCCGTGGAAGCCGTCGCAGCCGGCGATCAGGTCGCACGCCAGCGCTGCCGCCTCGCCGTCCTCGCGGACGTACCGGATCGTCGGCGCGTCGCCGTCGAACCCGTCCACCGCGACGTCGCTTACCGAGAACTCGAGCGGCCCGGTCCGCGCGGCGATCAGGTCCTTGACGACCTCCTGCTGCCCGTAGACCGTGATCGCGTCGCCGCCGGTCAGCTCGTCCAGCGCGAGCCGGTGGCGCCCGCCGTCGAACTGCAGCTCGACGCCGGTGTGGCGCAGCCCCTCAAGGTCGAGCCGCGAACCGACGCCGCACGCGCGCAGCACGTCGACCGTCGGCTGCTCCAGCACACCGGCGCGAACGCGCTGCTCGACGTACGCGCGGTCCCGCGCCTCCAGCACCACGTTGTCGATCCCCGCCTGGGTGAGCAGGTGGCCGAGGAGCAGGCCGGCGGGGCCGGCACCGACGATGCCGACCTGCGTCCGCTCGCGCACGCTCACCGGCCGCGCCCCAGCTCGTCCAGCACGCGCTGCGCGATCGCGAACGCCTTGTTCCCCGCGGGCGCGCCCGCGTAGACCGTCGCGTGCAGGAGCGCCTCGGCGATCTCCTCGTCGCTCAGCCCGTTGTTGACCGCCCCGCGGACGTGGATCTCCAGCTCGTCGCTGCGCAGCGCCGCCAGGATCGCCAGCGTCATCAGCGAGCGCTCGCGCCGGCTGAGCGTCTCGCGCGTCCACGCCTCGCCCCACGCGGTGCGCGTGATGAAGTCCTGGAAGCCGGCGGAGAACGCGGTCTTGCGCTCCTCCGCCCGGTCGACGTGCGCGTCGCCGAGGACGGCCCGGCGGACCTCCATCCCGGCCGCGCGGCGGTCGTCGTCAGATCGCGAAGAAGACAGTCTCGTTCTCTCCCTGGAGGCGCACGTCGAAGGTGTAGGAGCCGTCCTCGGCGCGCTCTGCGATCAGCGTCGCGCGGCGCTCGGGCGGCAGGGTGGACAGGACGGGGTCGGCCGCGTTGGCCTCGGCCTCGTCGCCGAAGTAGATCCGCGTGACGACGCGGTTGAGCAGGCCGCGGGCGAGGATGGTCACCGCCAGCAGCGGGGCCTGCGCGACGCCTTCGCGATCCGGCACGCCGCCCGGCTTGACCGTCCAGATCCCCCAGCGCCCCTCGTCGTCCGTGCCGCACCGGCCGAGCCCGCGGAACCCGTGCCCGGTGCCCTGCGGGTCGGTGTTGTCGGGGAAGCGGCCGTCGGCGTCGGGCTGCCACGTCTCGACCACCGCGTCGGGGACCGGGTCGCCCGCGCCGTCGAGGATCCGTCCGCGCACCCAGAAGGCGCCGGGCGTCTCGGGCGGCACGACGTGCGCGCCGTCCTCCCACGTCAGCCCCAGCGCGAAGTACGGCCCGACCGTCTGCGAGGGCGTCGTCTCCAACCGTTCGCTCATCGCGCCTCAGTCCGGGTCCGGCGGGGTCTCGTCCTGGCCGCGCAGCACGATGTCCCACCGGAACGCGAGCGCCCAGTGGTCCTTGGTGCTGTCGAGGTCGAACGCCGCGACCATCCGCCTGCGCGCGCGCTCGTCGCGCACGGCGTTGAAGATCGGGTCGTACGGGAACAGCGGGTCGTCCGGGAAGTACATCTGCGTCACCAGCCGCTGGGTGAACGCGCGGCCGAAGAGGCTGAAGTGGATGTGCGCCGGCCGCCAGGCGTTCGGGTGGTTCTTCCACGGGTACGCCCCCGGCTTGACCGTCACGAACTCGAACTTGCCGTTCTTGTCGGTGACGCACCGGCCCGCGCCGGTGAAGTTCGGGTCCAGCGGCGAAGGCCACCGGTCGCGGTCGTGGAAGTAGCGCCCGCCCGCGTTCGCCTGCCAGACCTCGACGAGCGTGTTGGGGACGGGGCGGCCGTCGTCCTCCAGGACGCGGCCGTGGACGATGATCCGCTGGCCCTGCGGCTCGCCCGCGTGCTGGCGGGTGAGGTCGTGGTCCAGGGGGCCGACCCGGTCCTCGCCGAGGACCGGTCCGGTGAGCTCGGTCAGCCCGTGCTCGAGGACGCGCAGCGGCTGCTTGGGGTGCCGGAGCGCGGTCGAGCGGTAGTCGGGCGAGTCGAGCGGCGGGTGGACCTCGTCGTCGCGGCGGAAGCGCGGCAGGACGAGGCCGGACGGCTGCTCGGTGAAGGGACCCATCTGCTCGCACGCTACATCAGTTGGCCTTACGATGTGGTCTGTCGCGCACACGTGTGCGCACAGCGAACACTGGGTCCTTGGTCGGCGGAGGAGAGAGGTCTTTCTATGAGCACGGTGCAGGCGGCGCAGGAGCAGCAGCTCCTCATCGGCGGCGAATGGGTCGACGCGTCCGGCGGGCGCACGTTCGAGCACGCCGATCCGTACACGGGCGAGGTCGTCACGCGCGCCGCGGCGGCGACGGTGGAGGACGCGCGGCGGGCGGTCGACGCGGCGGCCGCGGCCTTCCCGGAGTGGAGCGGGCTGCCGGCGGCGGTGCGGCGCAAGCTGCTCGGCGCGGCCGCGGACACGCTCGCGGGGCGCGCGGAGGCGATCGCCACGACGATGACCGAGGAGTGCGGCGCGACGTTCGGCTGGGGGATGTTCAACGTCGACCTGGCGTCGCGGATGCTCCGGGAGGCGGCGGCGCAGGCGTACAAGCTCGGCGGCTCGGTCATCCCGTCCGACGTGCCCGGGCTCCACGCGACGGCCGTGCGCGCGCCCGTCGGCGTGGTGGTGGGGATCGCGCCCTGGAACGCGCCGGTGATCCTCGGCACGCGCGCGGTGGCGACGCCTCTGGCGTACGGCAACACGGTCGTGCTGAAGGCGTCGGAGGAGTGCCCGCGGACGCACGCGGCGATCATCGCGGCGCTCGCCGACTCGGGGCTGCCGGCGGGGGTCGTGAACCTCGTGACGAACGACAAGGCCGAGGCCGCCGAGGTGGTCGAGGCGCTGATCGCGCACCGGGCCGTGCGGCGGATCAACTTCACCGGGTCGACGGGCGTGGGGCGGATCATCGCGACGAAGGCGGCCGAGCACCTGAAGCGGACGCTGCTCGAGCTGGGCGGCAAGGCGCCGATGGTGGTGCTGGAGGACGCGGACGTGGAAGAGGCCGCGGCGGCCGCGAACTTCGGCGCGTTCATGAACTCGGGCCAGATCTGCATGTCGACCGAGCGGATCGTGGTGGACGCGTCGGTGGCCGACGCGCTCGGCTCGAAGCTGGCGGAACGGGCGTCGGCGTTGACCGTCGGCGACCCGCGCGACCCGGGGACGATGATCGGGCCGGTCATCACGCCGGGCGCGCGCGACCGGATCGTGGAGCTGATCGAGGACGCCCGTGCGAAGGGCGCGTCCGTGCTCTGCGGCGGCACCGCCGAGGGCTCGCTCATCGCTCCCACCGTGTTGGCGGGCGTGACGCCGGAGATGCGGATCTACGCCGAGGAGTCGTTCGGTCCGGTCGTGACGATGGTGACCGTGGAGGGCGACGAGGAGGCGGTGCGGGTCGCCAACGACACCGACTACGGGCTCTCCGCCGCGGTCTTCTCCCGCGACGTGCCGCGGGCGATGGGCGTCGCGGAGCGGATCGAGTCGGGGATCTGCCACGTCAACGGCGCGACCGTCCACGACGAGCCGCAGATGCCGTTCGGCGGCGTCAAGGACTCCGGCTGGGGCCGCTTCGGCGGCGAGGCCGCGCTCGACGAGTTCACCGAGCTGCGCTGGGTGACGGTCCAGCACGGGTCGCGCCACTACCCGATCTGAGTTCGCGCGCGACCGGGTGCGGGCAGGCCTGCGGGCATGTCCGCGCTCGAGTCGCTCTGCCGCCTGCGCGCGTCCGTCGACGACGTGCCGTTCCCCGGCGACGCGCTCCGCCCGCCGGCCGCGCG
>DATMVO010000060.1:0-3614 GCA_035563115.1 Solirubrobacteraceae bacterium
CGCGACCGCGGCCCGCGCCGTGAGGGTGGCGGCGGCGACCGCGGCGGCAACGGTCGCGGCTCGGGCCGCCCGCGTCGCAACCGCGACGGCGAGTAGGCAGAGCCGCAACGTGGATCAGCCCCGCGTCACGCAGCTGGACTCCGGCGTCCGAGTGGTCACGGAGTCCATGGACTCCGTCCGCTCCGTGACGCTGGGCTTCTGGATCGGCACCGGCTCGTCCGCCGAGGACGAGCCGCACGCCGGTCTGTCGCACCTGATCGAGCACATGCTGTTCCGGGGTACCGCGAAGTACGCGTCGCTCCAGATCGACCAGACGTTCGACGCCATGGGCGCGGAGCTGAACGCGGGCACGGGCAAGGAGACCACCTCGGTCTACGCGCGCGTGCTCGACGTCCACCTGCCCGAGGCGCTCGACGTCATCGCCGACATGGTGTGGCGCCCGAAGTTCTCCGAGGACGACCTGCGCAACGAGCGCGAGATCGTCCTCGAGGAGATCGCGATGTACGAGGACGACCCCCAGGACAAGGTGTTCGACGTCCTGGGGGAGGCCGTGTTCGCCGGCCACCCGCTCGGGCGCGCGATCATCGGCCACGCCGACGTCGTCGCCGGCACGCCGGCGGAGGGCCTGCGGGCCTTCCACGCGGAGAAGTACGTGCCGCGCAACGTCGTCGTCGCGGCGGCCGGGTCGGTCGACCACGACGCGCTCGTGGCGATGGTCGAGAAGGCGCAGGTCGAGCGGGTCGGCGCGCCGCTGCCGTCGCTCGTCGCGCCGCCGTCGCCGACCCCCGCGGTGGTCAAGTTCCTCACCAAGGAGACCGAGCAGACCCACGTCTGCTTCGGCGGCCCGGGGATCGCGCGCGACGACGAGCGGCGGTTCGCGCTGCGCGTGCTGGACACGCTGCTCGGCGGCACGTCCTCCTCGCGGCTGTTCCAGGAGGTGCGCGAGCAGCGCGGCCTGGCGTACAGCGTCTACTCGTTCCAGTCGCTCTTCGCGCAGACCGGCCAGGTCGGCCTGTACCTGGGCACGCGGCCGGACAACGTCGCGGCGGCGCTGCGCGTGGTGGGCGAGGAGCTCGACCGCGTGCGGACCGACCTCGTGCCGGCCGACGAGCTGGAGCGGGCGAAGGAGAACGTGAAGGGCCGGATGGTCCTCGCGCTCGAGTCGACCGCGGCGCGGATGAACCGGCTGGGCGCCTCGGTGCTCGCCGACCTCCCGCTGCTGTCGCTCGACGAGGTGCTCGCGAAGGTCGACGCGGTGACGTCCGACGAGGTGCTCGAGCTGGCGGCGACGCTGTACGCGCCGGAGAAGCTGAGCGCGGTGGGCATCGGCGGTGACGAGGCGGCGTTCCGCGCCGCCCTGGCGCCGGTGAGCCCGGACCTGGCGGCCGCCGCGTGATCCGCGTCGCGGTCGCGGGGGCGGCCGGCCGGATGGGGGAGACGACGTGCCGCGCCATCGAGGGCGCGGACGATCTCTCGCTGACCGGCCGGGCCGATCCGTCGCTGGGGACGTCCGTCGGGGACGTGCTGGGCGACGCCGACGTGCTCGTCGACTTCACGCAGCCCGACCAGGCGCTGGAGAACGTGCGCGCGGCCGTCGCGGCCGGCGTGCACGCGGTGGTGGGGACGAGCGGGTGGGACGTATCGGCGGTGCGGTCGCTGACCGGCGCCAACGTCCTCTTCTGCCCGAACTTCGCGATCGGCGCGGTGCTGATGATGACCTTCGCCGCGCAGGCGTCGAAGGTGATGGCCAAGGCCGAGATCGTCGAGCTCCACCACGACAAGAAGCTCGACGCGCCGAGCGGCACGGCGGCGCGGACGGCGGAGATGATGGAGGGCGACGTGCCGATCCACTCGGTCCGCCTGCCCGGCCTGGTCGCGCACCAGGAGGTCATCCTCGGCGACGTGGGGCAGACGCTCACGATCCGCCACGACTCGATCGACCGCGAGTCGTTCATGCCCGGCGTGCTGCTCGCCGTGCGCAAGGTCTCCGGGCTCACCGAATCGCCCGTCGTCGGGCTGGAGCGCGTCCTCTTCGGATGAGCGGGGAGGCCGTGACGGTCCGCGACGCCCGCGAGGACGACGCCGCGGCGTTCGCGCGCGTCCACGAACGGTGCTGGACCGAGTCGTACGCCGGCATCGCCGACGCGACGTGGCTGACGCGCCGCCCGCTGCGGGACCGGATCGAGGACTGGGTGGCGATCGTCCGCGACCACGCGGTCGAGCTGCGCGCCGCCGAGGGCGAGGACCGCAGGACGATCGGCTTCGTCTCCTTCGGCGCGTCGCGCGACGAGGACGCGGAGGCGGGGACCGGCGAGATCATCGCGCTCTACGTCGACCCGGCGCGCCAGCGCGACGGCGCGGGCACCGCGCTGCTCGAGCGGGCAGTGGCGGACCTGCGCGCGCAGGGGTTCGCGCGCGCGACGTTGTGGACGCTGGAGGGGAACGCGCCCGCGCGCCGCTTCTACGCCGCGCACGGGTGGAAGCAGGCCTCAGGCCGCAAGGAGCACCGCTCCCTCGGCGCCCACGAGGTCCGCTACGCGCGGGACCTGTGATGGCGGAGGCGGCGCCGGTCCTCATCGCCGTGACCGACCACGCGGCGGACCGGTTCCGCCAGCGCGTGCGCGGGACGCTCGACGCGAAGGCCGAGATCGTCGCGCGCGTGGGGCGCGCGTGGCAGGCGCAGAGCACCCGGCCGGGGCAGCGCGGGACGGTCGACGTGCTCGACCTCGAGGACCGCAGCGTGATCTTCGTCTGCCGTCACGACGTCCCGCGCGGCGAGCTCGTCGTGGTGACGCTGTGGGAGGAGGGCGACGGCGCGCGCGTGCCGCGCCGCTTCACCGACGCGCTTGGGCCCGATCGCCGGCGCGACCCGCCGGACCGCTAGCGTTCCGCCCCGTGCGTGCGCTCCTCCCGACGACCCTGACCGCCCTCGCCGCGGCCGTGACGCTCGCCGCGTGCGGCGGCGACGACGCCCTCTCGCCCGCCGACTACCGGGCCGAGGCGAAGACGATCTGCGAGCAGGCCGACAAGGCGACCGAGGCCGTCCAGACGCCGACGAAGCCGACCGCCGAGGCGATCAGCACCTACTTCCGCGAGCTGCTCAAGCCGAACGAGCAGGCGACGTCGCGGTTCGCCGAGCTGGCGCCGCCGGCGGAGCTGAAGAGCGCGCACGACGAGATCCTGCAGGTCAACCGCGCGGGCGCGACGGTGGTCCGCACGGTCATCCGCGACGTCGACGGGGGCAAGGACCCGGTGACCGTCCTGCAGTCCGCCACGACCGAGCTGCGGACGCTCAACAGCCGCGCTCAGGCCGCCGCCGGCAAGCTCGGCGTGCCCGCCTGTGCCGACGAGTAGCCGCGCGCGGGGGTAGCCTCACGTCCATGGGCTTCATGGACAAGGCGAAGAAGTTCGCGGATCAGGCGCAGAGCAAGCTGGACGACGTCCAGAAGCAGTTCAACGAGCAGCAGGGTTCGCAGGGCGGTTCGAACCAGCCTGTCGTGGAATACGACCAGCACGGCCGTGCGATCCGGCAGGACACCGAGCCGCCGCACGGCGATCCGCTCGCGCAGCCCTCGCCGGCCAACACGCCGGACACGGCGCCCGACCCGGTCGCG
>DATMVO010000061.1:0-25569 GCA_035563115.1 Solirubrobacteraceae bacterium
GGCGCCGGTGCCGCCCCCCTCCGTGCCGCTCGGTCCGGCGTCCTGCTTCGGGCCCTCGGGGGCGACCGGCTGCGGACCGCCCGGCTGCGTCACCGGCGGCTTCGGCGCGGGCGCCGGGTCGTCGCCGTACCTGACGACCCGCACCTGGTAGCGCGTGCCGTCGAACTCGGCGAAGCCGGCGTAGGGCGAGCCGTCGAGCGTCGTGAGGTCCAGGCTCACCACCGGCTGGTCGGGCCCGGACGCGCTCGTCACGGGCGACACCACGTTCAGCGGCTCGCCGAGCTCGACCCACCCGACCGACGGGCGGTACCACGAGACCTGGATCTCCGTCTCCCGGGTGCCCGGCCGGGTCTCCGTCCAGCCGACGAAGACGCCGCTGCTGGTCACCGTCAGCGCCCCGGTGAGGAGGCCGAGCGTCGGGCTGCTCGTGAAGGCGGCGCCGCCGACGATCGTCCAGGCGGACCCACCGGCGGCGAACCGCTTCACCTGGCCGCTCCAGCTGCCCTGGTAGCCGGTCGGCGAGGTGCCGAGCGCGGCGTACACGTCGCCCTTGTAGACGGCCACGCCGAAGTTCAGCTCGCGGACCGAGCCGGCCGCGGTGCTGGGCAGCGTCGTCCACGTGCCGCCCGGGCTGCGGCGCAGCACCGTCGAGGCGGAGAGGATCGTGTTGGCCGACACGGCGAGGGGCGAGCCGTCGGACGCGATCTCGATGTCCGAGATCTGGCTCCCCTGGCCCGTGAGCAGCTGCGAGGTCGTCCAGGCGGTCCCCGCGCCGTTCGGCGTCGAGATGTTCGCCCACGGACCGCCGACGCCCGGGGTGAAGAGCCCGCTCCCGGCGAACGGCTTGCCCTCGGCGACCCCGAGCGCGCTGGACCAGGCCGAGCTGCCGTCGGCCGGGGTGACCGGCGCGCCGCCGAGCAGCTCGTCCCAGCCGTTCGTCGCGGCGTCGAACGTCGCCACGTTCAGGCGCGACACGCCGGCGCCGTCCTCCTCGACCCACGCGACCACCGGCTTGCCGCCCAGCTCGGCGATGTCGATCCCGGTCGCCCTCCGGCCCGGGTCCCGGTTGATCGGGCTCGGTCCCGCGCCGAGCGGGGTCCACGTGGAGCCGTCCAGCCGCGCGACGCGCGCCTCGAAGTTCGTTCCGTCCCACTCGAGCCACGCGGCGTGGACCTTGCCGCCGATCGTGGCGACCTCCACGTCGCCGACGTTCGGCGTGTTGCCGTTCGGCGGGTTGACGTCGTACGCGTTCAGCGGGCTCGGGCCGGGCATCGGCTCGTTCCAGTGCGCATCGGCGGCGGCGGCCGGCAGCGTGGCGGCCAGCGCGACGCCGACGGCGAGCGCGCGAAGGCGTGGAAGTGGAAGGGGGACCCTGCTCATACACGAGGACGGTACGGGATCGGCCCGGATCCGGCCACCAGAGGTCGGCAGAACGTCCGTCCAGCGGACGTCCGATCGCTCACGCACAATGGGGTCCGTGACGAACGGCCGGATCCAGACCCCCGACCACCTCGAGGCCGAGGACGACCTCGAGCGCTCACTGCGCCCGCGCGGGCTCGACGAGTACGTCGGGCAGGACGCGGTGAAGGCGCAGATGCGGGTGTCCATCGAGGCGGCCGCCGCGCGCGGGGAGGCGCTCGACCACGTCCTCCTCGCCGGCCCGCCGGGGCTGGGGAAGACGTCGCTCGCCCAGATCCTCGCCACCGAGCTGGACGTCCCGTTCGTGATGACGGCCGGCCCGGCGCTGGAGCGCAAGGGCGACATCGCCTCGTTCCTCACCGCGCTGGAGCCGCGGACGGTCTTCTTCGTCGACGAGCTGCACCGGCTCTCGCGCGCGCTGGAGGAGACCTTCTATCCCGCGATGGAGGACCGCAAGCTGCCGATCACGGTCGGTCAGGGCGCGGGCGCGCGCGTGGTGACGCTCGACCTGCCCGCGTTCACGCTCGTGGGCGCGACCACGCGCGCGGGACTGCTCTCGACCCCGCTGCGCGACCGGTTCGGCATCCAGCACCGGCTCGAGCCGTACGCGCTGGACGACCTCGCGCTGATCGTCACCCGTTCGGCGGGGATCCTCGGCGTCAAGCTCGACCCGGACGGCGCGAAGGCGATCGCCTCGCGCTCGCGCGGGACACCACGCGTGGCCAACCGGCTCCTCAAGCGCGTGCGCGACTACGCCGAGGTGCGCATGGGCGGCGTCGTCACCGCCGAGGCGGCCGACCGCGCGCTCTCGCTGCTGGAGATCGACGAGCGGGGCCTGGACCGGCTCGACCGCGAGATCCTCGACGCGATCTGCGTGCGCTTCGACGGCGGGCCGGTGGGCCTGTCGACCCTCGCGGTCGCCGTGGGGGAGGAGCAGGACACGATCGAGGACGTCTACGAGCCGTACCTGCTCCAGCAGGGGCTGCTCAAGCGCACCCCGCGCGGTCGCCAGGCGACGGCCGCGGCGTACCGCCACCTCGGCCTCGAGCCGACCACGCTCCTTTAGCCTTCGCTCAACCAGCGCGCACCACACTGGACCCCGTGGCCCATCTGTTCATCTGCCCCAACTGCGGCCGCCGCAGGACCGAGACCGACCGCAACGCGGGCTTCCGCCGCCAGGCGAAGGGCTGCTCGAACTGCGGCTTCGGCTTCCTGTTCGAGCTGCTCGACGACTACTACCCGGCGCCCAACGCCGCCTTCTTCGTGACCGACCAGGCCGGGCGCGTGATCGCGTGCGGCAGGGGTTCGTTCGAGCTGACTGGGCTCGCCGACGAGCAGGTCATCGGCCGGCCCGCGAGCGAGGTCCTCGGGCTGAGGTTCGCCGACGGGCAGGACTACGTCGCGACCGTCCTGGAGTGGGGCGTCCGCCAGCTCGACAAGCCGGTCCAGGTCAACGCGGAGGGCGATCTGCCCGCGAAGGCCAAGGCCGACATCTTCCCCGCCTACGACGACGACGGCGGCATGCTGCTCGTTCTCACGCCCCAGGCGTGACCGCTGGCACACACCGCGCAAGACCCACTACAGTCCGGACTCCTGTGACCGACCGTCGCCGCAACTTCTTCATCCTGCTGCTCGTCGCGGGCCTGCTCGCCGGGTCCCTCGCCGTCATCCTCTCCAAGCCGACCCGGCTCGGCCTGGACCTGCGCGGAGGCGTGGAGCTCGTCTACGAGGCGCGCCCGACCCAGCAGCAGCCTGTCGTCGACCAGGAGGCGCTCGACCGCGCGATCGACGTCATGCGCGACCGCGTCGACGCCCTCGGCGTGTCCGAGCCCGAGATCCAGCGCTCCGGCTCCGACCAGATCCTCGTCGGCCTGCCCGACGTCGAGAACGCGGAGGAGGCGCAGCAGCAGGTCGGCCAGGTCGCCCAGCTCTTCTTCTACGACTGGGAGCCGAACGTCATCGGCGAGGACGGCAAGACGCACCCGCGTGACCCTGAGGTCACCGGTGGGCAGTCGGCCGGCTCGCTCGGGACGATGTCGCTCTACGACGCGGTGCAGGTCGCCTCCAAGCGGCCCGCCGTCGACGACCGCAACAACACCCACGAGGGGCTCTTCTACGCCGTCGACGAGAAGGACAAGGAGGTCGTCGCCGGTCCCGAGGAGACGCGCGAGGACCTCCAGAAGGACGTCGACGAGCTCCCCGCCGACGAGCGGAACGCCAAGGTCTACGAGGTCAAGGAAGGCACGGTCATCATCCGTGCCGAGCAGCGCGACAACCTCAAGGAGAACCAGAAGAGCGACCGCTGGTACGTCCTGGCGGACAACGTCGCGCTCCGTGGCACCGACATCAAGAACCCGGAGCAGAACTACGACAACGGCCCCGGCGGCACCGGCCAGCCGATCGTCACGTTCGACTTCACCGACCAGGGGCGCAAGACCTGGAAGGAGATCACGCGCGAGATCGCCCGCCGCGGTGCCTCCCAGTCGTTCGGCAACCCGCAGGCGGCCGCGCAGCACTTCGCGATCGTGCTCGACAACGAGCTCATCTCGGTGCCGTACATCGACTTCGTCCAGAACCCGAACGGCATCGACGCGTCGAACGGCTCGCAGATCACCGGCGGCTTCACGATCGAGTCCGCGCAGGAGCTCTCGAACCTCCTCAAGACCGGCGCGCTGCCCGTCAAGCTCGAGCTGATCTCGCAGTCGCAGGTCTCCGCGACGCTCGGCCAGCAGTCGCTCGACCAGGGCCTCCTCGCGGGCGCCGCGGGCCTCGGCATCGTCGCCCTCTTCCTGCTGATCTTCTACCGGATCCTCGGCGTCATCGCGGTCACCGCGCTCGTGGTGTACTCGCTGTACTTCTACGCGCTGATCAAGCTCATCCCGATCACGCTGACGCTGCCGGGCATCGCGGGCCTGATCCTCACTATCGGCGTCGCCGCGGACGCGAACATCGTCATCTTCGAACGCGTCAAGGAGGAGATCCGCGCCGGCAGATCCGTGACGCAGGGCCTCGCCGCGGGCTACAAGAAGGGCATCGGGGCGATCATCGACGCGAACGTCGTCACGATCATGGTCGCGTTCATCCTGTTCGTGCTCGCGACCGCCGGCGTCAAGGGCTTCGCCTTCACGCTCGGCGTCGGCACCATGGTCTCGCTCTTCACGGCCGTCCTGTTCACGCAGGCGATCGTCGGCACGCTCGGCCACTCCAAGGCGCTGGGCCGCCCGTCGGCGCTCGGCGCGGAGAAGCCGCGCAAGGAGATCGCGTTCGACTTCATGGGCCGGTCGAAGTGGTTCTTCTCCGCGTCCGGCGTGATCCTGCTCGTCTGCGCGCTGGCGATCGGCGGCAAGGGCCTCGATCTCGGCATCGACTTCGAGTCCGGCACCCGCATCCGCGCGGCGATCGAGAAGCCGAACGTCAACGAAGACCAGATCCGCGACGCGCTCGCCACGGTCGGCCAGAGCGAGGCGGAGATCCAGCGCGTCCAGGAGCCCGAGCTGGGCCGGAACGTCTTCCAGATCTCGACCGAGAACCTGCGGCCCGACCAGGTCACGCGCGTCACGAACACGCTGGACCAGGAGTTCGGCGTGGCGGGCGAGCCGAACACCCAGTCGATCGGCCCGACCTTCGGCGAGACCGTCGCCAAGTCGGCGATCATCGCGATCATCGCGTCGCTGCTGGTGGTCAGCGTCTACCTCGCGCTGCGGTTCGAGTGGAAGTACGCCGTGCCGGTGCTCATCGCGCTCATGCACGACCTCCTGATCACGGCCGGCATCTACGCGTTGATCGGCCAGGAGGTGACTGCGGGAACGGTGGCTGCCCTGCTCACCATCCTCGGCTTCTCCTTGTACGACACGATCATCGTGTTCGACCGCATCCGGGAGAACGTGCCGCGCATGCCGTCGGCGACGTTCTCGCAGGTGGTCAACCGCTCCATGTCCGAGGTCATCGTCCGGTCGCTGGCGACGAGCTTCACCGCCGCGCTGCCGGTGCTGATGCTCTTCCTCTTCGGCGGGGAGACGCTGCAGGACTTCGCGATCGCGCTGCTCATCGGCACCCTGTCCGGCACCTACTCGTCGGTCTTCATCGCCTCCCAGGTGCTCACCGCCTGGAAGGAGCGCGAGCCGATCTACCGTCGCCGGCGCCAGCGCGTCATGGCGGAGAACGGCGGCGTCGTCCCCGCGTACGCGACGGGCAACGCCGGCAAGATCGTCGACCCGCAGCCGTCGCGCCGCTCGCGCGGCCGCCTGACGGCGCCGGACGATCCGGACCGCGGCGTGTCGCGGGAGGAGTTCGACGAGATGGTCCGCGACCTGCACGTCGACCAGCCGCCGGCCCGCACCGCCGTCCAGGACCCGGAGCCCGAGGCTCCGCGCCCGGGCGCCGACGCCTCGCCCGACGACCTGTTCATGAAGGACGACAAGCGCAACGGCGGCAAGAAGCCGCGCAACAAGCGCCACGGGAGGAACCGCTAGCCATGGCGCTCTTCGGCTGGATCATGATGGGCATCGCCATCTGGCACTTCACGGTCTTCCTGCCCGACCGCTTCTGGGCCGGGATCGTGGGCGCGTTCGTCGGCTCCGTGATCGGTGCGGTGCTCTTCGCGCTCATCGTCTCCGGGTTCTCGCTGCCGTCGCAGGACGACACGACGGTGCTGACCGTCCTGTACGCGGTTCCCGGCACGCTCCTCGGCCTCGGCGCCGTGTGGCTCATCGGCGTGCGCCAGGAGAACGCCGAGGGCGGCCACGAGGGCGGCACCCCGAGCACTCCCGGCGCCTCCAGCGCCTTCGGGCGTTCGGCAGCCTGAGAACTTCGGCGCGGCCTTCGGGTCGCGCCGTGTTTCTTCGTGCTGGGAGGGCCGGCGCCGTCAGCATCCGGCCAGCCCGACCCAGCCGAACTGGATCGCCCTGTCCGGACGCTGCCGGCACCGGCTCGGGCGTCGCCGGTGCCCGCCGTTGGTCCCGGCCGCTCCGCGCTCGGCTCCGGCCGCACCGTCGCGCGCGCTCGCCGGCGACGCGCTTCGGCGCCGTGGTGCTGGTGTCGCGCCGGAATCCGGCGGAAGGTGCGGGAAGTTCGTCCGGGTCCGTCCGGACCCGCGCCTACTTTCGTGGGCCGTGTCCGCCGAGGCCCTGACCCTCTTCGACCTGCCGGAGCCCGAGCCCGCCGCGCCCAAGCGGCCGCGGGCGCCGAAGCCGAAGCCGGAGCCCATCGAGATCCCCGTGAAGCTTGCGGAGGTCCCGCCGCTCGCGGACGAGCCCGCGCCGCCCGCTGCGGTGCCGGTGGACGAGCCCGCGCCGCTCGATGCCGCTGCGCCGGTCGATGAGACGCCGCCGCTGGTGGCTGCACAGCCACCGGAGAAGCGGGTGGAGATCGCTCCCGTGGCGATGGCGGAGGTGCTGCGGCTGGAGCGGGAGCTCGGGGTGAGCCATCCGGTGGCGCAGGTGCTCGTGCGGCGCGGGTACGCGGAGCCGGAGGCGGCTCGGGCGTGGCTGGCCGCCGACGTGGCGCACCCGCTGAGCGCGTTCGGCGGGATGGACGAGGCCGTCGCGGTGATCCTGACGCACGTCGACCGGGGCTCGAAGATCACGATCCACGGCGACTACGACGTCGACGGCGTCTGCTCGACCGCGATCCTCGTGCGGGTGCTGGAGCGGCTGAGGGCCGACGTCCACGCGTACCTGCCCTCACGCTCGGAGGACGGGTACGGGCTCAACGCGCGCACCGTCGACCGGCTCGCGTCCACCGGCACGCAGCTCCTCATCACCGCCGACTGCGCGATCACCGCGGTCGAGGAGGTCGCGCAAGCGCGCGCGGCCGGGATGGACGTCGTCGTCACCGACCACCACACGCCCCGCCCCGACGGGCAGCTGCCCGACGCGCCGATCGTCCACCCGGGCGAAGGCCTCGGCGACTACCCGTGCCCGCACCTGTGCGCCGCCGGTGTCGCGTACAAGCTCGCGACCGCGCTGCTCACCGCCCGCGGCGAGAGCACGGAGCACGCGGACGAGGACCTCGACCTCGTCGCGCTGGCGACGATCGCCGATGTCGTGCCGCTGATCGACGAGAACCGGCGGCTGGTGCGGCAGGGTCTGCGCGCCTTCGCGTCGACCCGCAAGCCGGGCCTCCGCGCGCTCCTCAGGGCCGCCCGCTGCGACCCGAGCCGCGTCGACGCCCAGACGCTCGCCTTCAACATCGCGCCCCGCATCAACGCCGCCGGCCGCCTCTACCGCGCCGACGCGGGCCTCGAGCTCGTCCTCACCGACGACCACGCGCGGGCGACCGAGGTCGCCGAGGAGCTCGACCGCGTCAACGGCGAGCGCCGCCACACCCAGCAGCGGATCCTCTTCGAGGCCGAGACGCAGGTCGCGCAGCAGGGCGAGCGCAGCGCGTACGTCCTCGCGGGCGACGACTGGCACCCGGGCGTCGTCGGCATCGTCGCCAGCAAGATCGCCGAGCGCTACTGCCGCCCGGCGATCCTCATCGCGATGGACCCGCAGACCGGCACCGGCACGGGTTCTGGCCGCAGCGTCGCCGGGTTCGACCTCCTCGCCGGCCTCAACGCGTCCGCCGCCCACCTCAACCGCCACGGCGGCCACCGCGCCGCGGCCGGGCTGGAGCTCGACGCCGCCAACCTCGACGCCTTCCGCGCCGCCTTCACCGCCCACGCCGACGAGCACCTCACCGACGAGCAGCGCCGGCCGACCGAGCGCGTCGACGCCGTCGTCGCGGGCGACGAGCTCGGCCTCGGCCTCGCGGAGGAGCTGGCGCAGCTCGCGCCGTTCGGCCACCAGAACCCCGGCGTCAGCCTCCTCGTCCCGGCCGCCCGGCTCACCGACCCGCGCCCGATGGGCGACACGAAGCAGCACCTGCGCTTCACCGTCGAGGCCGGCGGCGTCCGCGCCCGCGCCGTCGCGTTCAGCTGCGACGGCAAGCTCCCGTGCGACGCGGACGGCCCGGTCGACGCCGCGTTCGCGCTCGAGCTGAACGAGTTCCAGGGCGCGGTCGAGCCCCGGCTCGTCCTGCGCGCCGCCAGCCCGACGCAGGCGCCGCCGATCGCGCTGATCGGGGAGGACCCGTTCCTCGACGCCGCGCTGGCCGAGTTCGACGCGCCGCTCCCCGACGACGACGCGGCCACGCGCGAGCCCGAGCTCGACCCGGCCGCCCGCGACCGCCGCGACGGCGGCCTGGCCGGCACGATCGGCGCCCTCGTCCACTCCGGCGAGCGCGTCCTCGTCGTCGCCGCCCACGCGCAGCTCCGCGCGCGCCATCTCGACGGCCTGCTCGGCGGGTTCGACCTCACCTCGCACGCCGCCCTGCGCCGCGACCCGCAGGTGGCGGCCGCCTACGACCACGTCGTCCTCCTCGACCCGCCCGCGCACGACGTGGCGCACCTGGGCGCGGACGGGCCGTTCGTCCACCTGGCGTGGGGGAGGCCGGAGGTAGACTTCTCCCTGTCGATCCATGAGCGAGAGCGCGACCTGCGCACCCCGCTCACCGCGATCTACCGGAGCCTGCGGGCCACCGGGGGCGCGGCGGGCGAGGAGCTCGAGGCGGCGCTCCGCGAGGACGATCCGCAGCGGACCCCGGCCGTCGCCGGGCGCGCGCTCCGGGTCCTCGTGGAGCTCGGCCTGGTGCACCTCGATCGGGAGCGGCGGTCCGCGACCGTCCCGGCCGCCGAGCGCACGGAGCTCGAACGTTCGGACGCGTACCGGGCATACTCGGGAGGAGGCGAGAGCGCATGGCGAGCACCGAACAGCAGATCGACACCGCAGGGACCCCGGCCGGAGACGGCGCCGGCAACGGCGACGGCGGCCTGACCACCCAGCGCACGCCGGTCGATCAGCTCGAGCATCCCGAGCAGCATCCGGAGCGGATCCGCCGCGAGGGCCTCACCACGCTGGAGGAGAGCCTGCTCGGCGATCTGTTCGCGATCGTCGAGGAGCACGCCGCCGACTCGATCGTCGAGATCGAGCGCGAGCCGGTCGAGCGCGCGTTCGTCTTCGCCTGCGAGCACCACGCCGACCAGCGGCGCAAGTCGGGCGAGGAGTTCATCGTCCACCCGACCGCGGTCGCGAAGATCTGCGCGGGGATGCGGCTCGACACCGAGACGCTCGTCGCCGCGCTCCTGCACGACACCGTCGAGGACACGTCCGCGACCCTCGACGAGGTCAAGGCCGAGTTCGGCGAGGAGGTCGCGGGGCTCGTCGACGGCGTCACGAAGCTCACCGGCATCACGTTCCAGTCGCGCGACGAGGCGCAGGCCGAGAACTACCGCAAGATGGTCGTGGCGATGGCCTCGGACATCCGGGTCATCCTCATCAAGCTCGCCGACCGCCTGCACAACATGCGGACGATCGGCGCGATGCCGAAGCAGAAGCAGATCGAGAAGGCGAAGGAGACCCTCGAGATCTTCGCGCCGATCGCGCACCGGCTCGGCATCCACGCGATCAAGTGGGAGCTGGAGGACCTCGCGTTCGCCGCCCTGCACCCGCGCAAGTACCAGGAGATCAAGGGCCTGGTCAACCAGCAGCGCGACGAGCGCGAGCGGTACGTCAACAAGGCGGGCGAGTACCTGCGCCGCGAGCTGGAGGCGCTCGGCATCGAGGCCGAGATCTCCGGGCGCGCCAAGCACTTCTACTCGATCTACTCGAAGATGACCAAGAAGGGTCGCGAGTTCAACGAGATCTACGACCTGACCGCGATGCGCGTCCAGGTCGGCTCGGTGAAGGACTGCTACGGCGCGGTCGGCGTCATCCACTCGCTGTGGAAGCCGCTGCCGGGGCGCTTCAAGGACTTCATCGCGATGCCGAAGTTCAACATGTACCAGTCGCTGCACACGACGGTGATCGGGCCCGAGGGGCTGCCCCTCGAGATCCAGATCCGCACGCGCGAGATGCACGACATGGCCGAGTACGGCGTCGCGGCCCACTGGATCTACAAGGCCGGCCAGGGCGGCGGCTCCCGGCCCGCGCCGCCCACGCAGGACAACGAGCAGAAGCTCAAGTGGCTGCGGCAGATGATGGACTACCAGCAGGATCTCCAGGACCCGAAGGAGTTCATGGAGACCCTGAAGGTCGACCTCTTCGACGAGGAGGTCTTCGTCTTCACGCCGAAGGGCGAGGTCAAGTCCCTGGCCGCGGGCGCGACGCCGCTGGACTTCGCGTACGAGGTCCACACGGAGATCGGCCACCGCTGCGTCGGCGCGCGGGTCAACGGCAAGATCGTCCCGCTCCACTACGAGCTCAAGAGCGGCGACATCGTCGAGGTGCTCACCTCGAAGAAGGAGCGCGGGCCGTCACGCGACTGGCTCGCCGTGGTGAAGACCACGCGGGCGCGGAACAAGATCAAGGCGTGGTTCAAGGCCGAGTCGCGCGAGGACACCGAGCACACCGGCCGCGTCCTGCTGCAGGAGCACCTCTCCAAGCGCGGGCTGCCGGCGCAGAAGATCTCCGGCTCGCCGCTGCTGGCGGACGTCATCCGCGAGATGGGCTTCAAGAAGGCCGACGACTTCTACATCGCGCTGGGCGGGGCGAAGATCTCGCCGAAGGTCGTCGTCAACAAGGTCCTGCAGCGGCTCAAGCAGGGTGAGGCGGCGGAGGGCGAGGGGATCACGGTCGAGGATCTGGTCTCGACGCGGCGCGAGCGGCGCCAGCCGACGCGCTCCTCCAACCAGTACGGCATCCGCGTCGAGGGCGTCGACGACGTGATGCTGCGGATGGCCAAGTGCTGCCACCCGGTCCCAGGCGACCCGATCGAGGGCTACATCTCGCTTGGTCGCGGCATCACGATCCACCGCGAGGACTGCCCGAACGTGGCGGTGCTGCGCAAGGACCCGGAGCGGTTCGTGCGCGTGTCGTGGGAGGGCGAGCACGAGACGGCGTTCAAGGTCGAGATCGAGGTCGACGCCTACGACCGCACGCGGCTGCTCGAGGAGCTCTCGCGGACGTTCGCCGAGTCAGGGATGAACATCATCGAGGCGCGCTGCATCGTCTCCCCGCCGATGGTCAAGAACCGGTTCATCGTCGAGGTCGGCGACACGCAGGTGCTCAAGGGCTGCATCACCCGCCTGCGCAACATCGACTCGGTCTTCGACGCGTACCGCGTCACACCCACGGCGTAGTCTCGGCGCAGTTCGCGCGCCCCGCGCCGCAGGTCGGCACGTAGCGTTCCGCGTCCATGCCGAGCACCGCGGGAGAGACCTTCTACGACCTCGCGTTGAGGGCTCTCGACGAGCAGCAGTCCGAGGTCGCGGGGCTCCGTACCCGCGCCGGCACCATCCTCGCCGCCGCGGCCGTCGTCGCCACCCTCCTCGCCCGCCCGGTGTTCGCCGAGCCGGTCCCGGACTCGCTCCTCTTCCGCCTCGCCGCCGTGACGGGCGTCGTGGGCCTGATGGTGGTCCTGGCGGCGTCGGTCCAGCTGCTGCAGACGCACATGGTGGGCTTCGCGGTCGACGTCCGCACCGTCTACGCGACCGCCGATCTTCGCGACGCCGAGGCGCTCCTGGTGCGGCTCGCCCTGACCCTGGAGCGGAGGCGGGAGAGGAACGCTCCGACCGTCGAACGGCTCCGCGCGGCATGCGGCGTCGCGCTCGCCGGCTTGGTGGTCGCGACGGTCGGATTCGGGATCGGCGCCGCGCTAGGGTTCGCGACATGACGTTGCCGCGGCTCGAGGACATCGAGGAGTTCCCCGAGGACATCTGGATCATCGAGCGGGTCGAGGCGCGCAAGTACCGGGCGATGCGGCGTCAGATGCGCCGGTATCACCTCCGGCGGCTGTGGATGCGGCTGCGCGGCAAGACGCCGCCGGCCAAGCCGCAGTTCGACTGGTAGGCGGTCGCCGGCGTCTGCCACGCTGGGTGAGCCCGAGTGCTCGCCTCGCTGATCGACATCGACCGCCAGCTGTCCGACGCGGTCCGGGAGCTGCGTTGGGAGCCGCTGGTGGCGGTGTTCACCGCGCTGTCGTGGGGGTGGGTGAAGAGCCTGCCGTTCATGGCGGCCGGGATCTGGCACGACGTCCGCACCCGCGCGGCCAGGCCGCCGCTCCTCACCGCGGCCGCCGTGCTCGTCGCGTACACGGTCGCGAACCTCCTGACGACCGTCGCGAAGGATGCCGTCGACCGCGTCCGGCCCGAGGCGGCGCAGGCCGCGATCGAGCTGCCGGCGTCGCCGTCGTTCCCCTCCGGCCACGCGTCCGGCGCGTTCGCCAGCGCGGTCGTGATCGCGCTCCTCGTCCCGAAGCTGCGAACCGCCGCGCTCATCCTCGCGATCCTCATCGCCTTCAGCCGCGTCTACCTCGGCGTCCACTTCCCGCTCGATGTCGCGGTCGGGGCGCTGCTCGGCACGGCAACAGCAGCGCTCGTGGCGCTGCCGCTCCTCAGGCGACGACCGTCAGCGCCCGTGGCGCCACGCTGAACTCGACCTCGGTCACGTCCCCGACCCAGTCGCCGTCGCACTGCAGCGGCACCGGGTTGCCGTCCGCCGACCACGCCCGCAGCGCCGTCAGCCCCGGCAGCGACTCGACCTGGCGGTGGTCGAGCACGCGCAGCCGCTTGGAGAACAGGCGCGCGACCATCGGCGGCAGGTCGACCGCCGTCGCGCGGTTGAGCATCACGCCGCTCAGCGTCCCGCTCTCCAGCGTCACGTCCTCGGCCACATGCAGCGGCACGGTGCGGAAGTACGTCAGCGGGTCGCCGTTCTGCACGAGCAGGTTGATCCCCCGCGTCGTGGTGCCGTCGGCCCGCGCGGTCTCCACCATCGGTGGCCGCACGAGGTAGCGCCCCAGGAACGTCCGCACCGCTGACCACGCGAAGTACGGCGCGCCGAACCGGTGCTTGCGCGCCGGCCGGAGGTCAACCGCCTTGACCACCGTCGCGTCGAGCCCGAAGCCCGCGGTGAACGTGAAGTACCGCCCGTTCATCACGCCAAGGTCGACCTGGCGCGGCTTCCAGTCGTCGGCGATCCGCAGCAGGTGCTCGGTCGCGTCGACGATCTCGCCGGGGATCCCGAGCATCTTGCAGAAGACGTTGGTCGCGCCGCCCGGCAGGTGGGTGAGGGGGACGTCGGTCCCGACCAGGCCGTTGGCCGCCTCGTTCAGCGTCCCGTCACCGCCGAACGCCACGACGACGTCGTAGCCCTCCTCCGCGGCCTCGCGGACCAGCTCGGTCGCGTGCCCCTGGCGCTGCGTGTTGATCGCCGTCACGTCGTACCGGCTCTCCAGCGCGTGGACGACGAGGTTGCGCAGCCGGTCGGAGACCGTCGTCGCGTACGGGTTGACGATGACGAGCATCTTGCGGCGCTCGGCGGTGTCGGCGAGGGCGAACTCCGCGCTCAAGCGCTTGAGCGGGTCCAGGGAGGGGGCGGGCACGGTCGCTTCGTACACCGCGCCGCGCACCCGGTTACCGCGACCGGCCCCACATCCCCGCGCACGAGGCGCACCACCCACGCCCGACCGCTAGCCTCGCCGGTCGATGGACGACGCCGGCGAGCGCATGCGCGACTTCTGGGACGACCGCGCCCGCGAGGACGCGTTCCACTTCGTCGACCCGCGCGAGACCTTCGGCCAGCCCGACGAGGAGCGGTTCTGGCGCCGCGGCGCGCAGGAGGTCGACGCGCTCCTGGAGCTGCTCGACCTCACGCTCCTCAAGAGCGACCACGTCCTCGAGCTCGGCTGCGGCCTCGGCCGGCTCACCCGTGTGCTCGCGCAGCGCGCCCAGCACGTCACCGCGATCGACGTCTCGCCCGAGATGCTGATGCTCGCGCAGGACCACAACGACGGGCTCTACAACGTCGAGTGGGTGCTCGGCGACGGCGAGACGCTCGCCGGGGTGGAGGACGCCAGCGTCGACGTCGTCATCAGCCACTCGGTCTTCACCCACATCCCGAGCCCGAAGGTCCAGCTCGGCTACGTGACCGAGTTCGGCCGCGTCCTCAAGCCCGGCGGCTGGGCGGCGTTCACGCTCTCCACCGACCCGGGCGCGCACAAGGCCAAGCCGCCCGCCGCGCCGCCGGCCGGCAGCAGCCGCCGCGGCTTCCTCCGCGCGCTCGTCGGCCAGGCGCCGACAGGCAAGGACCAGCCGGAGTGGGTCGGGTCGTGGGTCCCGCTCGACGCCCTCGGTGCCACCGCCACGCAGGCCGGCCTCTTCCTCGAGCGGATCGAGGGCTCCAGCACGCGCCGCACGCTCGTCCGCGCGCTCCGCGAGGACTGAAAGCGCAGCGCTACAGGAACCCGCGCTTGCGGAACCAGTAGCCCATGCCGCTGATCGCCGCGAGCATGGTGACGAGCACGATCCAGAAGGCCTCGTGGGTCCCCTCGCCGGGGTACTTGACGTTCATCCCGAAGACGCTCGCCAGCAGCGTCAGCGGGAGCAGCATCACGCTGAACGCGGTCAGGACGCGCAGGACGTCGTTCGTGCGGTGCGAGAGCACGGACTCGTTCGTCGACTCCAGGCCCTCGACGACCTCCTTGAAGTTCTCGAGCATGTCCCAGATCCGCTCCGACGCGTCGTTGATGTCGTCGAAGTAGATCTCGAGGTCCTCGGGGACGTACCGCTTGTGGCGCTCGAGGTCCTTCAGCGCCGCGCGCTGCGGCCGCACGACGCGGCGGAAGTTGATGATCTCCTGCTTGACGTCGGAGATGTCGCGGACGATCTCCGCCGAGCGCCCCTCGAACATGTCGTCCTCGATGCGCTCGAGCTTGTTGCCCATCTTCGCGAGCATCGGGAACGCCGCGTCGACGCTGTCGTCGACGATCTTGTAGAGCAGGTAGCCGGCGCCCTTGCTGAACAGCTGCTCGCGGAAGTCCTCGCTCTGGCGCGCGCGCTCGAACAGGTACGCGACGGACTGCAACGGCTGGTTCGGGAGCGTGATGACGAAGTCCGGGCCGACGAAGACGTCCAGCTCGGCCGCGTTCAGCCGCCCGATCGTCTTGTCGTACCGGGCGAAGTGGAGGACGATGAACAGGTAGTCGTCGTACTCGTCGACCTTCGGGCGCTGGTTGCGCGAGAAGACGTCCTCGTAGTCGAGGGCGTGGAAGTCGAAGTGCTCCTCGATCCAGGCGCGGTCGACGCCGCGCGGGCGGTCGATGTTGATCCAGCGCAGGCCGGCAGCGTCGAGCTGCTCGACGTTGGGGGTCTCAGGCTCGGGAGCCGGGGCGACGCCGTTGACGCGTGCCCGGGCTCCACGGCGCAGGGGCCGTGGCAGTGAGGGCATCGGGACTTCGCGGCTCGTCGGGAGCGGTCGGCATCGCGTGGGGAAGTCTATCCGTCGACGCTGAGGCTGAAGAGCGGTGGCGTGGGCTTGCGCAGCGTGAGCCGGTGCGCGATCCGGACGAGCGCCACCGCGTCCGCGCGGGTCGGCACGGTGGCCGCGAGGAAGTCGGCCTCGGAGTCGAACTCGACGCGCCGGTCGAGCGCCGGGCGCAGCCGCCGCACCGCCCAGCGCAGGCGGACCTGGGCGTCGTGGTTGTTGTAGACCCAGGCCGGCTGGGCGAGATCGCCGTCGATCGACCAGTACGCGGGGCGGTCGCGCGTCGCCGGCACGAAGCAGGCCGACAGCGGCCAGAGGGGGAGGCACGCGTCGCGGGGGAGTGGGCTGGTGCCGCAGCGCGCCGAGCCGAGCGCGGGACCGCACCACGTCTTGGCGCGTTGGCGCTGTTGCCATTCGGTGAAACGGGCGGCGTAGGCGGCGTCGTCGCGCGCCTCGAGGTAGAAGCGGTCGAAGATCAGCCGCCGGGCGATCGCCTCGCGCAACAGCGCGCGCGTGCGCGTCTCGTCGATCGGGTGCCGGCTGCGGATGTTGTACGGGCGCGCCGCGGCGGCCAGCTCGCGCGCCCACGCGGCGTCCTCCTGCGCCTGCGTCACGACGATCCCGAGCGCCGCGGCCTTCTGGCGAGTCTGCTCGCGCCTGACCAGCGTGAGCGCCGCGGACGCGACGGCCGGCGCCTGCTCCTCCCACGGCCGATCGCGCTGCTGGGCCGCGCGCTCGGCCTCCACCGCGGCGCGCTCGATCGGCACGCCGCCGACGCCGGCGACGCTCTCCGCGCGGGCCGGGGCGGCGGGCACGAGCGCGGCGAGTGCGGCGAGGCCGAGGAAGGCGAGGACCAGAAAGCGGTGCATCCACGCCGACGCTAGCTCGCGAGCGCCACGTCGCCGGGCGGGGGCGGACGGATCGCCGATGCGCCTCAAGCCGCGCGAGGGAGGTGTCGACCACCTTCCTGGAGGGCAGTGTGTACTCTGTCCGCCAGACATAGCTGGACGCATCCAGAGGGGTGGAGGGACTGGCCCGTTGAAACCCCCGCAACCATCGTCGTCGCGCAGTGCGACGCCGAACGGTGCGAATTCCTGTAGATGCGAGGCCTTCACAGAGTCCTCGCAACGTGCCCAACAAGCAACGCGAGGAACCGTTTCGATGGCCGCTAGCCACCTGCAGTGCAAGGAGTGCAAGACCGAGTACCCGCTGGACGCGCGGTACGTCTGCGAGCGGTGCTTCGGCCCGCTCGAGGTCGCCTACCAGCACCCGACCGACCGCGACCCGGCCGACTGGCGCCGCCGCATCCAGGCCGGCCCGCAGAACATCTGGCGCTACAGCGACTTCCTCCCGCTGACCGCCCAGCCCGGCCCGTCCGCGCGCAACTCGAGCCGCGCCGGCCTCCCCGCCGGCTGCACGCCGCTCATCCGCGCCGACCGCCTCGCCGAGCGCCTCGGGATCCGCGAGATCTGGATCAAGAACGACGCCGCGAACCCCACGCACTCGTTCAAGGACCGCGTCGTCTCCGTCGCCGTCGCCCGCGCTCGCGAGCTCGGCTTCACGACGATCGCCTGCGCCTCCACCGGCAACCTGGCCAACTCGGTCGCCGCCCACGGCGCCGCGCTCGGCCTCGAGTCCTACGTCTTCATCCCGGCCGACCTCGAGGAGCAGAAGATCCTCGCGACCGGCGTCTACGGGACGAACCTCGTCGCCGTGCGCGGCAACTACGACGACGTCAACCGGCTCTGCACCGAGCTGTCGGGCGAGCACGACTGGGCGTTCGTCAACGTCAACATGCGCCCGTACTACGCCGAGGGCTCGAAGACGATCGCGTACGAGATCGCCGAGCAGCTCGGCTGGGAGCAGCCCGACCGGATCGTCGCGCCGATCGCCTCCGGCTCGCTCTTCACGAAGATCGCGCGCGGCTTCGCCGAGTGGCGCGAGGTCGGCCTCATCGAAGGCGACGCGCCGAAGATGAACGGCGCCCAGGCCGATGGCTGCTCGCCGGTCGCCACCGCCTACCGCGAGGGCACCGACATCGTCCGCCCGGTCAAGCCGAACACGATCGCCAAGTCGCTCGCGATCGGCAACCCCGCCGACGGCCCGTACGCCGTCGACCTCGCGCGCAACACGGGCGGCGGCGTCGACTCGGTCTCCGACGACGAGATCAAGGCCGGCATCCGCCTGCTTGCCGAGACGACCGGCATCTTCACCGAGACCGCCGGCGGCGTCACCACCGCGGTCCTGGCCAAGCTCGCCGAGCGCGGCGACATCGACCCGAACGAGCGCGTCGTCGCGGTCATCACCGGCGAGGGCCTCAAGACCCTCGACGCGGTGCGTGACACGTTCGAGACCCACACGATCGACGCGAACCTGAAGTCGTTCGAGTCGACCGTCTCGGTGGCGGCGTAGCGATGGCGGTCACGGTCAAGATCCCGCCGCAGCTCGCGTCCGCGACGGGTGGGGAGCGCGCGCCGAAGGCCGACGGCTCGACGGTCGGCGAGGTGCTGAACCAGATCTACGCCCAGCACGGCGAGCTGCGCGAGCGGGTCGCGGGCGAGGACGGCGAGCTGCGCCGCTTCGTCAACGTCTTCCTCGACGGCGAGGACGTCCGCTTCCTGGACGGCCTGCAGACGCCGGTGAAGGACGGGGCCGAGCTGACCATCCTGCCCGCGGTCGCGGGCGGCCGCTAGGGCGCATCGCCCGTGGGGTAGCGTCGTCGCCGTGGCCCTGAAGGTCTTCCACGGCGACGACTCGGACGCGTTCCGCTTCCTCGTCTCGGAGCTGCTGCCCGACGACGACATCGTCGTCGTCGGCGGGGGCGCGACGCCCGACGCGGTGCTCGACGGCGTCGCGCGCGAGCAGCCCGACGTGGTGCTGCTCGACCAGCTGGGGGAGGCGTCGCTGATCGACGGCGTGCGCGAGCGCGTGCCAGGGGTGCGGGTGATCGTCTTCTCCGGCCACCAGCAGGGCGACGGCGACCTCGAGTTCGAGCGCAAGGCGGACGGCTACCTCGTCAAGACCGCCGACGTCGAGGCGATGCGCGCGGCGGTGCGCGGTGGCTGACGCGCTCGACGAGTACCGGCGCAAGCGCGCCGGGCGGCCGACGACCGAGCCGATGCCCGACGAGGCCCCCGCGGGGGCGTCCGAGGGTGGCCGGTTCGTCATCCAGGAACACCACGCGACGCGGCTGCACTGGGACCTGCGGCTCGAGCGCGACGGGGTGCTCGTGTCCTTCGCGGTCCCCAACGCGCTGCCGGTGGCGCCAGGCGTCAACCGGATGGCGGTCCACACGGAGGACCACCCGCTCGAGTACCTGGACTTCCACGGCGAGATCCCGAAGGGCCAGTACGGCGCGGGCTCCATGACGATCTGGGACGAGGGGACGTACGAGGTCCTCAAGTGGGAGCCACGCAAGATCGAGATCACGCTGCACGGCGAGCACGGGCGCGCGGAGGGCAGCTACGCGCTCTTCCCCCTCGCCAAGTCCGGCGAGGACCCGGGCAAGGACTGGATGATCCACCGGATGGACCCGCCGGCCGACCCCGACCGCGAGCCCATGCCGGACAAGATCGTCCCGATGCTCGCCACCGGCGGGACGCTGCCGAAGGGCGACGACTCCGGCTGGGCGTTCGAGATCAAGTGGGACGGCATCCGTGCGGTCGCGTACTCCGAGCCGGGGACGCTGCGGTTCGAGTCGCGGAACCTGCGCGACATCACGGGCGCGTATCCGGAGCTGTCGAAGCTCAACCGCGCGCTCTCGCACCACCATGCGGTGCTCGACGGGGAGATCGTCGCGTTCGGGCCCGACGGCAAGCCGTCGTTCGGGCTCCTCCAGCGGCGGATGCACGTGGGCAGCGAGAGCGCCGCGCGGCGGCTCGCGTCCACGATCCCCGTCGTCTACGTCATCTTCGACCTGCTGTGGCTCGACGGGCACTCGCTGATGGAGCTGCCCTACCGCGAGCGGCGCGCGCGGCTGAGCGAGCTGGGCCTGAAGGGCGAGCGGTGGCAGACGCCCGAGCATGTGGTCGGCAACGGCGCGGCGGTGCTGGCGGCCAGCGAGGCGCAGGGGCTCGAGGGCGTGATGGCCAAGAAGCTCGACGCGGTCTACGAGCCGGGCCGGCGTTGCAAGGACTGGATCAAGGTCAAGAACAAGCAGCGCGAGGACTTCACGATCGTCGGCTGGCTGCCGGGGGAGGGGCGACGGCGCTCGCGGATCGGCGCGCTGCTCGTGGCGAAGGACGGGCGGTACGTCGGCCGGGTCGGGACCGGGTTCGACGAGAAGGAGCTCGACCGGCTGGCGGGGCTGCTCGGGCCGATCGAACGCGACACGCCCGCCGTCGAGAACGTCGGTGCGGTGCCCAAGCCGCGCGTGTGGACCCAGCCGAGGTACGTCTGCGAGGTCGAGTTCCACGAGTGGACGGCCGACCGGATCCTCCGCCATCCGTCGTACAAGGGGCTGAAGGAGCCGGGGCGCGACGAGTCGGTCCTCGAGCCGCTGGCGCCGCTGATGCACGTCGAGGGGCGCGAGCTCAAGCTCTCGAACCTCGACAAGGTGCTGTACCCGAAGGCCGGGTTCACGAAGGGCGACGTGATCGACTTCTACCGGCGGATCGCGCCCGCCGTGCTGCCGCACCTCGAGGGCCGGCCGCTGACGCTGAAGCGGTACCCGAACGGGGTGGAGGGCCAGTTCTTCTACGAGAAGAACTGCCCCGCGCACGCGCCGGACTGGGTCAAGCGCGTGAAGGTCCAGATGTCATCGAAGTCGATCAACTTCTGCGTGTGCGAGGACGTGCCGACGCTGATGTACCTGGCGAACCTGGCCGACCTCGAGCTCCACACCTCGCTGTCGCGCGCCGACGCGCCGCTGCGCCCGACGATCCTCGGGTTCGACCTCGACCCGGGCGAGCCAGCGACGATCGTCGAGTGCTGCCGGGTGGCGCTGTGGATCGAGGGGATGTTCTCGCGGCTGGGCTTGCAGGCGTTCCCGAAGACGTCCGGCTCCAAGGGGCTCCAGGTCTACGTCCCGCTGAACACCGACGACGCGACGTACGAGGGCCCGCGCGGAACGAAGACGTTCGCCAAGACCGTCGCCGAGCTGCTCGAGCAGTCCGAGCCGGATCTCGTCGTGTCCCGCATGACCAAGGCGCTCCGCCCCGGCAAGGTGCTCGTCGACTGGTCGCAGAACGACGACGCCAAGACCACCGTCAACGTCTACTCGCTGCGCGCCAAGGACCGGCCCACCGTGAGCACCCCCGTCACCTGGGACGAGGTCCGCGCCTGCCACGAATCCGGCGACCCCGAGACCCTCGTCTTCGACGCCGCCCAGGTCCTCGACCGCGTCGACCGCGACGGCGACCTCTTCGCCCCGGTCCTCTCCCTCGTCCAGGAGATCCCGAAGCTCTAGGCTGTCGCGCTCGCCGCCCGTGCTCGTGCGGGGCCGTCGGCCGCGACGTCGTGGTCATCCGCACGACTGGTCCGACCACAGCAAGTGACAGTCGTCGAGGGGCGTCGTGGACATGACTGAGCGATCGGAGGCATCTGTGTTGCGCCGCTACGGGCCGGCTGCACTTGCCCTGCTGGTGGCAACGGTGTCGGTCGTCGGAAGGTGGGCTGATGTCTACCTCTCCGACGGTGGACACGTGACGGTCTCGGGGGTCTCCCGGGGCGGCTGGATCGTGTGGCTCTGCGTCGTGGCCGGATGCGTCGTGATGGTCGGCGGGAAGCGCGGCTTCGCAGCCGGGTGCGCGCTTGTCGCGGCCGTCATCGCGGCGACGATCGTCTACCAGCAGGGCGACGCGCTCCTGAACGAGTACGGCGGCCTTCGCGCCGAGGCGGCGTGGGGAGCGCTGACGGTCTTCCTCGCGCCGGCGTTGCTCGTGTGGGCTGCTCTCTCGCGCGAGGCCGACGTGGACTAGCAGCGAGTCCGCATCGGCCACACGTCATCCCTGCGCGTCCGGCGCTCGCCGTCGCTCAGGCGGGCGTGGGCGCGGCGACGTCCCGGTTGGCGCGGATGGCCGCCATGACGTCCTCCGGGGTGTGGTCGAGGTGGCGGAGGTCGATCATGTGGCGGGAGGAGTCGCGGGCGTCGACGACGGCGAGGTCGCCGCGGAGGACGGCGAGCCAGAGGGCGCTGCGGGGCTGGGTGAAGGAGGTCTTCGGGATCAGCTCGAGGAGGGGCGTGGGGCCGAAGACGGCGCGGCGGTCGAGGGTTCGCAACGATTCGATCTCGGACCAGCGGATGGAGACGTCGCGGCGGTGGTCGACGAGGCCGTCCGGGCCGATGGAGAGGACGGGGACGCGGCGGAGCGAACGCACCGCGGCGCCGGCGGCGAGCCAGCCCATCACGGCGAAGAGCAGCCAGCCCATCGCGATCCCGCCGGCCACAGCGGCGGCGAGGCCGAGAAGGGCGAGCGCGGTCGTGACGGCGAGGTTGGGCAGGAGCGCGCGGGGGACGAGGCGGACGGCGAGGTGCATGGAGGGCCCCAACCTAGGCGAGCCACTACCTTGCGCGACCGATGGGTCCCCTTCTTCCCGATCCCGGCACGCGAAGCGCCCGGTGGCAGCGGCGCGCCAAGGGCGTCGCGATCGAGCTCGTCGCGTTCGTCGCGATCACCGTGACGCTCCCGCTCCTCCTCCCGGTCGCGGCAGCCGTCGACGTGATGCTGAAGGTCGTCGCGCGCAAACGCCACGCGATGGGCGTCCGGCTCGTCCTCCTCGGCTGGTGGTTCCTCGCCGGCGAGCTGCGCGGCATCGCGCTGCTGACGGCCATCAACGCCGCCGCGCTCGGCCGCGACACGCGCACGCGCAGAAGGCGCGTCTACCGCCTCCGGCAGCGCTGGACGGGCGGCCACCTCGCGGGCATCAACCGGATCTTCGAGCTCACCTACGAGATCGAGGGCCTCGAGCTCGTCGCGCCGGGACCGGTGGTCGTCTTCACCCGCCACGCCTCGATCATCGACAACGCCCTCCCCGACGCGCTCCTCGGCAAGCCGCACGGCCTCGGCTTCCGGTTCGTCATCAAGCGCGAGCTGGAGGTCCTTCCGACGATCGACGTCGGCGGCCGCTGGGTCCCGACCGTCTTCGTCCAGCGCGCCAGCGGCGACACCACCCGCGAGCTCGACGCGATCCGCACGCTCGCGATCGACCTCGAGCCCGACGAGGGGATCGCCGTCTACCCGGAGGGCACCCGCCACACGACGGCGCGCGCCGCCCGCGCGCAGGAGGTCATCGCCGAGCGCCAGCCGCACCTCGCGCCGCTCGCGCGCGGCCTCAAGCACCTGCTGCCGCCGCGCCTCGGCGGCCCGGTCGCGCTCCTCGACGCCACCGCCGACCGGGGCATCGACGTCGTCTTCTGCGGCCACGTCGGCTTCGACGGCTTCCGCTCGATCAAGGAGCTGTGGGCCGGCGGACTGGTGGGGGAGACGATCCGGATGAAGCTGTGGCGCGTCCCCGCGTCGGAGATCCCGCCCGGGCACGACGAGCGGATCGTCTGGCTGTACGAGCAGTGGCAGCGCGTCGACGACTGGGTGGGCGAGCAGCGCGCCCGCTCGACCGCCGCGTGACCGCACGGCCGCACCCGGACTTGCATCCGCGCTCAACCGTCGGCGAGGATCGGCCGATCCCCATGACCATGCGCCTGTTCCCCCGCACCGTCCTCGCGGCGCTTCTCGTCCTCCTCGGCGCCGTGCTGCTCGCCGCCGCGCCCGCCGGAGCGGCCCAGCAGAAGCCCAAGCCCCGCCCGCTCGTGCCCGTCGTCGGCGCGCTGACCGCCAAGGTCGGGATCGCCGACCAGAAGCCGGACATGTTCGCCGACAAGCGGTTCAGCGCACTGGGCCTGAAGAACGCGCGCCGCTCGGTCGCGTGGGACACGATGCAGTACGACTGGCAGATCGAGGACGTCGACCGGTGGCTCCAGGCCGCCCGCGACGACGGGGTCACGCCGGTGCTCACCTTCGCCCGGTCGCGGATCGGCACCCGCCGGCACATGAAGCCGACCGCCGCGCAGATCACGACGGCGTTCAAGGCGTTCCGCCAGCGGTGGCCGTGGGTGACGAACTACGTCGCCTCCAACGAGTCCAACCACTTCGGTGAGCCGACCGGCCGCAGCCCGCGCCTGGCCGCGCAGTGGTACCGCGCGATGCGGCAGGTCTGCCCGGTCCGGTGCAAGATCGCGGGCGCGACGCTGCTCGACTACCCGAACCTCGTGTCGTGGGCGCGCGAGTTCCTGAAGCACGCGAAGGTGCAGCCCAAGTACTGGGCGCTCCACAACTACATCTCCGCGAACCGCTTCGACCCCGCGCGCACGCGGCAGTTCCTCCAGGCGACGACCGGCGAGGTGTGGCTGACCGAGGTCGGCGGCGCGGTGAAGATGCCGACGGCGCAGGCCAAGCTGCCGACCGGCACGAAGCACGCCGCGCAGGTGACGCGCTACATCCTCGACGACCTCGCGCGGATCTCGAAGCGGATCACGCGGATCTACCTCTACCACTGGAACGCCGCGCCGGGCGCGACGACGTGGGACTCGGGGCTGATCGGCGCGGACGGCAAGGCGCGGCCCGCGTTCACCGTCTTCAAGACCTGGCTGAAGGGCACGCGCACGGGCGCCAAGGCGGGGAAGCTCGTGAAGACGCCGGGGGCGAAGGGGAAGGCGAAGCCCGAAGGCAAGACGCAGCCTCAGGACACGTCGAAGAGCAACGCGAAGGCGAAGTCCAAGCCCGCCAAGGGCCGCTGACGCCGCGCGACGGGTAGCGTCGAAGCTATGCCCGACGCGCTCGTCATCGTCGACTTCCAGAACGACTTCACCCCCGGCGGCGCGCTCGCCGTGCCGCACGGGGACGAGATCGCCGGCCGGATCGGCGAGCTGCTGGACTCCGGCCGGTTCGACCTCGTCGTGGCGACCCGCGACTGGCACCCCGCCGACCATGGCTCCTTCACCGAGCGCGGCGGGATCTGGCCGCCGCACTGCGTCGCGGGGACGCCCGGCGCCGAGCTGCACGACGCGCTGGATCGCGCGCGGGTCGACGTCGTGGTCGACAAGGGGCAGGACCCGGCGACCGAGGGCTACTCCGGCTTCCAGGCGACGACGCTGGAGCAGGTGCTGCGCGAGCGCGGCATCGACTGCGTCACCGTCGTCGGCCTCGCGACCGACTACTGCGTCCGCCACACCGCGCTCGACGCGCTGGAGCTGGGCTTCCGGGTGGAGGTCGACCGCGCGGGCGTGCGCGGGATCGACGCGCAGCCCGGCGACGTCGAGAAGGCGCTCGCGGAGATCGTCGACCGCGGCGGGACGGTGACGTCGGGATGAGCGCCGCGCCGCCGCCCATCGAGGGGCTCCACCACGTCACCTGCATCACCGGCGACGCCCGCACGAACGTCGACTTCTACACGCGCGTCATGGGCCAGCGGCTCGTCAAGAAGTCGGTCAACCAGGACGATCCGGGCGTGTACCACCTCTTCTACGCCGACGAGGAGGGGACGCCGGGCCACGACCTGACGTTCTTCGAGTACCGCGGCGCGAAGCCCGGGACGGCGGGGGACGGGATGGTCCACACCGTCGCCTTCCGCGTCGCGTCGCCGGCGGCACTGGACTTCTGGGAGGCGCGGCTGCGCGGCGAGGGGCGCGATCCGCGCCGGGCGGACGACGCGTCGCTGCGGTTCGCCGACCCGGAGGGCCTGAGGCTGGAGCTGCGGGTGGAGGACGTGCCGGACGCGCCGCTCGTGGCGGTCGCCGACGACATCCCGCCCGAGGTGGCGCTCCAGGGGTTCGCGGGCGTGCGGGCGTACGCGGCCCAGCCGGACCGCAGCGGCCCGGTCCTCCGGCGCGTGCTCGGCCTCACCGCCGGCGGGCTCGGCGCGGGGGAGGGCGCGACCTACAGCGCCCGCGGCGCCGCGCGCGGCGCGTGGATCG
>DATMVO010000062.1:0-3311 GCA_035563115.1 Solirubrobacteraceae bacterium
CCCCGGCGGCGTGGCCCCGCTCATCGGCGGCGCCGCCCCCGACCCGGCCACGGCGCTGCCGGTGATCGCCGTGCCCACCACCGCGGGAAGCGGCGCGGAGGTGACGCGAGGGGCGATCGTCACCGACGTGGTGCGGCACGCGAAGGAGGGCGTGCGGGGCGACGCGGTGTTCCCGCGTGTGGCGGTGATCGACCCGGAGCTGACCGCGACGCTGCCCCCGGCGGTGGCCGCCGAGACGGCGTTCGACGCGTTGACCCACGTCGTCGAAGGGTACGTCGCGCGCAAGGCGAGCCCGCTGACCCGCGCCCTGTCCGAGGAGGCGCTCCGCATCCTGGCCGCGCACCTGCCCGAGCTGGCGGCGGGGACAGCGACCGCCCGGACGCGCGAGCGCCTCGCCTTCGCCGCGCTCCTGGGCGGCCTGAACGTCGCCAACGCGAGCACGTGCCTGCCGCACCGGCTGCAGCAGGCGATGGGCGCGGTGCCCCGCGTCACGCTCGCCCACGCGCGTGGGCTGGCGGCGCTCTACCCGGCCTGGCTCGAGCTGGCGACGCCGCACGCGCCGGACGCGTTCGCCAGGGTCGGTGCGGCGCTCGGCGACGGGGACGCACGGGCGGCGATCGCGCGCCACCGCGAGGCGCTGGGGCTCACCGCCACGCTCGCCGACGCGGGCTTCCGGACCGAGGATCTCGGCGTGCTGGTCGGCGCGGTCGCCGGCAACGTGGCGAACGACCCGACCCCCGAAGTGACGCGCGAGACGATCCGGGAGCTCTACCGGGCATCGCTCCAACCGACGCCATAGCCAGGGTCTGTCTGTCTGTAAGATAGGGCAGGCAAGCAACGAGCGAGGCACGATGGGCACCCTTTCCCGACCGCAAGAGAGCCGCCTGGACACGGCCGAGCCCGCCCCGGGCCCGAGCGTCCTCCTGAACCCCGGGCCCGTCCTCGTCGACGAGCGCGTGCGGGCCGCGCTGACGCACCCGGACGTCTGCCATCGCGAGCCCGAGGTGACCGGCCTGCTCCACGCCACGCGGCGCAAGGTGACCGCGCTGGCCGGCGGCGGCGACGGGCACGCCTCGGTCGTCCTCACGGGCTCGGGCACCGCCGCGCTCGAGGCGGCCATCGCGTCGGTCGTCCCGCCCACCGGGAAGCTCCTCGTGCTCGACAACGGCACGTACGGCACGCGCCTGGGCGACATCGCCGAGGCCAACGGGGTGCCGCACGAGCGCGCGATCCGGCCCTGGCACGAGCCGCTCGACGCCGCGGCGCTCGACCGGCGGCTGGCGGCGGACGCGACGATCACGCACGTCGCGGCCGTCCACCACGAGACGAGCAGCGGCATGCTCAACCCGGTCGCGGAGCTCGGCGCGGTGACGCGCCGCCACGGCCGCGAGCTGATCGTCGACGCGATCAGCAGCCTGGGCAGCGAGCCGCTCGACGTCGCCCGCGACGGCGTCGACTGGTGCGTCGGCACCGCGAACAAGTGCCTCGAAGGGCTCCCCGGCGTCAGCTTCGTCACCGGCACGCGCGACGGCTTCGCCGCGCTGGCCGGCGTCCCGCGCCGGAGCCTCTACCTCGACCTGCACGGGCACTTCGCGGCGCAGGAGCGCGGCGCGCCGCTGTTCACGCCGGCGGTCCAGGTGCTGTACGCGTTCGACCAGGCGCTCGCGCTGGCGCTCGCCGAGGGCGTCGACGCGCGGCACCGCCGCCACGGCGGGCTCAACCGCCGCCTGCGCGCGGCGCTGGCGGACCGCGGGTGCACGCCCGTCCTGCCGGAGGCGGTCAACGCCAGCACGGTGACGGTCGCCGAGCTGCCGCCCGGGGTCGCGTACCCCGCGCTGCACGACGCGGTGAAGGCGGCCGGCTACACGATCTACGCCGCGCCGCTGGACGGGGTCTTCCGCGTCGCGACGATGGGGCAGCTGACGGAGCCGCACATCGACGGCTTCCTCGCGGCGTTCGACGCGGCCGTCGCCCGCCTCGCGCCGGCGGTGGTGCCGGCATGAGCGGGACGATCGCCGCCCGCCCCGTCCGGCTCGCCATCGTCGGCGGCGGGCCGAGCTGCACCTACGTCCTGGAGCGGCTCGCCGCCACCGCGCCGCTGCTGCCGCCCGGCGAGCGTCTGCGGATCGACGTCTTCGAGCGCAGCGGGCGCTTCGGCGACGGCGCCGTCCACAGCGCCGAGCAGCCGCGCACGAGCTTCCTGAACCGGATCGTCGGCCAGGTCGCGTTCGCCGCGGACGAGAGCGTCGAGGCGGCCGGGCCGCTGCTCGACCGCGCGCTGCGCCCGACGCTGCACGAGTGGTGCCGGACGCGGTTCGCGCAGACGGGCGACCCGGTGTTCGACGTCGCGCCGGAGGACTGGCCGATGCGGTACGTGCACGGGCTGGCGCTCGTGGACAGCTTCCGCCGCTACGTCGAGCTGCTGCGCGCGACGCCGGGCGTCGAGCTCGAGCTGCACACGGCCGAGGTCGTGGACGTCGCCGAGGACGACGACGAGCTGCGGCTCCACGTGGCGGGGCGCGACGAGCCGGTGACGGCCGACCACGTCCTGCTGGTCACCGGCCACAGCTCCAACGACCCGCACAAGGATCCGCGCGTCAGCGTCCACGTCGACTTCGCCGAGCGCCACGGCACCGGCTTCGTCGCCTCCGCGTACCCGCTGGAGCGCCACCTGGGCGAGGACGCCGTCGGGCCGGGCGACACCGTCTCGTGCCTCGGCATGGGGCTGACGGCGATCGACGTGCTCCTCTTCCTGACCGAGGGACGCGGCGGGCGGTTCGAGCGTGCGCCGGACGGCGAGCTGCGGTACGTCCGCGCCGGCCGCGAGCCGCGGGCGATCGTGCCGTGCAGCGAGGCGGGCCTGTTCACCTACGCCCGCCCCTACAACGCCAAGGAGCGCGACCTGGCGCGGTTCGAGCACCGCGGCGTCTTCCTCACGACCGAGGCGATCGACCGGCTGCGCGCGAGCGTCGGCGTGCCGGTGGACCTCGGCCGGGAGGGCACCCGCCGCCAGCTCGACTTCGAGCGCCACGTGCTCCCGCTGGTGCTGCTCGAGATGAGCTGGCTGCACCACCGCACGCTGCTGGGCGACACGTTCGGCGACCACCTGCGCTCCCTGATGGCGCGCCCGTACGCCGAGTTCCTCGACGGCGCGCACATCGCCGACCGGCCCGACGAGCTCCTCACCGAGATCGAGCGGGCGGTCGACGCCGCGCAGGCGCTGATCGACGGCGTTCTCGCGGGCACCCGCGGCCGCGCGGACGCGGCGGCGGAGGCCGACCGCGCCGGCTGGTCGTTCGACGCCGCCTTCG
>DATMVO010000063.1:0-8770 GCA_035563115.1 Solirubrobacteraceae bacterium
TCGAGCGGCGCACCCGCCCGCCCCGCCACGGCGCTCAGCTCCTCCACGAACCGCGACGCGGTGAAGTACCGCTCGTCCGGCTCCTTGTCCATCGCCCGCCGCAGCACGGCATCCACCTCGGCGCCCAGCCCGCTCTCCGGCACGTCCGCCTCGACGTGCTGGCGCGCCTGCGCCGCCGCGTGCTCGCCCTGGAACGGCCGCCGCCCCGTCAGCAGCTCGAACGCCACCACGCCCAGCGCGTAGCGGTCGGAGGCCGCGGTCGCCGACCGGCCCAGCGCCTGCTCCGGCGACAGGTACGCCGCCGTCCCGAGCACCTGCCCGGCCTGGGTCAGGTTCGCGTCGTCCGCCGCCCGCGCGATGCCGAAGTCGCCCACGGCCAGGCGGTCGCGCTCGTCCAGCAGCAGGTTCGCCGGCTTGACGTCGCGGTGGACGATCCCCTCCGCGTGCGCGTAGTCCAGCGCGCTCGCCGCCTGCGTCAGCCACCCGGCGGTGACCGACCGCGCGACCGGCCCGGAGGAGACCCGCAGCCGGTCGGCGACGGTCCCGCCCGGCAGGAGCTCCATCACGATGAACGGCACGCCGTCGTGCTCGCCGACGTCGTAGATCGTCACGACGTTCGGGTGGTCGGACACCTTCGCGGCCGTCCGGGCCTCGCGCTCGAACCGCGCGCGGGCCGAGACATCGGAGGCGATGTGGCCCGCCAGCACCTTGACCGCCACGAGACGGCCGAGGATGGAATCCTCGGCCGACCACACGGAGGCCATGCCTCCGTTGGCGACGTGCCGGACCACGCGATAGCGCTCCGGCAGCTGGATGCGAGCAGCGTCGAGCGACATTCCAGATCCGCGTACCCCGGGAGCTCCGCAACCTATCGGCTATCCTGCACCGCCTCATGGCCAAGGTCTGTCACGTCTGCCGCAAGGGTCCCTCCTTCGGGAACTCTCGCAGCCACTCGATGGTTGCGACGAAGCGGCGCTTCAACCCGAACCTCCAGAAGGTGCGGATCATCGAGTCCGGCGCCCCCAAGCGCGCCTACGTCTGCACCCGCTGCCTCAAGGCCGGCAAGGTCACCAAGGCGCTGTAGCGCCCGGGTCTCCTTCCGGCGTGGCGTACGACACCAACCTCAGCCGCTTCCGGGCGGTCGTCGCTGCTGCGCTCGCCCACCTCGAGGCCCACCGGCAGGAGGTCAACGACCTCAACGTGTTCCCCGTCGCCGACGGGGACACGGGCGACAACATGGCGCTCACGCTCCGCGCGGTCCTGGCGGAGCTCGACCGTCTCGTCGCCGAGCAGGAGCAGCAGGAGCGCACCCTCGACGAGCTCGGTCGCGAGCAGATCGTCGAGGCGGTCGCGCGCGCCGCGCTCCTGGGCGCCCGCGGCAACAGCGGCGTCATCCTCAGTCAGTTCATCCGCGGTGCCGCCGAGGAGCTGGCCAGCCGCCCCGGCGAGCTGGTCGACCCGGCGCTCGTGGGCAGCGCGATGGCCCGCTCCGTCGACCGCGCCTACGCGTCCGTCCGCAACCCGGCCGAGGGCACGATCCTCACCGTCGCCCGCGCGATGGCCCATCAGGTCGCGACGGAGCTGGCGCACGCCGACTCGGCCCGTCTGGAGCCCGGCTCGGCCGACGACGTGCAGGACGCCACGCTCGCGTCCGTGCTGGAGAGCGCGCTCGACGCCGGGCAGGAGGCCGTCCGCAAGACGCCCGAGCAGCTGCAGGCGCTCAAGGAGGCCGGCGTCGTCGACTCCGGCGGCTACGCGCTCACGATCATCTTCGCCGGCGTCATCGCCGCCCTGCGCGGCAGCGAGGCCCCGGAGATCGAGCACCACAGCGCGCCCGCGCGGATCACGCACCCCGAGCACAGCTCGGAGACGTACCGCTACTGCACGAACTTCGCGGTCACCGGCGACGGGCTCGACCTCAACCGCTGGCGCGACGAGCTGGAGCAGCTCGGCGACTCGCTCCTCGTGGTCGGCGACGAGCACACGCTCAAGGTTCACGTCCACACCGACGACCCCGAGGCCGCGACCGGCCTGTTCGCCGGCGTGGGTGAGGTCTCGCACCTCGACGTCGCCGACATGCACGCGCAGGTCGTCCAGCGGGCCGAGCGGCTCTCGTCCAACGGCGACGGCGCGATGGCGGCGGGGAAGCTCGCCCGGTGCGGCGTCGTCGCGGTGACCAACGGCGACGGCATGCGGATGCTCTTCGAGAGCGAGGGCGCCACGGTCGTCGACGGCGGCCCGACGCTCAACCCCTCCACGTACGAGATCCTCGCGGCGATCCACGAGATCCCCGCCGAGGAGGTCGTGGTGCTGCCGAACTCCTCGAACGTGATCATGGCCGCCGAGCGCGCGGCGGAGCTGTCGGAGAAGGCCGTCCGCGTCGTCCCGAGCAAGTCGCAGCAGGCGGGCCTGAGCGCGATGATCGCGTACGAGTCGGGCTCCAGCGCCGACGACGTCGCCGGCGGGATGGAGGAGGCGATCCTCGAGCTGCGGATCGGCTCCGTCGCCCCCGCCGCGCGCGAGGACGTCCACGGCCGCTTCCGCGTCGGCGACGCGGTCGGCTTCGTCGACGGCGAGATCGTCGCGTGGGGGGACCCGCAGGAGACGCTCTCCGCCGTCCTGAGGTCCCTCGCCCGCGACGCCGAGCTGATCACGTGCATCAGCGGCGAAGGCGCGCCCGTCCCCGACGCCGTCGCCGAGGGCCTCCTGCCCGACGGCGTGGAGCTCGAGCTCAAGTACGGCGGCCAGCCCGCCTACTGGTGGCTGCTGGCCGCTGAGTGACTAGGTCAGGCCGGCGGCCGAGCGTGCGCTATTGATCAACGCACGCTGGGAGACGTACGCTACGAGCTCGATGTCCGGTCCAAGCAAGTCGGCTTCGCTGGAGTAGGGCAGGATCCTTCGCGTCGTTACGTCTCCGGCCTGCCCCTTCGTGTGAACGATGGCACAGCGGATGTCGTAGATGCGCTGAGTGACCTGCTCCTGCAACTCCTGCGGGGGGCCGTCGAGCATAAGGCGGTGACGAGTGAGCGCCTTCGACTTGGAGCTGAAGTGCTCTTTGCGCTGCGCTGTCCCGGTCAGGAACTGCTGCAAGTCCTTGGGGTCGGTGCAGCTGTTTACGACGGCTCGAAGTTGGGCTCGTTCGTCGCCGTAGCCCTCACGCCCGCCGATCAGGGTGTCGAGGACTCGCCCAACGTGGCGTTCATCGTGCGGATCGAAAAGAGGATCCTTCAGAACCCCTCGGATTCTGTCGGCAGCGGCCACGCGGGCGTAGCGAGGGAAGAAGTACTCGGCGACTTGGTAGAACGCGAGGTACTGCAGTAGAGGCATCTCGGCAGCGCTCCTGCCGTACCAGTACAAGGCGACCGCGTCATCATCGAGCACGGCGCGCGGCAACTTGTAGAACGAGTTGGGCGGTGCGACTTTGGGTCTACGCCGCCGAGCAGGAGGCGGCCCGCCGGCACGCTGCAGCCGGTGAGGAGCGTCCGCTGCTAGATCGAGCTTGAAGAGAAGCGCATTCCCGAGGCTCTCCAGCAACTCAACCTCGCGGTCGTGCTGTCCGAGACGCAACCCACTGAACTCAAGTGCCAGCCGACGCCTCAATAGCGTCCCTGCCCGAAGAGTTTGAAGCGCGGCCGAGGCTGGCCGCAGAGTCACGGCGACGTCCGGGTGGGACGGGTGCGCGAACGTTCTCTCGACCTTTCCGGCTTGGACGTCACGCAGACTGATCTTTGGATCGAAGAACCGCAGAAGCCGCAGTCGACCCCCTGCACCAGCCGGTTCGATCGCGGCCTCGATTGTCTGGGAATCGCGATTGACGATTGCGGCGTACTCACCGAGAAAGGAGATCTCGTTCAAGGGAAGATCGAGAAGGACAAACGCGGCCTTCTCGTTGGTTACGGTGACGGTCCGCGTATCGCGGCCGGAAGGAAGCGTAAGCTCGAGGAACGGGTCTCCGTCTTCGTCTCTGCCCCGCGTGGTCGCGACCCCGAGCGACGATGCATGCTCTTCGAGCTTGTTGAGCGATGCTTCCGTCGCATCATCGGACGTGCCCTCGTCCAGTTCCTCAGCTTCCCCGTCTTCATCTGCAGCTATAGACATCTGACTCTCTGTACCGCGCGTCGGCGGCCATCACACCCGATGTCGGCGTAGGCATCGGCGATGCCTAGTCTCGGCCAGAAGGGGCATCCGCGCCGCACGCGGCAGAATGGGGAGGTGCCGCCGACCGCCTTCGGATCGTCCGACGAGCTCGACCCCGAGAGGGTCGACGTGCGCCTGCCGCGCCCGTCGCGGCTGAAGGAGGAGCTGAAGATCACGCCGCCGACCGCGGCGGAGGCGGCCGCGTCAATGGGCCTGGCCACGGTGGAGGACGTCCTGCTCCACCTGCCGCGCGCGAGCGGAGAGGCCCGGGAGATCACCGAGCTGCAGCCCGACGACGTCGCGACGGTGCTGGTGGAGGTGCGCAACATCACGTCGCGGCCGGTGCGCCGGCGCGGGATGAAGCCGCTCGTGGAGGCGACGGTGGCCGACGCGACGGGCGTGATGAAGGCGACGTTCTTCAACCAGCCGTGGCTCGAGCGCGCCTACCGGCCGGGCACGCGCCTGATGCTCCAGGGCAAGTACCAGGGCCGCAATCGCTTCCGCGTCAACGCCCACGCGCCGACGCAGGCGGTCACCGCGGCGGGCTCCGACGTCGCGACGTACGCGGCGACGAAGGGGATCACGTCCACGCAGATCGCCGCGCTCGTCTACGAGCACCGGCACGCGATCGCCGACTTCGCCGACCCGCTTCCCGCCTACCTACGCACCGACGAGCAGCTGCCGGACCTGCCCGCGGCGATCGCCGCCGCGCACTTCGGGGAGACCGAGAAGGGCCGCAAACGGCTCGCGTTCGACGAGCTGCTGCTCGACCAGATCGTCCAGCTGCGGCTGCGGGAGGAGCGGCGCGCGCACGTCGCGGCCACGCCGCTGCGCGAGCCGCGCTCGCTCACCCAGGTCTGGCTCGACACCCAGCTCCCGTTCCCGCCGACGAAGGACCAGGCCAACGCCTTCGACGAGGTCGACGAGGACCTCGCGCGCGAGCGCCCGATGCAGCGGTTGCTGATGGGCGAGGTCGGCTCGGGCAAGACCGTCGTGGCGCTCTACGCGATGCTGCGCGCGGTCGAGCACGGCACCCAGGCTGCGCTGATGGCGCCGACCGAGACGCTGGCCGAGCAGCACTTCGCGACGATCCAGAAGCTGATGCCGGGCGGGCTCGTGCCGGCCGCGCTCCTCACCGGCTCCACCACCACCGCGCGGCGCCGCGACATCCTGGCCAAGCTGGAGAGCGGGGAGCTGTCGCTGATCGTCGGCACCCACGCGCTGATCGAGCCGGACGTCCGGTTCAGCCACCTCGGCCTCGTGGTGGTGGACGAGCAGCACCGGTTCGGGGTGCGGCAGCGCGCGGCGCTCGACGCGAAGGCCCCGGTCGGGCTCGGCCCGCACGTCCTCCACATGACGGCCACGCCGATCCCGCGGACGCTGCGGCTCACCTCCTTCGGGGCGTTGGACGTCACGACGCTGAAGGAGCTCCCGCGCGGCCGGCAGCCGATCGACACGCACGTGGTGAGCACCGAGCACGCGCGGGCCCGCGCGTACGAGCGGATCCGCGAGGAGCTGCGCGAGGGGCGCCAGGCGTTCGTCGTCTGCCCGCTCGTGGAGGACTCCGAGGCGATCGCCGCCCGCGCCGCGACGGCGGAGTACGAGCGGCTCCGCACCACCGAGTTCGCCGACTTCCGCGTCGTCCTGATGCACGGCCAGATGAAGCCGAAGGAGAAGCAGGAGGCGATGGAGCGGTTCGCCGCGCGTGAGGCCGACGTGCTCGTCGCGACGACCGTGATCGAGGTCGGGATCGACGTCCCCAACGCGACCGTGATGCTCGTCGAGGACGCCGACCGCTACGGCATCTCCCAGCTCCACCAGCTCCGCGGACGCGTGGGCCGCGGCGAGCACGCGTCTTTGTGTCTCCTCTTCGGCCCGAAGGAGTCGAAGCGGCTCCAGGCGCTCCACCAGCACTCCGACGGCTTCGAGCTCGCCGAGATCGACCTCGAGCTGCGGGGGGAGGGGGAGCTGACCGGCACGCGCCAGTCGGGGCTCGCGCGCTTCCGCTTCGCGCTGCTCCCCGACGACGCGCCGCTGCTGGAGAAGGCGCGGCAGCGGGCCGAGCTGCTGCTGGCGGTCGATCCCGCGCTCGAGCAGCCCGAGCACCTGCTCCTCGCCGACGCGCTCGCCGAGCGCGAGGGCGCGCCGGTCGCGGCATGAGGATCGTCGCGGGGGAGCACCGGGGCCGGCGGATCGAGGCGCCGCCCGGCGACGGCACGCGGCCGACCTCCGACCGGGTCCGCGAGGCGCTGTTCAGCATCCTCAGCGCCGGCGCGACGCTGCACGGCGAGACCGTCCTCGACCTCTACGCGGGCTCCGGCGCGCTCGGGCTGGAGGCGCTGAGCCGGGGCGCCGAGACCGCCGAGTTCGTCGAGCACGACCCCGCGGCGGCGCGCGCGCTGAAGGCCAACCTGGACGCGCTGAGGGTGCCGCCGGGGCGTGCGAAGCTGCACAGGACCGACGTCCTGAAGGCCCTGGAGAACGCACGCAACCGGGGCGCGACGTACAGTCTCGTCGTCTGCGATCCCCCGTACCGGCTGGCGCCGGAGCTCGGGGAGCCGCTGACCACGGCCCTGAAGCCGGTGCTGACGCCGCACGCGCGCGTCGTCACCGAGAGCGATCGGCGGGCACCACTGTCCCTCTCACTCCCCCTCACCGACGAGCGCCGGTACGGCGACACCCTCATCCGGATCCATCACCCATGAGCCCCGAGAAGCGCAAGTGCATCGTGCCCGGGTCGTACGACCCGATCACGAACGGCCACGTCGACATCATCGCGCGCGCCTCCGAGCTGTTCGACGAGGTCGTCGTGGCGGTCGTCAACCAGTCGGTCCGCAAGTCCAACGCCCTCTTCAGCACCGAGGAGCGCATCGGCTTCATCGAGCAGGCGACCGCCCACCTGGGCAACGTCTCGGTGGAGCCGTTCGACGTCCTCGTCGTCGAGTTCGCCCGGCGGATCGGCGCCAAGTCGATCGTCAAGGGCCTGCGCGCCATCAGCGACTTCGAGTACGAGATGGAGATGAACCAGCTCAACCGTCGCGAGGCGCCGGACGTCGACACGCTCTACCTCATGACGTCGCCGCAGTACAGTTTCCTCAGCTCGAGCGGCGTCAAGGAGCTCGCGACGTTCGGAGGCCAGATCGATGACCTCGTTCCCGAGGGAATCGCGGACCGGCTGAAGGAAGAGCTCGCCCGACAGCGAACCAGGTAGCCGCACCCATGGACGTCCTCGTTCTCATCGACAAGCTCGACGACCTCGTCCACAACGCCAAGAACGTCCCCATGACGGATCAGGTGCGTGTGGACAAAGAGGAGATCTACGACATCCTCGACCAGATGCGCGCCACGATCCCGGAAGAGATCAAGCAGGCGCGCTGGATCGTCAAGGAGCGTCAGGAGATGCTCGCTGAAGCCAAGCGCGAGGCTGAGCGGATCGTCAAGGAGGCGCGCGAGCGCCAGACCAGGCTGGTCTCCGAGCAGGAGATCACCAAGCAGGCCGAGCGTGCGGCGGAGGACATCATCGAGGATGCCCGCGCCCGCGAACGGGAGATCAGGCTCGGCGCGGAGGACTACGCCGACGAGATCCTCAACACGCTCGAGGTCAACCTGACGAAGTTCATCGCGGCCGTGCAGCGCGGGCGCGAGCGTCTCCAGGGCAAGGACGAGCCGGTCGAAGCCGCTTAGCGGCGCGCGTTCCGGCTCCGTCTTCCCTCTCCGTCGTCTCTCGTAGCCCGCCGCCGCGGCGTTCTGCCGCGGGCGTGCTCGGGCGTGGTCCGGTGGCCGGCGTACGTCGACGCCCGGCCAGCCCGACCCAGCCGAACTGGATCGCCCTGTCCGGACGTCGCCGACGCCGGTTCGATCGTCCGCGGTTGACGCTGCGGGCCGCAGCCGTCGCGTTCTGCCGCTCGACCGGCGCCGGTCCACTGTCGTCGCGGTCTGCCGTCGGCCGGTGCCGGTTCGATGCCGGCGTTGTGCCGCTCGACCGGTCGGCTTGCGCCGCACGCGCTCCGCTCGCCCGGAAGCACGCGCGGCACGAGCCGCAGCCGCCGGGCCCGGAACCCGGCTCGACCGGCGCCGGCAGCGCCCGGACTGGGCGATCCAGTTCGGCTGGGTCGGGCAGGTCCGGGCGCTGACGGGCGCCGGCCTCGCGACCGACGCCCGGTCACCGCTCGACTAGTGCGGCTTCGGCTTGGCGGCGGGCTTCTTCGGGGCCTTCGCCATCCGCAGCGTGACCGTGCGCTGGGTGCGGGTGACCTTGTCGCCCTGCGCGACGGTGAACTTGAAGATGACCTTCAGGCTGCCCTTCTTGGCGAGGAGCTTGCGGGCCTTGGCGGTGAGCTTGAAGGTGACCGGCCGTGAGGTGCCGGCGGGGATCTTGAAGCTGGCCTTCGCGTAGGGCTGGACGCGCTTGCGGGAGGCGGCGGAGCCGTAGCCCTTGCCGGGCTGCGAGCACATGCCCTGGCCGGGCGGCGGGCAGACGACGCCCGCGCCGGAGCACGGCTTGGACGACTTCTTGCCGTTGCAGACGTAGGTCCAGTCCGTCGACCCGCCGTTGTCGACCGTGCAGGTGGAGCCGCGGCACTGGCCGGGGCTGGTGCCGTGGCCGCTGCCCGGCGTCTGGCCGGGGACGGTC
>DATMVO010000064.1:0-7933 GCA_035563115.1 Solirubrobacteraceae bacterium
CCCGCCGCAGGTCGCGCAGCGCGCGCTCGTAGTCGCGCGGCGTCGCGTCGCCCGTCTTCACCAGCACCGCGCCGAGCGACGTCGCGCGGAAGTCGGCCGGGACGCCCGCGAGCATCCGCTCGGCCCGCTGCGACTCGCTCCCGCCGACGTCGAACCCGCGCGCGGTCAGCTCGTCGGCCTGGCGCAGCGCGAACGGCGCCGCGACCACGAGCGCGAGCGCCCACAGCGCGAGGACGACGCGAGCGCCGCGCATCCTCGGGCCGCCGCTCAGCGGCAGGGGACGGAGCCGTCGTACTTGACGACCTGGCCCGTCTTGAAGGTCACCTCGGCGTGGTAGCGCCAGCGCTTGTCGCGCGGGCACGACGTCGTCGCGATCCAGTCGCCGCGGCCCGCCGCCATCTGCAGCTTCTTGAGCAGGATCGGGACGCCCGCGACGATCTGCAGGTTGCGCGGGATCGTCGCCTGCACCTTGTACGCCCACTTGCCGCTCGCGCGCCGGACCGTCGCGATCACCGGCGCCTGCACGCGCGCCGGGTTGGTCATCACCGTGTAGAAGTAGACCGTCGACGCGCCGCCGTTGACGATCGTGATCTTCGGATAGGTCGGCACGGTGTCGGCCGAGGCGGTCGCCGTGCCGCGGCCCATGAGCGACCGGCTCGGGCACTTGCTCGGGCCGCCGCGCGAGATGACGCTCAGCGAGCAGGCCGCGTGCTTGCCGCCGTTGTACCGGCCGCCCGGCCCGATCCAGACGTCGACGTTCTGCACGAGCGGCGGCTCGAAGTCGCCGGGGAGGTCGAGCCACGCGGTGCCGCTCAACCGCACGCCCTGCGGCTCGCTCGGCGTCCCGGCCTTGTTCGGCGCGACCTGCACGTCGGCCCGCAGCGTGATCGGTACCGACTGCGCGAGGGCGATCGCGCCGGCTCCGGCGGCCAGGGCGACGACGCAGGCGAGGGCGAGCAGGACGGGGCGGGACGCGCGCATTCCCGCGACGCTACTCGAACACCTGCGCGTTTGCGAGTGCGGGTGCCGCCGTGGCGGGTACCTTTGCTCAGGTCGTGTCCCACTCCGCCCCTCTGCGCTTCCACGATCTCAGCCCGCGCGCGGTGGAGATCGTCACGGCCGCGCGCTCGCTGCTCGAGCAGGAAGGGCTCGCCGCGCTCTCGATGCGGCGCGTCGCGGCGCAGCTCGGGATCCAGGCGCCGGCGCTCTACCGCCACTTCCCGGACAAGCGCGAGCTCGAGCTGATCATCATCGAGCAGGGGCTGTGGGAGTCGGGCGATCGCAACCTCGAGGCGATCGACGGCGCGGACGATCCGCTCGCCGCGATCATGGCGTCGCAGCGCGGCTGGGCGCTCGAGCACCCGCACCTGTACCGGCTGTCGTACGGCGCGCATCTGGACCGCACCCGCCTGGACCCGGACGCCGAGCGCCACAGCGGCGAGGCGCTGCGCCGCGTCACCGGCGACGACCCGCCGGTCTCGCGCGCGATCTGGGCGTTCGTGCACGGGATGATCGACCTGCAGCTCCTGCGCCGCTTCCCGGCCGACTCGGACATCGAGGCGATCTGGGCGACGGGCGTGGAGGCCCTGCGCACGCAGCTGCGCAGCGCCGACCGGCTCTGACGCGGGCACTCCGCCCCTGACGGGACACCGCGCCCGTGTACTGACTGGCCCGGTCGAGCGACGGGCGTCGAACTTCCGACCGCCGGTCCACCCGGAACCGGCACGTCGTCGACCAGAGTCGCCGCCATGCATCCCCCTGTCCGCCGGGCCGCTGCGCTCGCGGTCTCCCTCGCGGCCGCGCTGACCGCCGCCGCACCCGCCGGCGCGTACAACATCGTCCCCAGCTCGAACGGCGAGTCGTGGGGCGTCCAGGACGCCGCGGCGCCCCGCGTCGACACCGGCTCCGTCCGCGACACCACGTCCAACGCCCTCCGCGGCTTCGGCGGGATCCGCGTCCGGGTCTCCACCGGCGACCTGCGCAACGGCGAGCTCGTGCGCGGCTTCGGCCTGCGCTTCGACCCGCCCGAGCGCTTCACCTCCACGCGGTCGGTCGACCTGGGCGGCGTCGCGATCGCGCGCTCGATCCGCTTCAACCGCACCGCCAACTGGGGCCGCTGGCTCGACGCGTTCCACAACACGACGGACGCGCCGATCGCCGTGGACGTCGCGTTCGGCGGGCAGACCGGCATCGGCAACGCCTCGGGCAGCACGAACGCGCCGGTGGTCGAGACCTCCAGCGGCGACGCGGCCGTGACGCCCGAGGACAGCTGGGCGCTCTCGCGCGTCTCCACCGCCCCGCTCGCGCAGGGCCCGTCGGCCGTCGTCTTCGGCTCGCCCGACCCGTTCGCCGGCGCGCTGGCGCGGATGGCGAACTTTCTCCGCGACCCGTTCGGCGCGGCGCCCGCGGCTTCCGGCCACGAGGCCAACTTCGTCGGCTACCAGCACTCGTTCACCCTCCAGCCGGGCGAGACCAAGACGCTCGCGCACTTCGTCGTGATCGGGACGAGCGAGAACGCGAGCACGGCCGGCACGCAGGTGACGGCGGTGCGCGGCGCGGCGGCGACGCTCGCGGCCACGCCGTCGCTGGCGGACCTGACGAAGGCCGAGCTCTGCGCGCTGGAGAACTGGGACCTGACCGCGGCGGCGGTCCCCGCGTTCGACCCGGCATCGTGCGGCGCTACCCCGCCCGCGGTGAAGCTGCCGCCTGCGGCGGAGGAGGCGCCGCGGACGACCGGCTCCCCCTACGACGTCGTGGGCAAGACGATCGGGCAGCTGCAGGCCGACATGGAGGCGGGCAAGACGACCTCCGAGCAGATCACCCGCGCGTACCTGGACCGGATCGCGGCGTACGACGTCGGCCCGTGGGGCTTCAACTCGTACACGACGGTCGCCGACGACGCGCTCGACCAGGCGAAGGCGGCGGACGCGGCGCGGGCAGCCGGGGCGAAGGGCGCGCTGCTCGGCATCCCGCTCGCGGTGAAGGACCTGCTCGACACGAAGGACATGCCGACGACGAACGGCTCGCTGGTCTTCGAGGGCTTCCGTTCGGCGAAGGACGCGACGCAGGTCGCGCTGCTCCGGGAGGCGGGCGCGATCATCCTCGGCAAGGCGTCGCTGGAGGAGTACGCGCTCTCCGGGCACTACTCGGACTCGGCGTACGGCCAGGTGTGGAACGCGTTCTCGCCCTCCAAGTCGTCGATCGCCTCGAGCGGCGGCCCGGCGGTCGCGACCGCGCTCTCGCTGGCGGCGGGCAGCCTCGGCTCCCAGACCGGCGACTCGCTCTACGGCCCGGCCAGCGCCGCGTCGCTCTACACGCTGCGCGGCACGGACGGCGTGCAGTCGCTCACCGGCGCGATGCCGCTGACGTGGCTGCAGGACTACGTGGGCGGCCTCACGCGCTCGCTGCCGGACCTCGCGGACCTGCTCAACGCGACCGCGAAGACCGACCCGGCCGATCCGCTGTCGAAAGCGACCGATCCGTCCAAGCGGTTCGCGGGCGACTGGCACGACGCGCTCGACGCGGGCGCGCTGCGCGGCAAGCGGATCGCGTACTACGACACGGCGTTCGTGGACCCGTTCGGGACGACGGACACCGTCGGCGCGCAGAAGGCCGCGCTGCGGTACTTCGAGGACGCGGGCGCGACGCTCGTGCGCATCGACGCGCCGCCGAACGGGTTCTTCCCGAGCTGGACGACCGGCGACCGCGCGTTCACCGGCTGGAAGGTGTGGATCGACCAGCACCCCGAGTCCCCGTACCAGGACCCGCGGGAGATCCTCGGCTCGCCCAAGCGGCTGCCGTACCGGCGGCTGGCGAACGGCTACACGGGCGCGGGCGCGATGACCGACGCGCAGCAGCAGGCGTACATCGACTGGCGCCTGACGACGGCCAAGCAGGCGATCGACAGCTGGCTCGACAACCCGCCGAACCCGGTCGACGCCGACACCGGCGTGCCGTCGCCGGGGCCGGTCGACGCGGTCGCGTTCCCGGGGCTGAGGAGCGTCGTGTCGCTCAACGACGGCGGCTCGAACGCCTTCGGGCGCGGCGACCCGCCGACGAACGGGCTTGGCGGGCCGTCCGTCGCGTTCCCGGCGGGCGTCAACGGGTTCGGGGAGCCGACGAACCTCCAGCTCTCGGGCCGGGCCTACTCCGACAAGGACCTGCTCGGGTACGCGTACGCGTTCGACGCCGTGGCGAAGCAGCACATCGAGCCCGCGACGGCGCCGGCACTGGCGTACGTGAAGGACGCGGAGCCGCCCGTGGTCGAGCAGTCGGCGCCGGTGGCGCCCGCTCCGGCGCCGCTGCCCGCTCCGGCGGTGCCCGCGCCTGCGCCTGCGGGCAAGCCGGCGCTGCGGTCGGGCTCCGTCGCCGCGGCGCGGGTGCGGCTGGCGACGGCGCGCTCGCGCGGCCTGGCGGTGAAGGTGTCGACGAGCGAGGCGGCGGTGCTGCGGGCCGAGCTGCGGCTCTCAGCGGCGGCGGCGCGCAAGCTCGGCGTCCCGCGGGTGATCGGCTCGGTGCGGCGCACGTTCACGCGGGCCGGGTCGGCGACGCTGCGGGTGAAGCTGACGGCGCGGGCGGCGCGGGCGCTGGCCCGGTCGCGCGGCGCGGTCTCGGCGACGCTCGTCACCTCCGCCGCCACGCCTGACGGGCGCCGGTCGTCGCGGACGCGGAAGGTGGTGCTGACCCGGTAGCTCCGCTGTGCCGGGCGGGCGCGGTCGCTGTCTTCTCAGCGGCCGCGCCCTCCGGTACCGTGGGCCGCGCGATGCGGCCCTCGATCTGGCGCCTCGACCCGAACCTGATCATGCTCCTCCTGCTCGCGGAGATGCTCGCGTCCGCCGAAGGGCGCGGCACCGCCCCGCGCGTGGCCGGCCGCCCGGGCCGCGACACCGGCGTCTCCACCCCGCGCCGCAAGCCGCAGCTCGCCCGCGGCACGCTCTCGGGCCGCCGCCCGCGCGGCTAGCTCGGGCCGGCCGGGGTCTCCGGCTCCGGCTCGACCTCGGTGCATTCGAGCTCGCCGAACTTCGCGATCCGCCACGCGCCGTCGCGGCGGACGACGGTGTGGACCCACCGGTTGCCGTACGGCCCGCACACGGGCGAGTCGACGAGGCTGTCCTCCACGCGCGCGACGCGGCCCTTGCGGGCGACGAGGCGGAAGGTGCGCTCGTCCTCGTCCTCCGGGTCGATGTTGGTCGTCCGCCAGCGGCAGGGGATCGACTCGAAGCTCTCCCACTGCCGTCGCCCCGCGGAGGTGAGGTACCGGCGACACGCCTCCGATGGGCGGCGGATCACGAGCGCGTGGAAGCCCGCGACCGCGGCGACGGGAGCGGACGGCGGCGCGGCGCTCGCGGAAGCAGGAGCGGGTGCGAGCGCGGCGGCGAGGGCGAGCGTGGTGGCGAGCATCGACGTCCCGCTTCCTCCCCGCGGATGCGGGTGTGTGAACGCGGCGGTCGCGGTACGCCCGCCGGGGATGGACGACAAGCGGCTCGTGAAGACGTCGAAGTACCTCTCGCGCCACCTGCGCCACCAGCCCGAGCGGCTGGGCCTGACGCTGGAACCGGGCGGGTGGGTCGGCGTCGACGAGCTCCTCGCGGCGTGCGCGGCGCGGTCGTTCCCGCTGAGCCGCGCGGAGCTCGACGAGGTGATCGCGCGCAACGACAAACGCCGGTTCGAGCTGGACGCCGCCGGGACGCGGATCCGCGCGAGCCAGGGGCACAGCGTGGACGTCGACCTCCAGCTCGCGCCGACCGCGCCGCCGACCGTCCTCTTCCACGGCACGGGCGCGGGATCGGTCGAGGCGATCCTCCGCGACGGGCTGCAGCCGATGTCGCGCCACCACGTCCACCTGTCGCGCGACCGCGAGACCGCCCGCCGCGTCGGCGCCCGCCACGGCCGCCCGGTCGTGCTGGAGGTCGACACCGCGCGCATGGCCGCGGACGGGCACGTCTTCCTCGTCTCCACCAACGGCATCTGGCTCACCGACGCGGTGCCGCCGGCCTACCTGGAGCCGCTCGCCTGAACGCGCACCGATGAGTTCGCGCGGCGCGGGCCGTCCTGGGGGCATGAGCGATCTGACGCAGGTCCCCACGACCGTCTCGAACATCGGCACGGTGATGTTCTCCGTCGCCGACATGGACGCGGCGATCGCGTTCTACACGGAGAGGCTCGGCTTCGAGCTGCGCGCCGACGTGGCGTTCGGCGAGGGCGGTGCGCACCGCTGGGTGGAGGTCGCCCCGCCCGGCTCCGTCGCCCGCATCGCGTTCGTCCCGCCCGGCGACCAGCCCGGCGGGTCGGCGATCGGCGTGGAGACACACGACATCGTCGGCGAGCACGCCCGCCTCGCCGCCCTCGGCCTCGAGGTCGGCCCGCCGCCCACGGACGCCATGCCGGGCGCCCCGCGCCTCTTCCCGGTCGCCGACCCGGACGGCAACCACGTCTGGATCGTCGAGCTCCCGCCCACCGACGACTGAGGCGCGGCGACGTGGCGCCGGGAGCCACCGCGGGTACGGTCCCCGCATGGCTCCCGACCGCCCCACCCCCGACCTCGGCCGCGTGCGCGAGCAGCTGCGCGCCCACGACGAGGACTCGGCCACCTCCGACGCCGACGTCCCACCCCAGCGCCGCACCGAGGAGGTCGACCGCGTCCGCGAGCAGCTGCGCGAGCACGACGAGGACGCCGGGCGGGACTGAGCCCCGCCCGGGCGTCGCCGGCCGCCGCTAGCGGCAGATCCGCTTCGGCAGCGCCCCGCGCGGGCCGGCGGCCTTGCGGCTCTTCGCCAGCGTGACGCCCGTGTAGGCGCCCGTCCGCAGGTCGTACCGGACCCCGGCGACCTTGAAGCGGACGGCGTCGCCGCGGTCGACGGACGGGATCCGCACCGCGCGGCATGAGGCGGCGAGGTCGAAGCCGAGCTTGCGCCCGTCCGAGAGCACCGCGGTCGCGGTCAGACGCGCGGCGCCCCGCGACTACGGCTACTTGCGGTCGCGCTACGGCCTCAAGCCCCGTCTGTGGAACTAGTTGAACGAAGGCGAGCGCCTCCTAATGCGTACGTCGTCCGGGCCGGCATACGAATCCGATCGCCATGCGGGCGTATGCACCGAACCGCACAATCACAAGAATGCCCGCGAAGTGCGCCCTTCGGGGGCGTATCCGATGACCGCTTCGCACGGACGCGAACGGCGTGACCCTGCCCCAACCGGCGGCGACCAGGACCGGGCGAAGGAGAACGGCCTGACAGAACCAGTCGGCGTCGCCCTGCAAAGGAACATCCAGAAGGACGTCGAGGTCACGCCGGGGTCCCGGACCAACTTTGACGCTGGCCTCGAAACGAAGAAACCCCCGGCAAGCGGGGGTTTCGAGAGCGCGCCCGAGAGGATTCGAACCTCTGACCTTCGGTTCCGTAGACCGACGCTCTATCCAGCTGAGCTACGGGCGCAGTAGGACCGGCCCCACACTGTAGCGGGGGGTTCTTCAGCGGAGAGGGCGGGATTCGAACCCGCGAAAGAGCTTGCCGCCCTTTACTCGCTTAGCAGGCGAGTGCCTTCAGCCACTCGGCCACCTCTCCCTGGAAGAGTTCGGGAGTGTAGAGGCTGTCAGGCCGAACGTGGCACGACGATCACCGGAGAGGTCGCTTCGCGGAGCACCTCGGCGGCGACGGAGCCCACGAGAACGGCGCCGAGCGGCCCGTAGCCACGGGAGCCGACGACGATCAGGCCGCCGTCGCCGTCGGCCTGTGCGACGAGCCGGTCGGCGGGGTGGCCGTCGAGCACGGAGGTCTCCACCGGGAGCCCCGGCGCGGCGTCGACGACGGACGCGGCGAGCGCCGTGAGCTCGCGCGTGAGCGACGCCCGGAGATCGGCCTGGGCGCCCCGCAGCGCCTCCTCCAGCGCGTCCGGGCGCCCGAACGTGATCGGGTCGTGCGGGATGTGCGGGAGCGGC
>DATMVO010000065.1:0-7309 GCA_035563115.1 Solirubrobacteraceae bacterium
GCTCATGCGCGCGCGGACGGCGGCGTCCTCCCGCACCCGCGCGTGCACGTCGCGCTCGCTCAGCGCGGGCAGGCCGCGCGCGGCGCGCTTGGCGTTGGTCGCTTCCAGCATCTGGGTCACGTCGTCGATCTCGTTCTGGGCCTCGGTCTCAGGGGAGCGGGTCGGGCGCCAGTCGAGCTGGTCGGCCCCGGTGCCGGGGTAGAAGAGCCCGAGCAGCACGATCAGCACGAGCAGGCCGGCGAACAAGCCGACCATCACCCAGACGACCACGTCACCGCCCATCGCCAGAGCGTAGGGCGAGCGCCGGGTGGCGCGCGTGCCGGGTGCGGCCGGGCGCCACGGACCCCGGGGACGCCGCCGAGCCATGGACAGGTGTGGCTCCTGGGCCGCGGCCGGCGACGCCCCCGGCGTGCTGGGTGTGTCGGGGTCGAACGCTACGCGCGCGGGCGCGCCGCGTCAGTATCAGATGGGTCTCAAGCCGCCGGAAACCTCCCGCGCGGGCGGCCGGACCGCTACAGCGCCCGCTCGGAGCCGAGGATCACCGTCGACTGCGCGCTCAGCACCGCGCCATTGCCGTGACAGAGGACCACGTCCTTGCCCTCGCGCACCTGGCGGACGCCCTCGTTGAGCGCGAACAGCCCGTACATGCCGGGGTGGCAGTAGCTCAGGCCGCCGCCGTTCGTGTTCACCGGCAGCGCGCCGCCGGGCGCGATCCGGCCGTCGGCGACGAACGGACCGCCCTCCCCCTTGCCGCAGAAGCCGAGGTCCTCGAGGAAGAGGATCGGGTTGATCGTGAAGGCGTCGTACAGCTCGACGGCCTGGACGTCGCGGGCGCTCACTTCGGCCATCGCGTAGGCGCGCGCGCCGGAGTCCTGCGCCGCGGTCGTCGTGAGGTCCGGCATCTGGCTGATGTTGCGGTGCCAGTGCGCCTCGCCGGCGCCGAGGACGGGGACGAGCGGCTGCTTGAGCGTGCGGGCCCGCTCGGTCGACGTGACGATCAGCGCGCCGCCGCCGTCGGTGACGAGGCAGGCGTCGAGCTTGGTGAGCGGCTCGGAGATCATCCGCGCGCCGAGGACGTCCTCGACGGTGAGCGGGTCGCGCGCGAAGGCCTTGGCGTTGCGCTCCTCGCGCGCCCACGCGCGGGCGGAGACGGCGACCTGCGCGAGCTGCTCGCGTGTCGTGCCGAACTCGTGCATGTGGCGGTGGGCGGCCAGCGCGTACTGGGAGATCGGGTAGCGCGGGCCGTAGTCCTGCTCGTACGGGAACGCCTCGGCGATCGACTTCAGCCGGCCGCCGTCCTTGCGCTGCGTGGAGCCGTAGACGACGAGGACGACCTCCGCGAGGCCCGCGTTGATCGCCGCCGCGGCGTGGAGGACGTGGGACATGAACGACGCGCCGCCGAGGTTGTTCGCGTCGCTCCAGCGGGGCCGGATGCCGAGGTGCTCGCCGACGTTGAGGTTCGGGATGCCGTAGTACGCCGACGCGGTTGCGAGGCCGTCGACGTCCTGGGCCGTGAGCCCGGCGTCGTCGAGCGCGTGGAGCGTCGCCTGGGCGATGAGGTCGAGCGGGCTGAGGTCGGTGCCCGTCGCGTCGAAGGTGTCGGACTCGCCGATGCCGGCGATCGCCGCTACTCCGCGCACAGGTGCCCTTCTTCCACTCGCAGGGCCACGCTCGTCCCGATCGCGGGCGCGCCGGCGGCCATCACGCGGTACCCCTCCTCCAGGTCGACCAGGCACAGCCCGTACGACCCCTCCCGCGAGTGGACGGTCGTGTGCGAGTACACGGTCCCGCGGCCGCCGCTCTCCTCCCACGCGAGCTCCCGCCCGCCGTCGACGGGGCAGATCAGCCGTGGCGGATGCACGGCGGCGCCGCAGCTTCCGCAGCGCTGGTAGTGGAGTGGCGAAGGCGCGTCCATCGACTCAAAGAGTAAGCCCAACTGACACAGAACGACACCTCCCTGCTACGGCTCCGCGCAGCGTCTGCACCAACACTGCGCAAACGGTTGAACCACGCCGAACCGCCCCTACGGTCCGCCCTCCGCCGTGCTTCCCGTCGAGTTCATCGTGTCCGGCTCCCCCGCCTCCCTCCAAGCCAAGGGCAAGAAACGCCAGGGCTGGCAAGCCCGCGTCCGCGCCGCGGCCCGCGAGGCCTGGGGCTCGGCACCGCCCGTGCCGGACAACGTGGTCTTCTCCGCGACGAACGTCTTCACCAGAAGCGCACCGGACGTCGACAACGTCCTCAAGCTCCTCCACGACGCGATGACCTCGAGGGCATCGTGTACGACGACGACGCGCAGATCACCACGACCCTTTCCATGAAGATCCCGGTTTCTGCAACTCTTCCTGTCGACCATCTCGGGCGCCAAGGCGAGACGGCGTTCCGGGACGGCGTCGACTTCGTGCACATCAAGGTCAGCCTCGCCAGCGACACCCACATCGGAATCCAATGAACATCGTCAACGTCCCGACCGACCTGATCGAGCGCACCGCCGCCACGTACCGGGAGCGCGGCTTCGATGTCGTCCGCGATCCCGAGGGAGCCGTATACGGCTGGGAGTCGGAGTTCCGTCCCGACCTCCTGGCTCGGTACGGGGACGAGACGATCGTCGTCGTGGTGACGTCGAGGTACTCGCTGATGCTGAGTCCGGAGCTCCGCGCGCTCCGTGTCGAGATCGACCGCCGGCCGCGGTGGCGGTTCGAGATGGTGATCGTCGAGGACCAGGAGATCTTCTCACCTGAGCCGCCACGCCCCGACCGCGAGACGCTGCGCGAGCAGCTCGCCTCGGCCGCCGCGATGCTCGAGACGGACGGGACGGCGGCGCTGCTGCTCGTCGCTGCGACCCTCGAGGCGCACCTGCGTGCGGCGGCGTTCGCGCAGGGCGTCGAGACCAAGTCGCGCGACCTTCTTCAGCTCGTCGCCGACGGTGCGTCCCTCGGGTACGTCGAGGACGAGGACCGGCCCGCGATTCACGCGGCATGCGACACGTGGGAGCGCCTCGCGCACGGGTTCCTCATCGAGCCCGACTTCCCGAGCCCACGCGAGGCGGCGGAGATCCTCGTGCGTGCGACGGAGCACGTGTCGGACGAGCTGGACGACGGGACGGACTGAGGCGGCTAGCGTCCGGGGCATGGAACTCGCCCGCGACCTGCCCGCCGTCCCGTGACCGTTCTCGGCGTCGTCGGGGGCGGGACGATGGGGGCGGGGATCGCGCAGCTGGGGTGCCAGTCAGGGCTCGAGACGCGGCTGGTCGACGCGTCGGAGGTGGCGCTGGAGAAGGCGCGCGCGGCGGTGGAGCGCGGGCTGGAGAAGGCGGCGGCGAAGGGGCGTGCGGAAGCTGGTGCGCTGGAGCGGCTGACGACGACCACGTCGCTCGCGGACCTGGCCGGGTGCGACGTCGTGATCGAAGCGGTGCCGGAGGAGCTCGCGCTCAAGCAGCGGGTGCTGACCGAGGTCGCGGGCGTGGTCGGCGACGCGGCGGTGCTCGCGACGAACACGTCCTCCATCCCCGTCACCCACGTGGCGGCGGGCGTGCCGGGGCCGGAGCGGGTCGTCGGGATGCACTTCTTCAACCCCGCGCCGGTCATGCGGCTGGTCGAGGTGATCGCGGGCGTGGAGACGTCGGCGGCGACGGTCGAGACGGCGGCGCGGCTGGGCGAGGCGCTCGGGAAGCGGGTCGTCCACGCCGACGACGGCCCGGGTTTCCTGGTGAACCGGTGCAACCGGCCGTTCCAGCTCGAGGCGCTGACCGCGCTGCGCGACGGGCTCGCCGACGCCCCCACCATCGACCGGATCGTCCGGCTCGGCGGCGGCTTCCGGATGGGCCCGTTCGAGCTGATGGACCTCGTCGGGATCGACGTCGGCTTCGAGGTCGCGCGCTCGTTCCACACCCTGTCGTTCGGCGAGCCGCGCTGGCGCCCGTCGCCCCTGCACGCCCGCCTCGCCGCCTCCGGCCGGCACGGGCGCAAGACCGGGCGCGGCTGGTACGCGTACGACCCCGCCCTCGCGGACGCGCAAGCGCCCCTCCACCACTCCACGACCGGCGCGCCCGCCGACCCCGAGCCTGCCGGGGAGCCGCCCGAGGGCGACGGCCTGATCGTCATCGCCGGCGGCAGCGCGCTCGCGGAGGAGCTCTTCTACGCCGCCGCCGAGGCCGGCTGGGACGTCACGACGCCCGAGGAGGCCGCGGGCGACGTCCCGTTCCTCGCGCTCGACCTCGACCCCGAGGGCGAGGAGGAGGTCCCGATCCAGGGCGGGCCGCAGGCGCTCCTGTGCGCGGGCGCGTCGCTCGCGTCCCTCGAAGGCGACGGCCCCGCGATCGGCTTCCACGCGCTCCCGCCGCTCGCCACCACCCACCTCGTCGAGCTCACCCGCGGCCCGTCCTCCGCCGCCGCCGCGCGCGCCGCCGAGCACTTCTTCGCCACGCTCGGCAAGGAGGTCGCGTGGGTGCGGGACGCGCCCGGGCTCGTCCTCGGCCGCATCGTCGCGCAGCTCGTCAACGAGGCGGCGTTCGCGCTCGGCGAGGGAGTCGGGAGCGCGGAGGACATCGACGCCGGCATGGTCCTCGGCCTCAACCACCCGCGCGGTCCGCTCGAGTGGGCGGACGCGATCGGGCTCGACCACGTCACGGAGATCCTCACCGGCCTGCGCGCCGAGACGGGCGACGAGCGGTACCGCCTCGCGCCCGCGCTCCGGCGCGCGCTCGCCCTCGGCCTCACGTTCTCAAAGGCCGAGCCGTTGGACTGACGTGCCGAGACCTCCCTTCCAGCGCCTGCTCGACGAGCACGCCGCCGCGCTGCTGCGGTTCTGCGTCGCGTCGACCGGCCCGATCGACGCCGACGACGTCTTCCAGGAGACCGTCGTCGCCGCCCTCCGCGCCTATCCGCAGCTGCGGCACACCGACAACCTCAAGGGCTGGCTGCTGACGATCGCGCACCACAAGGCGCTCGACCTGCACCGCGCCCGCGCCCGGCACGCCGTCCCGGTGGCCGAGCCGGAGCCGCCCGGCCACGTCGACGGCCACGCCCCGGTCGACGACGCGCTCTGGCGCGCGGTCGACGGCCTGCCGCCCAAGCAGCGCGGCGCGGTGCTGCTGCGCTTCGTCGGCGACCTCTCGCACCGCGAGATCGCCACCGCCCTCGGATCGACGGAGGCCGCCGCCCGGCGCTCGCTCTCCGACGGCCTCGCCAAGCTTCGTCAGGACTGGGTGCCCGCATGACCTCCTCGGATCCCCTCACCGCCGCGCTCGCCGCCCCCATCGAGGCCGACGCGGTCGCCGACGCCGTCCGCCGCGCCACCGAGCGCGCGCACGCCGAGGGCGCCGTCGACGTCACGTACGCGGAGGTCGACTCGCCGCTCGGCCCGCTCCTCGCCGCGCGCACGCAGACCGGCCTCGTCCGCCTTGCCTACCGCGACTTCAACGGCGGCACCGACGCGGTGCTCGACCACCTCTCCATCCGCGTCTCGCCCCGCATCGTCGAGGCCCCGCGCGACCTCGACGACGTCCGCCGCCAGCTCGACGAGTACTTCAACGGCGACCGCCGCGCCTTCGACCTCCCGGTCGACCTCTCCCTCGCCGCAGGCTTCACCCAGAGGATCCTCCAGGCCATCGCCGCGATCCCCTTCGGCGCCACCGCCTCGTACCGCGACGTGGCGGCGAAGGCGGGCAACGAGAAGGCCGTCCGCGCGGCCGGCAACGCGTGCTCGGCCAACCCCGTCCCGATCGTCGTCCCCTGCCACCGCGTGCTGCGCACCGGCGGCGGACTCGGCGGCTACACGGGCGGCGTGGAGAAGAAGGAGCGGCTGCTGCGGCTGGAAGGCCACCCGCTGGGGTAGTGTCGCGCGCCACATGGCGCAGGAGCACCTCGACGGCCTCTCGGCGGTGGACGCCGCGTTCCTCCACCAGGAGGGGCCGAACACCCACATGCACATCGGCGGCATCGCGCTCCTGGAGGGGCCGGCGCCGCCGTACCGCGATCTCGTGCGGCACATCCGCTCGCGCCTGCACCTCGTGCCGCGCTACCGGCAGAAGCTCGCCGCGCCGCCGCTCGGGCTCGGCCGCTGGCGGTGGGTGGACGACCCGAACTTCAACCTCGACTACCACGTCCGCCACACCGGCCTCCCCGGGCCAGGCGGGATGGAGCAGCTCCTCACGCTCACGTCGCGCGTCTACTCGCAGCGGCTGGACCGGACGAAGCCGCTGTGGGAGGTGTGGCTGGTCGACCGACTGGAGGACGGGCGCTGGGCGCTCGTCTCGAAGACCCACCACGCGCTGGTCGACGGCATCTCCGGCGTCGACCTGATGACGATGCTCTTCGACCTCGGCGAGGAGCCGCGCGAGACCGGCGGCGAGGCGTGGCACCCGCGCCCCGAGCCGTCCGTCGCGCAGCTCACGGCAACATCGCTCAACGACGCGGCGCGGCGGGTCGCGCAGCTGCCGCTGAAGGCGCTGGGCGAGGTGCTGCGTCCGACCGAGGCGGCCGAGCGGGCGCGCGAGACGGCCCAGGGCGTCGGTGAGGTCGCGTGGGCCGCGCTCAACCCGCCCCCGGACACCCCGCTCAACGTGCGCGTCGGGCCGCACCGGCGGTACGCGGTGACGCCGGCGTCGCTGGAGGACTTCAAGGCGGTCAAGAACGCGTTCGGCGGGACGGTCAACGACGTGGTGCTCGCGGTGGTCGCGGGCGCGCTGCGCGCCTGGCTGCACTCGCGCGGGATGCGGACCGAGGGGCTCGAGCTGCGCGCGTGCGTGCCGGTGTCGGTGCGGACGGACGACGAGCGCGGCGCGTTCGGCAACAAGCTCGTGCAGATCCTCTGCCCGCTGCCCGTCCACGTCACCGACCCGATCGACCGGCTGAAGTGGGTGTCGGCGCAGATGCAGGGGCTCAAGGAGTCAAAGCAGGCGCTCGGCGCGGAGGTCATCGCGGGCGCGCAGGACTTCGCGCCGCCGACGATCCTCGCGCAGGCGTCGCGGATGAACTTCAGCCAGCGCTTCTACAACCTGCTCGTCACGAACGTGCCCGGGCCGCAGATCCCGGTGTACGCGCTCGGGCGGCGGCTGGAGGCCGTCTTCCCCGTGCCGTTCCTCGCGGGCGACCGGGCGCTGGCCGTGGCGATCATGTCGTACGACGGCGGGATGAACTTCGGCCTGATCGCCGACCTCGACGCGCTGCCCGACCTCGACGCGATCACCGACGGGCTGCAGGCCTCGCTGGCGGAGCTCGTGTCGCTCGCGCACGGCGGGCCGCTCTCGCGCCGCCGGCCGCACGCGACGCCGACGCAGGCCAAGGCGCGCGCCAAGCGGCGGGCGGAGCGG
>DATMVO010000066.1:0-2468 GCA_035563115.1 Solirubrobacteraceae bacterium
CGTCTCGTGGCGCAGCGCGACGAGGATCACCGCGCCCGCGAGCGCGTTGACCGCGCCGAAGGCCAGCGCCGCCTGCACCTGCCCGAGCGAGGGGAGGATGAGCAGCGGGAAGGCGATCCCGACGGCGAACGCGCCCACGTAGTCGACGGCCAGCAGCGTCCCGACCGTCTGGCCGACGGACTCGCGCCGGAGCCGGGCGAGGATCGCGGCGAGCAGCGGCAGCTCGGCGCCGACGAGGATCCCCAGCGTCACCGAGACGACGCGCACCGCCGGCCCGTACAGGTCGAGCCACGCGTAGGCGGCGAAGAGGATCAGCGCCGAGAGCCCGCCGAGCAGCGCGAGCACCACCTCGATCGCCACGAAGCCGGGTGCTGCGTGCTTCTCCGGCACCTTCGCGGCCAGCCACGAGCCCGCGCCCATCGCCGCGACGAACGTGCCGAGCACCATCGCGGTCTGCGCGGTCGACGAGCCGAAGAGGACCGTCCCCAGCCCGACGATCACGAGCTCGTAGGCGAAGCCGCAGACCGCGCAGACGAAGGTCGCGATCAGCACCACGCGGCGCGCGGTGCGCGCGCCCGCGGGGACGGGGAGGTCCAGCGTCGACATCACCCGCGAGCGTAGAGGCCCGCCGCGGGCATCCGGCTAGGAGATCGCGGCGGCGATGATCACGCCGATGCTGAGCAGCGACGCGCCGGTGACGTAGGCGACGGCGGGATCCTCGTGCTCGTCGGTGAGGATGTGGCCGAGCGAGCCGGGCGTGATCTTGTCGATCGCCGCGAACGCGATGCCGAGCAGCAGGATGCCGATGAGGCCGAAGCCGGCGGTCTCCGCCAGGCCGCGGTCGAGGTCGCCGTCGCTCGCGATGATGGCGCTCGTCACGATCGCGCCGACCGCGAGCATCGCGGCGGCCACGACGATGCCGATGTCGCGGCGCCGGTCGTGCACGAGCATGTGGCCGAGCTTGCCGGGCGTCAGCAGGTCGAGGACCTTGTAGCCGGCGTACTGGAGCAGGAGGCCGACGATGCCGTACAGCAGCCCGGCGAGCAGGTCGTGGGCGAGATCCGAGGCGAAGTCCATGGTCGGGAAGGGCTCCTGTGGTGGGTCAGGCGTCGGCGGCGCTCGAGCTCGAGCCGCCGCGGTTGAAGTGCTTGGTTATGCCGGTGAGGCTCATCGCGAGCCAGACCAGGCCGCCCGCGAAGATCAGGCCGAAGAGCGCGAGCATCACGCCGTACTCGCGGACGAAGTCGTTGCCCGGCCCGTTCGTCGGCGCGCCCTGGACGTTCGCGGGCTGCGTCGAGGCCTCGAACGGCAGCGCCTCCGCCTCGCCGTGGTCAGCGACCAGCGCGGGCAGCGCGCCCACGGCGTTGATCAGCGTCACGTCGTTCTTGTCGCCGGTCAGGTCGCCCGAGCCGTAGCCCAGGTCCTCCAGCTCGCTGGTGAGCGGCGGGCGGGTGAGGTTCGACTCGATCGACCACGAGGACGAGTCGTCGGACTCCGAGCTCTCGCTCGTGTACGTCACGTAGCCGGTGAGGATCACGTACTTGTCGCAGCCGCCGGCGCCGGGGGTCAGCGGCTTGCCCGGGCCGAGGTTCGAGCCGACGTCCGGGCCGTCCTCGCCGCCACCCGAGTAGTCGCTGACGTCGATGTTCCAGCCGTAGCAGACGCCCTGCTCGGTGCTCGCCTCCGCCAGCGTGTTGGCCAGCTCGGTCGCGTCGTCGGGCGCGAGGATCGCCGCGTTGACCGGCGACGACGGCGCGAGCAGCAGCAGCGCGAACGCCAGCGCGACGGTGAGGAGCGCGCGCACGGTCACTTGCCCGCCGCCGGACCGCCGCCGCGGAAGGACTCGCCGCGGCCGCCGTAGGAGCCCCACCAGCCGCCGACGTACGTGTTGAAGTACCCGTAGCCGTCGCGCTCGCGCGCGTCGAGCACCTTCGTGCGCTTCCCGCCGCCGCCGGTGATCGCGGCGCGGACCGTGCCGTTCGACGCGGTCGCGGTGCTCGACGACGAGAGCACGCCGATCATCCGGTCGCGGTAGCGCAGGAAGTGGCCCTCGGGGGTCGAGCGGCGGTCGGCCGGCTTGTGCGCCTTGGCCAGCTTGGCCGCGACCTTGCTCGGCGTGCCCTTGCAGCTCCACGCCTGGGCGCGGTGGCCCTGGGAGTCGCGCTCCATCCGGCCCTTCGTGCAGTTGTCGGCCAGCCAGGACTCGACGGACGAGCTGCACGCGAAGATCCCGACGAGCCCGACCAGGCCGAGCACCACCAGGACGGCCGCGAACTTGACGTGCCCGCTCATGCCGCCACCACGAGGCTCTCCGTCGTGACGACCTCGCCGGTGCCGGGGTAGACGTGCGCCGTCCACCACGCGACGCCGCCGCCGTCGGCCTCCGCGCACCCGATCGCGGTCACCGCGTCGGGGGAGCCGGGGAAGACGCCGCAGAGCGCGCGCGTGTCGCCGGCGCACCGGTCGCG
>DATMVO010000067.1:0-2573 GCA_035563115.1 Solirubrobacteraceae bacterium
TCGCGTCCTTCGCCTCGTCCACCTGCGGCGCGATCGCCGCGTACGCCGCGCCGCCGATGACGAGCAGGGCGAGCATCCACAGCGCCAGCGCCCGCCAGGGCACCGGCGGCACCCGCGCGTCGCGCGGCGGCGTCCACACGCCCAGCCACGCGCCCACGACCTCGAAGGGCGAGAGCTTGGGCGGGGGCTCAGAATCTTCCGTTCTCACCGGCAGCTAGCCTCTGGTGGTGAGTCTACGTGGAACGTCAAGCCCTCATCGACGCGTCCGTGCAGCCCGGCGGCCGCGCGCCCGCCCCGGAGCCGCTCGCGCTCGTCCAGGCGTTCGTCAACACCGTGGACCGCGAGCACGGCCCCGACCTCCTCGACGAGCGGACAGGCTGGGCCGCCTGGTGCGCCGCTCGCGACCTCACGCCGGACCGCGACCGCGACGACGTCCGCGCCGTCCGCGAGGCGCTCCGCGCGCTCCTGTGGGCCAACGCCCACGCCGACGCGGAGGAGACCCACGACGCCGCGCTGGCCGACGCGGTCGCGACCCTCGACGCCGCCGCGGACCGCGCGCGGCTGCGGCCCCGCTTCTCCCCCGCCCGGCTCGACCACGGCGGGGGCGCGCTGGCGGCCGTGCTGAGCGCGACCTTCACCGCGATGGCCGACGGCAGCTGGCCGCGGCTGAAGGCCTGCCCCGGCGCTGACTGCGGCTGGGTCTTCTATGACCGCTCGGTCAACGGCTCGTCGGGCTGGTGCTCGATGCGCGTCTGCGGCCAACGGGCGAAGGCACGTGCGTACTACGCGCGTCAGCGCGCCTGAACCTGGGCAGCCCCCGCTCCATGCCCAACGCCATCGTCACCGGCGGCAACAGCGGGATCGGCCGCTCCATCGCCGTCTCGCTCGCAAAGGCCGGCTTCGACGTCGGCTTCACCTGGCGCTCCGAGGAGGAGCGTGCCCAGGAGGCCGTCCAGGAGATCGAGGGGCACGGCCGCCGCGCCGTCGCCCAGCAGGCCGACCTGGCCGACGGCGAGGCGGGCGCCCGCGTGATCGGCGAGCTGGCGGACGCGCTCGGCTCGGTCGACGTGTTCGTCTCCAACGCCGGCATGGGCCTCACCAAGCCGGTGCTCGAGCTGTCCGCCGACGACTGGCGGGGCGTCGTGGAGGTCGACCTCACCGGCGCGTTCCTCTGCTTCCAGGAGGCCGCGAAGCGGATGGTCGCCCAGGGCGGCGGCGGCCGCTGCATCTTCGTCACCTCGGTCCACGAGCACATCCCGCTGCGCGGCAATGCGCCCTACACCGCCTCCAAGCACGGGCTCGGCGGGCTCGTGAAGGCCGCCGCGATGGAGCTGGCCGAGCACGGGATCACGGTGAACGCGGTCGCGCCCGGCCAGATCGCCACGCGGATGACGGGCCAGGAGGACCAGGAGCCGGAGCCGAGCGACGGCATCCCGCTCGGCCGCGCCGGGAAGGCCGACGAGATCGCCCATGCCGTCGTGCATCTCGCGAGCCCGGGCGCCTCGTACACCACCGGCGCGTCGCTCGTGGTGGACGGCGGACTGTCGCTCATCGCGGCCGACTACCAGTGACCGACAGCCAGGACTGATACACAAGGGGTCCGCAATGGACCTCAAGCCTGGCGATCTCTTCGCCGGCCTGCGCATCGAAGGCGTGGCCGGAAGGGGTGGGATGGGGATCGTCTACCGCGCGGTGCAGCCGTCCCTGGACCGGCTCGTCGCGCTGAAGACGATCGCTCCCGCCCTCGCTGCCGACCCCGCGTTCGCCGCGCGGTTCGTGCGCGAGTCGAAGGCCGCGGCGTCGGTCGAGCACCCGAACGTCCTCCCGGTGTTCAACGCCGGCGAGGAGGAGGGCGTCCTCTACATCGTCATGCGGTACGTGGACGGGCCGGACCTGCGCTCGCTGCTGCGCGAGCTGGGCCGGCTCGAGCCCGCGCGGGCCGGGACGATCGTCGCGCAGGTCGCGGCCGCGCTGGACGCCGCGCACGCGCGCGGGCTCGTCCACCGCGACGTCAAGCCGGCGAACATCCTGCTCGACCGCGCCGAGCACGCGTACCTGACCGACTTCGGCCTCACCAAGCGCCTGCACTCCTCGGCCACCGCGGCGACGCGGCCGGGCGGCTGGGTCGGGACGCTGGGCTATGTGGCGCCCGAGCAGATCCGCGACGAGCGGATCGACGGGCGGACCGACGTCTACGCGCTCGGCTGCGTCCTCTTCCACGCGCTGACCGGCGCGCCGCCCTACGACCGCTCGAGCGACGAGGCGACGCTGTGGGCGCACCTCAACGACCCGCCGCCCGCGCTGCCGGCCGGGGTGCCGGCGCAGCTGGGCGACGTGATCGGGTGCGCGCTCGCGAAGGACCCGGACGACCGGTTCTCCACGGCGGGGGCCTTCGGGCGCGCGGTGCTGGACGCGATCGGCCGCCCGGCGCACAGCGTCGCGGGCCTCGGGGCGCCCGGCGTGGGCGCCGGGCTGGGCGACGAGACACGGATCACGCCGCCCGAGGCGCGGCCGGACGCGGCGGGCGCCCGCCCGCCCGGGGTGCCGCCCGGGACTGCGGTGACGACGCCGGT
>DATMVO010000068.1:0-4549 GCA_035563115.1 Solirubrobacteraceae bacterium
TACGCGAGGTACCCGTCCGGGCGGAGCAGGCGCCGGTCGGCGCCGCGCGGGCCGAAGGTCGCGAAGGTGGTGGCGAGCTCCGCGCACGCCGACTGGGCGAGCACGGTCCGCAGCCCGGGCCGCGACCGCAGCGCCGACACGCCGAGCGGCTGCCGGAAGCCGCAGGCGCCCGAGATGTAGCCCAGCGCCGCCGTCGACTGGTTGCCGCGCCCTCCGTCGAGCGGGCTCCAGCGCGCCTCCACGGCCGGCCCGATGCCGACGGTCGCGTTCGTCAGCCGCCACAGGAACGCGACGGTGCGCGGGCCGAGGTCGAGCGCGTCGACCGATGCGGACGGGGCCGTGCTGCAGGCGGCGACACAGCGTGTCGCACCGGCGGGCGTGCCGCCGTGCAGCCGCCGGGGCGCGCGGTCCACGTCGCGCCAGAGGAGCACGCGGGCGGTCCGCCGCGCGGGCGTGGGGCCGGCTGCTGCGGCGATCTGCCCGCGCCAGATCGACGGGGTGGTCAGCGAGAGGCCGCGCGCGCCCCGCAGCGCCAGCCGCCGCGGCGGGGCGCTGCCGTCCGCAGGCGCGACGTGGAGCGAGCAGCCGCGCGCGTCGGAGCGGTCGACCGTCGGGAGCGCCCCGGCCATCTCGCCCTCCGTCCGGCACCGCGAGAAGACGACGACGGTGCGCCCGCGCGTATCCGGGCCCGCGTCGGCGTCGAACGGCACGGAGCGGCGCGGGACGCCCGGCAGCGCCTTCAGCGGCCCGTCCGGCGTCTTGGCCACGAGCTCCCACCCGCCCGGGACCGCACGCGACGCGACGACCGTCCCCCGGTGCGCGCTCGGCGCGGTGAGTCCGGTGCCGTCGGCGAGGTCGGTGACCGGGACGGGCGTCGTCCCCACCTTGGGCGCGTCGGCCGGTGCGGCGGCGGGGGCGAGGAGGAGCGCCGCGGACGCGACGGCGGCGACGGACGGGGCGCGCATGCCCCTTCCAACGCGTCCGCACGAGGAAGGTTGCGCGGCATGTCTCCCCGGTCCGCCCACGAACGGCCAAGGCCCGCCGGAGCGGGCCTTCGCGAAGCACGACGACGTGAGAGCGCGGAAGCGCTACGCCACGGTGACTTCGGGCGAGAGGTAGACGTCCTGGATCGCGTGGAGGAGCGCGATGCCCTCGTCCATCGGCCGCTGGAACGCCTTGCGGCCCGAGATGAGCCCCATGCCGCCCGCGCGCTTGTTGATGACCGCGGTCTTGACCGCCTCGGTCAGGTCGGTCTCGCCCGCCGACGCGCCGCCGGAGTTGATGAGGCCGGCGCGGCCCATGTAGCAGTTGACGAGCTGCCAGCGGGTGAGGTCGATCGGGTGGTCGGTCGTCAGCTTGTCGTAGACGAGCTTGTGGGTCTTGCCGTAGCCCGTGTTCAGCGAGCTGACCGCCTCGAAGCCGCGGTTCGTCTCCGGCAGCTTCTGCTTGATGATGTCGGCCTCGATCGTCACGCCGATGTGGTTCGCCTGGCCGGTCAGGTCCGCGGCGAGGTGGTAGTCGGTGCCGTTGATCTTGAAGTCCGGGTTGCGCAGGTAGCACCACAGGACGGTGAACATGCCGAGGCGGTGGGCCTCCTCGAACGCGCGCGCGACCTCGACGATCTGCCGCGAGGACTGCTCGGAGCCGAAGTAGATCGTCGCGCCGACGCCGGCCGCGCCCAGCTCGTACGCGCGCTGGACCGACGCGAACATGATCTGGTCGAACTCGTTCGGATACGTCAGCAGCTGGTTGTGGTTCAGCTTGACGATGAAGGGGAACTTGTGGGCCCACTTGCGGCTCACCGCGCCCATGACGCCGAGCGTCGAGGCGAACGCGTTGCAGCCGCCCTCGACGGCGAGCTCGACGAGCTTCTCGGGATCGAAGTAGATGGGGTTGGGCGCGAACGACGCAGCACCCGAGTGCTCGATGCCCTGGTCGACCGGGAGGATCGAGACGTAGCCGGTGCCGGAGAGGCGGCCCGAGGAGTGGAGCCACTGCAGGTTCCGCAGCACGGTCGTCGGACGATCGGTGTCGGTGAAGACGCGGTCGATGAAGTCCGGACCGGGGAGGTGCAGCTGCTCCTTGGGGACCGTCGTCGACGTGTGCTGGAGGAGGGACTGGGCGTCATCGCCCAGCAGCTCCTCGAGCCGGGAGGTCGTCATCTCAGCAGTCGTGGCCATATGCGGGACGTTACCCGGGTACGCTCCGCCGCGCGGATGCACCAGAACTTCACCTCGAAGGGCTTCACGATCGGCATCGAGGAAGAGCTGATGATCGTGGACGCCGAGACCTACGAGCTCGTCAACGCGATCGAGCAGCTGCTCGCCGATGACGCCAGCGACCAGATCAGGCCCGAGCTCATGGAGTCGGTGCTCGAGATCGCGACGCCGCCGTGCGCGGACATCCCCGAGGCGAGCAGGGAGCTCACGCGGCTGCGCAAGCACGCGTGCGAGGTCGCCACGGCGAAGGGCCTGGCCATCGGCTCGGCCGGCACGCACCCCTACGCGCTGTGGGAGGAGCAGCGGATCGTGGCCCGGCCGCGGTACCGCGAGCTCGTGGAGGCGCTGCGCTTCGTCGCGCGCCAGGAGCTCATCTTCGGCATGCACGTGCACATCGGGATCGACGATCCCGACAAGGCGATCCACGTCGCCAACGGCATGCGCGTCCACGTCCCGGTGCTGATGGCGCTCAGCGCCAACTCGCCGTTCTGGCGGGCGGACGCGACCGGCCTGCAGTCCAGCCGCATGCCGGTCTTCCGCCAGTTCCCCCGAGTCGGCATCCCGCCCTGGTACAAGGACTTCGCCGACTACGAGCGGCGGATCAACTTCATGATCGAGTCGGGCGTGATGGCGGACCCCACGTACCTCTGGTACGACGTCCGCCCGCACCCGAAGTTCGGCACGGTCGAGGTGCGCGCGTGCGACTCGCAGACGCGGCTGGAGCACACGGTCGGCCTGGCCGCGCTGACGCAGGCGATGGCCAAGGAGCTGGCCGAGCACTTCGAGGCCGGCACCGAGCTCTCCGACTACCCGTGGGAGATGATCGACGAGAACAAGTGGCTGGCCGCCCGGCACGGGCTGGACGGCGAGCTGGTCGACCTCCCGACCAACGATCGCGTCACGACGAAGGCGCTCGTCCGGCGCCTGCTCGACCGGCTGCGCGAGCACGCGCAGGACCTCGGCGCGGAGGACGCGCTGGAGGGCGTGGAGGACCTCCTCGCGCGCGGGACGGGCGCCCACCGGCAGCGCGTCGTGTACGAGGCGAACCGGGACCTGCGCGAGGTCATGGCGGAGATCGTGGAAGCGACGCTCCCCCGCTAGCTGCGGGGTCTACGATGAGGGAACATGGCCTCGGGTCCTGAGCTCTTCGTCGTCTGCAAGAACTGCCGGTCTCAGGTGAGCCCGTACATCACCGAGTGCCCGTACTGCGGGCAGCGGCTGCGCAAGCGGGCCCCGAAGATCGAGCGCGAGGGCGCGCCCCCCAAGGGCAAGGCCAAGAGCGAGCGGCGCCGCAAGCCGCCCAAGCCCGGGCTCGGTCCGCTGCGGACGGGGGAGATCCCGGGCATCCGCGGCGACGAGACGCGCAAGCCCTGGGCCACGATCGTGCTCGTCGCGATCGGCGCGCTGTGGTGGCTGGCCGCGATCCCGCTCGAGGACGAGGCGATCCGCTGGATCCTCGACCCGCTCGGCGAGTGGTGGGGCGTCATCCTGGCGCCGTTCCTCAACGCGGGCGGCTGGTACCAGTTCGCCGCGCTCGGCTCGCTCGGTCTCTTCGGCTGGCTGCTGGAGCGCCGGCACGGCCCGGTCGTCGTGGTGCTCGTGTGGCTGCTCGCCGCGTCCGGCGGCATGGCGGTCGTCAAGGCGCTGGAGGGCGACGCGTACGCGATCGGCGCCAGCGGCGGCGCGCTCGGCATGCTCTGCGCCTGGGCGGTCCCGGTGCTGCTGGCCCGGCGCCGGCGGGGCGACGACGATGACGACGCGGACATGATCGGCGTCGCCGTCCTCTTCGCGCTGCTCGCGCTGATGCCGCTGGCGCGCGACGAGGTCAGCGCGCTCGCGACCGGCGCGGGCATCGTGATCGGCGCGCTCTGCGGGCTCCTGCTCGCGCGGCTCGCCCCGCGCGACTAGCCCGCCGCGCCCGGGCCGCCTACTGGCCCGTGAGGTGCCGCAGCGCGGCGGCGGTCGTCGCGATGTCCTCCGCCAGCTCGCCGTGCTCGTGCGCCTCCGCGAGCCTGCGCCGCGCCTGGTCGCGCGCCTCGGCCTCCAGGGCGGCGGCGCGCTCCTGCAGGTCGGCGAGCTGCTCGGCCGCGCGTGCGGCGTCGGCATGGTCGAACGGGCGCTCCTCGACCACGCCGGCCGAGTGCTGCGGGCGCCCAGGGACGAGCACCTCGCGCGGCCGGGCGTCCTCGCCGACGAGCAGCGCCTGGAAGCGCCAGAGGCGCAGGTGGCCGGTGTCCTCGACGGTCACCGCGTACTCGTCGTGCACCAGCTCCGGGTCGCGCGCGCCGGCGTGCGGGCGCCGTGCGCGGACGCGCTCGAGCGGCGTGTCG
>DATMVO010000069.1:0-7899 GCA_035563115.1 Solirubrobacteraceae bacterium
CGATCGCGCTCCCGGTGGCCGAGGAGCTGTCGCACGGCTTCACCGCCGGCGCGGAGGTCTTCGACGCGCTGTCGGAGAGCCCGCGCTCGCTCGACCAGACCATCGCCCGCTCGCCCCGCACGCTGCGCGAGGTCGCGACGGCGCCTTCGACCGCGCCCGCGCTGCGCGGGCTCACCGACACGGTCGACACGCTCGATCCGATGCTCCGCTACCTCGGCCCGCACGTCACCGTCTGCAACTACTGGAACTACTGGTGGACGTACCTCTCCGACCACATCTCGGAGGAGGTCGACACCGGCACGGTCCAGCGGATCCTCGTGAAGCTGTCGAACCCGCTGCAGCCCAACGGGCCCGCCACGTTCGGGGCGAGCGAGCCCGCCAACGGCGGCCCGAACCTGCCGACGCTGCCCGGGATCGGCACGCTCGGCGACAGCGTCAACCTCCACGCGCAGCCGTACGGCCGCGCGGTGGACGAGAACGGCAACGCCGACTGCGAGACCGGCCAGCGCGGCTTCCCGCGGCGCCTGGCGCCCGAGGGCTTCCGGCCCGACCTCAACATCGCGGTCAGCGCGCGCACGCCCGGCAACCAGGGCCCGACGTACTCCGGCAAGCCGAAGGTCCCCGAGGGACAGACCTTCAGCGCCGAGCCGACCGGCCTCGCACCCCAGGTGGCGGGCAAGTGAGGAAGCGCGGCATCGCCCCCTGGAAGGCCGGCGTGCTCCTGCTCGTCGTGCTCGTCGTGGCGGTCTACTTCGGCTTCACGAAGGACATCCCGTACGTCAACGAGCCGTACGAGATCAAGGCCGCGTTCCGCGACACGAGCGGCATGCGGCCCGGCTCGCCGGTGCGGATCGCGGGCGTCGAGGTCGGCGAGGTGCGCAAGATCGAGCACACCAAGCCCGGCTCGCGGACCGCGACCGTGACGATGGCGATCCTCGACAAGGGCAAGCCGATCAAGGACGACGCGCGGGCGATGATCCGGCCGCGGATCTTCCTGGAGGGCAACTTCTTCATCGACCTCTCGCCCGGCACGCCCGGCGGCGAGGAGATGACCGACGGTGACACGATCCCCGTCACGCGCACCGGCAACCCGGTGCAGCTCGATCAGGTGCTCAAGGCGCTGCGGACCGACGTCCGCGAGCAGCTCAAGACGACGTTCACCGAGCTGGGGAACGCGCAGGAGGCGGGCGCGCCGCAGGCCTTCAACCGCTCGCTCGAGGACCAGCCGGGCGCGTACCGGTGGACAGCGGTGGTGTCGGAGGCGCTGCTCGGCCAGCGGCCCGGCGACCTGGGGCGCGTCATCGACGACACCGGCGACGTCGCCGCGGCGATCGACCGCAACCCGCAGCGGCTCCAGACGCTGGTGACCGACTTCAACCGCACCATGGCGGCGTTCGCCGAGTCCGACGGCGACCTGCGCGCGACGATCCGTGAGCTGCCGGACACGATGCGCGAGGCGCTGCCGGCGCTGCGTGACCTCAACGCCTCCTTCCCGTCGGTGCGGCGGCTGGCGCGCGAGATCCGGCCGGGCCTGCAGTCGACGCCCGAGACGTCGCGCGCGCTCATCCCGCTCGCCGTCCAGCTGCGCGGGCTCGTCGGGCCGGAGGAGCTGCGCGGGCTCGCCGCGGACCTGCGGACGTCGGCCCCGCCGCTCGCACGGCTCTCGCGCGACACGGTGCCGCTCCTTGAGGAGATCCGCCCGCTCGCGTCGTGCACGAGCGAGGTGCTCGTCCCGTTCGGCCGCCTGACCGTGCCGGACAAGGCGCACCCCGCATCCGGCCCCGTCTTCCAGGAGGCCGGCAAGTTCCTCCCCGGCCTGGCGGGCGAGAGCCGCTCCTTCGACGCCAACGGCCAGTGGTTCAAGGTGCTCGGCCAGGGCGGGGCGGAGACGCTCGACCTCGGCAACGGCCTCTTCGGCACCGCGCTCCAGCCCGTCCTCGGCGTCAACCCTCCGCCGGACCGCTCCATCCCGCCGTACCGGCCGGACACGCCGTGCGAGACGCAGGAGCTGCCGAACCTCAACACGATCCCGGGCGTGCCGCCGCGCTCCAAGCAGACCGGCTCGGCGGCGGCGGACGCGCGCACCCAGGCGGCGCGGGCGGTCGCGATGGCGCTCACGCAGGTGCAGAACCTCGTCAGCGGCAACCCGACGAAGGTCGTCGACCAGGACGCGACCGCGAAGCAGGTGGCCGGCAAGTGAAGCGGATCCTCGTCAAGTTCTGGCGCCCCGTCGCGACGATCTTCGGCCTGATCGTCCTCGCGGCGGTCGTCAGCGGCTACATCCTCGGCCAGCAGAACCTGCGCTTCCCGTGGCAGGACAAGCCGGTGCGGATGTACGTCGACCTGGAGAACGCGCAGGCGGTGACGCCGGGCCAGGGGCAGAGCGTGCAGGTCGCGGGCGTGAAGATCGGCCTCATCTCCGGCGTGACGCTGAAGGAGGGCCGTGCGCGCGTCGCGGTGGACATCGAGAAGCAGAACAAGGGCCTGATCCGCGAGGACGCGAAGGCGATGCTCCGCCCGCGCACGCCGCTGAAGGACATGTACATCCAGATCCTGCCGGGCTCGCGCGACGCGAAGCCCGCAGGTGAGGACTTCACGATCCCGGTCCGCAACACGACGACCGACGTCGACCTGGACGAGATCCTGTCGACGCTGGACGAGCGGACGCGCGACTACCTCGTGCTGCTCGCCGAGGGCGCCGGCTCGGGCCTGGACGACCGCGGCAGCGACCTCGCCGAGCTCTTCCGCCGCTTCGAGCCGACCGCCGCGGACCTGCGCCGCGTGAACACCGCCGTCGGGCAGGAGCACCGCGCGCTGCGGCGGCTCGTGACCTCGATCGCCGACATCAACGGCGAGCTGGCGAAGGACCCGGACGCGCTCGCGCAGCTCGTCGATACGTCGGCCGCGACGTTCACCGCGTTCGCGTCCGAGGACGACCGGCTCCAGGAGTCGCTGAAGGAGCTGCCGCCGACGCTGCGCAAGGCGACGCGGACGCTCAACGCGGTGCGGCCGTTCGCCCGCGAGCTGCGCCCGCTGACGCGCGAGCTGGTCCCGGCGGTGCGGCGGCTCGACGACGCCAACGAGCGCCTGCGGCCGTTCGCGAAGGCGACGACCCCCGTGGTGGAGAAGGAGATCCGGCCGTTCGCGAAGGCGGCGCGCCCGCTCGTGACCGACCTCGCGCCGGCCGCGACCGACCTGTCGCAGACGATCCCCGAGGTCAACCGCTCGGCGCGGGTGGCGAACCGGTTCTTCAACATGCTCACCTCGAACCCTGACGGAGCGCAGGGGCCGGAGGCGTCGAACCGCGAGGAGGGCTTCCTCTTCTGGCTCGCCTGGCTCTTCCACCAGAGCGTCAACCTGCAGAACGTCGAGGACGCGAACGGGCCGATGCGGCCGATCTTCCTCACCGGCACGTGCGGGACGCTCACCTCGCTGGTCAACGACAACCCGCTGGCGGAGTTCGGGCTCAACCTGTCGCCGATCCTCGCCACCGCGTGCGGCAACCCGGAGACGACGTCGATCGACCTCGAGGGGCTGGTCAAGTCGCTGCCCAAGCCGCTGCAGGACCTCTTCCCGCTCGGGCTCAAGCCGCCCGTCGTCGGCGGTGCCGCGGCCTCGAAGGAGGGGAAGTAGAGGATGCCGAAGGACCGGATCTCCCCGCTGCGGATGGCGATCATCGCCGGGTTCGCGCTGTCGTGCTTCGGCCTGCTGATGTTCCTGTGGCTGGCGTTCGGCGGGCCGGTTCCGCTGCAGCCGAAGGGCTATCGCTTCCAGGTCGCGTTCCCCGACGCGGCGACGCTGGCCAACCAGGCCGACGTGCGCGTTGCCGGCGTGAACGTCGGCAAGGTCGTCAAGCGCGAGCTCGACCCGGGCGGTCGTCGCACGCTGGCGACGATCGAGCTGGAGGAGCAGTACGCGCCGATCCGGCAGGACTCGCGGGTGCTGCTGCGGCAGAAGACGCTGCTCGGCGAGACGTACGTGGAGCTGACGTTCGGCAAGAAGGGCGGCGAGCCGCTCCCCGAGGGCGGGAAGCTGCGCAACGGGCGGGTGGCGGAGGCGGTCGAGTTCGACGAGCTGCTGTCGACGTTCGACAAGCCGACGCGTCGCGCCCTGCAGAAGTGGCAGGCCGTGTCCGCCGACGCGACGCGGGGCCGCGAGGAGGATCTCAACGACGCGCTCGGGAACCTGCCGCGGTTCACCGACGGGGCGCAGACGCTGGTGGACGTGCTCAACCGGCGGCGCGACACGCTGGCCGCGGTGATCCGCGACACGGGCACGACGTTCGACGCGCTGAACCGCGACGCGGGCGCGCTGCAGCGGACGATCGTGCGCTCGGACCAGGTGCTGTCGACGATCTCGTCACGGCGCGAGCGCCTGAGCGAGGCGATCCGGATCTTCCCGACGTTCCTCGACGAGTCGCGCACGACGCTGCGGCGGCTCGAGCGGTTCGCCAAGGACACCGAGCCGCTCCTGAAGGAGACCGAGCCGGTGCTGGAGGACGCGCAGCCGACGCTGCGGTCGCTCGCCACGCTCGCCCCCGACGCGGAGCGGCTCTTCGGCGACCTCCCCGCGCTGATCGCGGCAGGCGAGGAGGGGCTTCCGGCGCTGGAGCGGGTGCTCCGCGAGCTGGACCCGACGCTGAAGTCGGTGGGGCCGCTGCTGCAGCAGCTCAACCCGGTGCTCGAGTTCCTCGAGCTGTACCAGACGACCGTCACGAACTTCATCTCGATCGGTGCCAACGCGGCGGGCACGCGCCTGACCCCGCCGGCCGGCCAGGAGCAGACCAACGGCCACGCGCTGCCGCAGATGCTCATGTTCGGCGACCAGTCGCTGCCAGCGGAGAACCGCACCCCCACCAACCGCGGCAACGCCTACTTCGCGCCGGACGCGCTGCTCTTCGGCAACGACCAGGCGAAGAAGTACCTCACGCCGCCGTCCTACGACTGCGCGCCGACGAACGGCCCCAAGGAGCCCTCCTCCGGCTCGCCCGGCTGCCACGTCCAGGGCCCGATCACCTTCGGCGGCAAGTCCTCCAAGTACCCCCAGGTCGGCGAAGCCGCCCCGGGCGGCCTCACCTCCCGCCCCCCGGCTCGCAAGACCACCCGCACCCGCTCCGGCCGCTAACTCCGCCCCTGCGAGATCCTCCAGCGGTAAGTTTTGCCTCAAGAAGCGTTTTGCCTTGCAAGGCAAAACGCCTTCTAAGGCAATTTTCTGACGAGATATAGCGGTGTGCACGGGATCCTCCGTCGCAAAATTGCCTCCAGAGGTACAGTTGCCTTGCAAGGCAATGTCGTTAGAGAAGCACAACCTGCTCAAGCGTTTCGCCGCGGACCCGCCCGTCCTCGAGGGCGGCTTGGCGCTCGACCTCGAGCCGATCGACGACCGGAGCGCGCTCCTGCTCGTCCACGGCGACGGCGGACACCGGTTCCGCGCGCGCGCGGAGGCGCTCGCGCTCCGGTACCCGTCGGGGCTCAGACGCCTGCTCGGCACGCGGCCGCGGGTCGACGTGGTCCTGGTGGAGCGCGCATCGCGGGGGCTGGACGACGCCGCGCGCGAGCTGGGCGTCGGGTACCTCGATCTGGAGGGGCGTGGGCGGCTCGTCGGTCCCGGCTTCGTCTACGTCGTCCCGCCGCAGACCGAGTCGAGCGCCCGGCGTCAGGACGCCGCGCAGTCGGCGTCGTCCTCCGGCATCTCGCCCTTCGCGCGCAAGGCCAGTCGCGTCGCCCGGGCGCTCCTCGCCGAACCCGCGCGCGCGTGGCGTCTGGCCGACGTCGCCGAGGCGTGCCGCATGCACCCCGGCACGGTGCACCGGATCCTCGGGGCGCTCGTCGACGCGGGGTTCGTCGAGCGCGACGGCAAGGCGTACGTCGTGGCGGATCCGGGCTCGCTGCTCGACGCGTGGGCGGGACAGGCCGCGCGCCGGGCCGGCGAACGGGTGCAGCTGCCGATCGCGGGTGACGTCCGGGGCGCGGTCGAGGCGATCGTGGACATCCTGGGCGGAGCGGCGGTCGTCTCGGGGGAGCTGGCCGCGGAGCTCTACGCGCCGCACCTGTCCGCGGCGAACGCGCTGGTCCACTGCGTCGACCGTGCCGCCTGGGATCGCCGGCGTGTTGCCGCCGCGCTGCCGGACCGGCCGTTGCGCGCGAGTGGGCAGGTCGTCGTCGACCTCGTCGACGAGGGCGTCGGCGACTTCGCGCAGGTGCGCGACGGCCTGCCGCTCGTGGCGCCGCACCAGCTGTACGTCGACATGCACCGCGAGCGCAGCCGCGCCCGCGAGGCCGCCGAGCACGTCCGCGCGCAGGTCCTCGGCTTTTGAGCGAGCGCGCGGTCATCGGCGTGGCCGGGCCGGCCGACAGGCTGCTCGTCCAGGGGCTCGTGGATCTTCAGCCGCTGTTCGCCGATCTGCGCGGCAACGTCCTGCTGGTCGGCGGGCTCATGGCGCGCGTCTGGCTCCATCTGCGACCGGTCGAGGATCTGCCGCCGCGCGCGACGGCCGACATCGATCTCGGGATCGACCGCAGCGGGCTCGGCCTCACCGCGCGCAGCGAGCGGATCAGGCCGATGCTGGAGGCGCAGGACTACCGCCCGCTCCCGGGCGACGAGGGCTTCCGGTTCAAGAAGGACCTCGGCGGGGCGCCGCTGCTGGTCGACGTCTTCGTCGCCAAGGGCGCGTCGCGCGAGGAGCCCCCGGTCCTCGAGAAGGGCGTCACGACCCTCGCCGCGCCCGGGCTCGCCTACGGCCTCGCGCGCGGGCCGTCCTTCGTCACCGTCGAGTTCGTCGATGGCAACGACGGGACCGAGCTCGAGCTGCCGCTGCCGACCCTGGACGCGGCGTTCGTCATGAAGGGCGCGCTGACGGCCAGCGGCGTACGGGCCCGCGCGGATCGGCGTCAACGGGACCGCGTCGACACCGTGATGCTCGCTGCGGCGTGTCTCGGCGATCCGGCCGCTCTCGCCGCGCTGCGGGCGGCCAAGGGGAAGGAGCCGCGGGCGGCGCTGCGGTGGATGCGGGAGGCGCTGGCCGATCCCGGTACGCCGGCGGCGCGGACCCTCGAGCGGCACATGGCCGACGAGCACGCCCTCACCGGCGGCGGCGAGTGGGCCGTCGGCGTGGCCGAACGGCTCTCCCGCGCGCTCGCGGCGTAGAGGGCGAACCCGTTCGCGGCGCGTCACCGCGTTTCGGTTGCGTGCGCAATGAGCACCCTTGGGACGGGAAGACCAAGAACTTCGCTGGAGGCACACGCACCATGGGCATCGGAGCACTCGCCGTACGCGGCACGATCGGGCCGTTCTTCATCGGGCACGGCGCGCAGAAGCTGTTCGGGAAGTTCGGGGGGCACGGGATCGAGGGGACGGGTGGCTTCTTCGAGTCGCTCGGGCTGCGGCCGGGCAAGCGGCATGCGACCGCGGCCGGGGCGGCGGAGCTCGGCGCGGGCGTGCTGCTGACCGCGGGCGCGCTGACGCCGGTGGCGACGACGCTCGTCACGAGCACGATGGTCACCGCGATCCGGAAGGTCCACGGGAGCAAGGGCCCGTGGGTGACCGAGGGCGGCTACGAGTACAACGCGGTCCTCATCGCGGCCGTTGCGGCGCTCGCCGATCAGGGCCCGGGCAAGCTCTCCGTCGACGCCGCGCTGTTCCCCGAGTTCAAGGGCGCGAAGTGGGCGCTGCTCGCCGTCGCCGCGGGCGTCGCCGGCTCGTACCTGGCGACGGAGGGCCCGCTGGCGGACAAGTCGCGGGTCGAGCCGCAGGGCGCCGCCGGCCTGGACGACGTCGCCGACGCGGGCGCCGAGGCCGGTCAGGACACCGTCGCCGCCGGCAACGGCACCGCCTGACGCACCCGCACGCGCGCGGCGCCCGGGCGGCTCGCCGCTCCGGCGCCGTGTCGTCCGTCACCGG
>DATMVO010000070.1:0-8735 GCA_035563115.1 Solirubrobacteraceae bacterium
CAGGCGGCAGCGGCGCCCGCGCCCGCATCCGCACCCGCGCCGGCTCCAGCCCCTCCGCCGCTGACCACCCGCGCGTCATGATCGACCGCAGCTTCACGGCGCTCGGCACGACCGTCCGCGTCATCGTCGACGCGCTCGACGAGGAGGAGCGCGCGGCACGGGCCGAGGCGCTGATCCGCGACTACGACCGGCGGCTCTCCCGCTTCCGCCCGGACTCCGAGCTGTGCGCGCTGAACGCCGACCCGCGCGAGACCGTGCCGGCCAGTGCGCTCCTCCGACAAGCGGTGGAGGCCGCGCTCATCGCCGCGCGCACCAGCGGCGGCCTCGTCGACCCGACCCTCCTCGACGCGCTCGAGCGCGCCGGCTACATCCGCTCGCTCGCCGGTGGGCCCTTTGAGTCACGGATATCGAGAGCGAAAGGGCCCACCGCCCCCGCGCGGCCGGATCCGGCACAGCGGTGGCGGGAGATCGAGGTGACGGATGACACGATCCGGCGGCCGGTGGGGATGCGGCTCGACCTGGGCGGCTCGGGCAAGGGGCACGCGGCGGATCTCGTGGCGGACGAGGTGCTCGCCGGCGCGCGGCGGTGGGCGATCGACGCCGGCGGCGACCTGCGGGTCGGCGGCACCGACGCGGCGGAGCAGACGATCGAGGTCGAGCACCCGTTCGCAGCACAGCCCGCGGCGCGGCTGAGCGTGCGAAGTGGCGCCGTCGCGACCTCGGCGACGCACGCGCGCGCATGGGACGGCGGGCACCACCTCCTCGACCCGGCCACGAAGCGCCCCGCCAACACCGGCGTCACGAGCGCCACGGCCATCGCGACGACCGTCCTCGAAGCCGAGACCCGCGCGAAGGTCGCGCTGCTCAGCGGGCGGGCCGCGCCGGGCGCAGCCGTCCTGATCCTCGACGACGGAAAGGTTGTCCGGCGATGACCAGCGCCCCCGCTGACCACGCCTGGTGGCTCGCCTCGAGAGCCGCCGGCATCACCGCCCTCCTCGCGATCACGGTCGCGGTCGGCGTCGGGCTCGCGCTCGGCGGCAAGGCCGCCCGCCGCCCCGGCTGGCCGCGCGTCCTCCTCGCCGTCCACGAGCACGCCGCCCTCGCCGGCCTGATCGCCACCGCCGCCCACGGCGTCCTGCTCCTCGGCGACGGCTTCCTGCGGCCCACCCTCGCCGACATCGCCGTCCCCTTCGCGAGCCAGCACGAGCCCGCGTACACCGGCCTCGGCGTCATCGCCGGCTACCTCGCCGCGCTGCTCGGCCTCAGCTTCTACGCCCGCAAGCGGATCGGCGTGAAGCGCTGGCGCAAGCTCCACAAGGCCACGATCCTCGTCTACGTCCTCGCCCTCGTCCACACCCTCGGCGCCGGCACCGACGCGCAGCAGCCCTGGATGCAGCTCCTCCTGCTCACGACCGCCGTCCCGATCCTCTTCCTCTTCGTCCTGCGCCTCCTCCCGCGCGGGCCGCTCGGCACGTCCGCGCGCGTCGAACCCTCGCCCTGACGCCGAACGTCGGTCCATCGACGCGGCGATCGTCGCCCGGGTGAGGCAAGCTGCGCGGTCGAATGCGCCGCCTCGCCGCCACCATCGCCCTGCTCGCGCTGACCTCCGCGCCCGCCGCCGCCGCGCCCACCTCGAGCGCCACGCTGGAGATCGCCCCGGTCGACGGCGGCCCGCGCACGCTCGTCGTCCGCGCTCCTGAGTCGTCCGACGGCTTCGGCCGGCCGGCGTGGTCGCGCGACGGCAGCACGCTCAGCGTCATCGGCGAAGGGCGGACGATGACCCGCGGCGACAAGCAGCTCCTGCGCTATCCCGCGATCGGTGGCGCGCCCGAGACGGCATCGCCGCTCGTCACGGGCTACACCGCCACGCTCAGCCCGGACGGCACGACGCTCGCCGAGCTGACCGACGAGGGCACGGCGAGCGGGCGTGGCGGGATGGTCCTGCGCGACGTCGCGACCGGTGCGGTGCGCGTCACCGTCCCGCAGTGGGCCGAGGGGGACGACCTGTACGAGAGCGAGCCGGAGGTCTGCTGGTCGACGGACGGCCGACGGGCCGCGATCGAGGTCGCCGAGCGCCGCGACGGCGCCGTGCACGTGGTCGACGTGCCGAGCGGGCGCACGCTCCTGCGCCGCAGCACGCGCCTGGGCGGCGTGGCGAGCACCCGGTGCTTCGCGCCGGACGGCCGCCGGCTGCTCCTGCGGAACGGGCGCCGCTTGGTGATCGTGGACGCCGAGACGGGCGGGGCGCGGACGCTGCCGTCGTGGGGCCGCTTCGTCGAGAGCGCCGTCTGGAGCCCCGACGGCGGCCGGATCGCGATCGGCTCCGGCGGCGATCTCGCGCTCGTCGACCCGATCACCGGGTGGGGACCGTCGTACGCGGTGGGCGGGACGGACGGGCTCGCGTGGTCGCCCGACGGCCGCGCGCTGGCGTTCCGGACCGGCGGCGGCGACGACTCGACCGGCGACGACGGGCCGCAGACGCTCTCCGTGGTGCAGGCCGATCGCTTCGACGCGCCCCGCGCGCTCGTCTCCCCGCGCCGCGACGATCTCGGACCGTTCGCGTGGTCGCCCGACGGCGCGCGGATCGCGATCACGACCTGGCGGTACCGGCGATGATCCGGCGCACCGTCCTGCTCGGCCTGGCGCTGGCCGGCGTTGCCGCGCCCGCGCCCACACCCGCCCGCGCCGCCGCCCAGCTCGAGATCGTCCCGTCGGACGGCAGCCCGCGCACCGTCCTCGCGCGCTCCGGCGGCGACGTCGACCTCGAGCAGCCCGTCTGGGCGCACGACGGCGCGAGCGTCACGTACCTGCGCAACGACCCCAGCTCCCCCGCACCGGCCGAGCTGCTCCGCGTCCCGGCGAGCGGAGCCCGCTCGCCTGCCATCCGTGTCCGGCGTGTCGGCGGCGCGAGCGACGGACGCCTGAGCCCGGACGGCCGGCTCTTCGCCGAGCCGTGGTACCGCGATCCGCGCACCGGTCGCACGGTCCCGCTCGTCGTCCGGGACGTCGCGACCGGCGTCGTCCGCGCGCGCCTGCGCCCCACCGGCCCCCCGTCGTCCATCGTGGCGATCGTCAACGGCCGGGAGGAGGGCCCCTGCTGGTCGCGCGACGGCCGCCACCTGGCGGTGACCGAGACGACCCGGGGCGGCGACGGCCACCTCACCCGCGTGCTCGACACGGCGACCGGGCGGACCGTCCTGCAACGCGTCGACGACCTCTACACCCCGGGGGACGGGGAGTGCTTCACGCCCAGCGGCGAGCTCACCCTCAGCGCCGGCGTCGATGTCCCGGACGCCGCGCGCGTCGTCGACCTGCGCACCCACGCGCTGCGCCGCGTGCCCGCGCTCGGCCGGAAGGTCCACGGCCCGCTCGCATGGTCGCCCGACGGCACGCGGTTGGCGTACGGCAGCGAGGACGGCGTGGCCGTGGTCGACGCTGCCACCGGACGTGGGCCGAGGCTGCCGATCGTGGCCGACGGGCCCCGCAACCAGGACGCCGCGTACGCGTTGCGGTTCCTCGCCTGGTCGCCCGACGGCCGCACGCTGGCGTACGTGTACGACCCGTCCGACGAGCTCTCAGGCGATGAGCCCGCGACCCGCGGCCCCAGCCTGCTGGTCATGCCCGCCGACGCGAGCGCGCCGCCGCGCGAGCTCGTCCGGGCGAGCACGCGCTCGACCATCACGGGCATCGCCTGGTCGCCCGACGGAACCCGGCTCGCGCTCGCCTCCGCCCGCCCGTAGGAGGCGAGCGATACCGCGGCTTCAGGCCGCGGCGGCGGCTTCGTCGGCCGCGTCCTCGGCGGCGCGCAGGAGCGCGTCGATCTCCGCCAGGTGGCCGCGGACGCCCGCGGCCATCGTGTCGAGGATCGAGCGGGCCTGCTCGATGCCGGAGGTGGCGTGCGTGAGCTGCTGCTTGACGCGCCGCACGTCCTCCATCGCGCCGACCGCGCGCTCGACCTCGCCGCGCACCGCGTCGAGGTCCAGCTCGCCGTCCGCGCCCTTGGTCATCAGCACGCGCGCCCGGGCCAGCGAGTACGCGACCTCCAGCGGCAGCCGCGAGGCGTCGTCGGACGGGTCGAAGACCACGAAGAGCTTGTCGCCGTTGAACTCGCGCAGCTGGTTCGTCCGCGCGGGCAGCTTCTCGTCGGCCGGCACGACGAAGACGCCGTAGTCGGCGCCGCGCGCCGCCATCGCCTCGTCCAGCTCGGCCAGCGCGCGCTTCTTGGGCAGCTGCGAGTTCTTGGCCTCGAAGACGATCCGCCCGCGGGCCGGGCCGGCGCAGGCGTCGATCGCCACGACGACGTCGCCCTTCTTGCCGCCGACGCCGGGCATGTCGCCGACCGCGTCGCAGTCGTCGCCCTGCGCGAGCGCGATCGCGTCGATCGCCTCGTACACGGACTCCTCGTACGTGCGGCCCTTCGCCGTCCCGCGCTCGGCCTCCGCCGCGACCTCCTCGAGGCGCTGCTTCTCGGCCTTCAGCGACGCCATCTCCAGGCGCATCGCCTCCAGGCGCTCGTTCATCGTCCGCAGGTGCTCGCCCTGCTGGTCGGCGTTCGTCTTCATCGCGGCGAGCGTGGCCCGCTGGATCGCGACGATCGGGTTGTCGGCGGTGTCGGAGCTGAGCGTCTTGCGCAGGTCGTCGCGCATCTGCGCCTGGACCTCGGTCAGGACGGCGCGCACGCGGTGCTGGACCGCGGAGGACGACTCGTCGCCGAAGTGGCGCGCCAGCGCGCGCGAGACGTGGCCGTGCTCGGGCCCGAACGCCTCGTCGACCTTCGCGTCCAGCCGCTCGGCGACCTTCCGCGCCCGCTCGACGAAGTCGCGGTCGAGGTCGCGCGCGGCCCGCTCGAACTCCGCCCGGACGAACTCGGCCTGCTGACCGGTCTCCTCGCGGGAGAGCACGCGACCCCCGATCTCGAGCATCTGCCGGACGAGCCGGTCGACCGGCTCGCCGCGGCGCTCACGCTCGTGGACCAGCGCGACGACGGCCTCGTCGTCCACGCGGAGGCCGTCGACGAGCAGCTCGCCGTTGAACGTGCGGCAGCGGGAGAAGGGGAGAGTGGTTGCAGCTTCCATGACGTCTGGTCAGGCACCGTAGGGTGCGGACCTGACGGAATGACCGATCTCCTGCACCCATGAGCGCTCTCGCCGACGCCCTCGACGACGGCATCGCCGCGCCCGCGCGCCTGCGCGACCTGCTCGGGCAGGAGCTCCAGCGCGGCGCGGCCGAGCTGGAACGCAAGCGCTCCGGCTACGACGACCCGGTCGTCGTGGCGTTCGGCACGTGCGCGGAGGACGGCGCGCTCGCGGCCGCGCTCCCCGTCGCCACCACCTTCCGCGCCGACGCCGCGGTGATCGAGGAGCGCGCGTGGCGGGTCGTCGCCGCCGCGGTCGGCGCGCTCCAGCAGGCGTGCGAGCTCCCGCCGCCGGCCACGCCGGAAGGCCTGAAGCTCACCGCCGCCGACCTCGGCGGCCACCTCACGCTCACCCTCGGCGCGCCTGGCGACCCGATGCTCGCCCAGATCGCGTTCGACGAGGCGCTGCAGAGCGTCGACCGCCTCCGCGCCCACGCCGTCGCCCTCCCCGACGCCCTGCTCGACCCCGACGACGCCAAGCCGCCGATCGGCCCGACCCACCCGCTCCGCGTCGCCGAGGCGGTCGCCCGGCTGCAGGGCGACCCCGCCGACCCCGACGAGGAGACCGAGCGCCAGGTCCTCACGCTGCTGGAGCCGCGGAGCGAGGTCGCAAGGCCCCACGACGACCCCGACCCGGCCAAGCGCGTCGCCCGCCGGATCCTCCAGCGCCTGGACGGCATGGGCAAGTGGGGCGGCTACCACACCGACTTCGCCCACCTCGCGCGCGGGTTCGCGGGGAACGACCGCAGCCTCGCGGACGCCGTGGGGGAGGCGCTGATCGACGCCGAGCTGCTCTCCGAGAAGCCCTCCGTCGGCCAGCGGCACGTCTTCCTCAACCCCCGGAAAGCGGGGGAGATCCGCCGCATGATCGAGAGCGGCGAGGTGCCACCGGCGCTGCGCCTGCCGAGCAAGTGATATGACCCGCTTGTGAACCTCCTGGACCAGGTCAACCAGAAGCTCTTCGTGGCCAAGACGCTCGCCCAGGCCGGGGTCATCCGTCCCACCCGGCCGGACAAGCTCCCGGGCATCGCCCTCGCCCTGCACCGCTGGGGGCCGACGCCGGCGGCCGGCTACACGAGCGGCGCGATCCGCGCCCCGCACGACACCGCGATCGTCGACGAGCTCGGGACGCTGACCTTCCAGGAGGTCCACCAGCGCACGAACGCGCTCGCGAACGAGCTCAAGAAGCAGGGCATCGGCGCCGGCTCGCGGGTCGCGATCCTCTGCCGCAACCACCGCGGCTTCATCGAGGCGACGACCGCCTGCTCGAAGCTCGGCACCGACGTCCTGTACCTCAACACCGCCTTCGCCGCGCCGCAGATCGCCGACGTGATCAAGCGCGAGGAGCCCGCCGCGATCGTCTACGACGAGGAGTTCGCCGAGATGGTGGCGGACGGCGCGAAGCAGCTCAAGCAGTACATCGCGTGGTTCGAGGGCCCGGACAAGCCCGAGGGCATCGAGATCCTCGAGGACCTGATCGCGCGCGGGGACCGCTCCGACCACCAGCCGCCGGCCAAGTCCGGCAAGGTCATCATCCTCACGTCGGGCACGACCGGGACGCCGAAGGGCGCGAACCGCAAGCAGCCCGACAACGTCGACCCGACCGCCGCGCTCTTCGACCGGATCCCGCTGCGCAGCGGCGAGACGACGATGATCGCCGCGCCGCTCTTCCACACGTGGGGCTACGCGCACATGATGTTCGGGCTGATCCTCGGCTCGACGTTCGTGCTGCGGCGCAAGTTCGACCCCGAGGCGGTGCTGAGCGACGTCGCGCAGCACAACTGCACCGCGCTCGTCGTCGTCCCCGTGATGCTCCAGCGGACGCTGGAGCTCGGCGAGGAGACGATCAAGAAGTACGACACGTCCTCGCTGCGGATCATCGCCGCGTCGGGCAGCGCGCTGCCGGGCGAGCTGGCCACGCGCGTGATGGACGCGTTCGGGAACGTCCTCTACAACCTCTACGGCTCGACCGAGGTCGCCTGGGCCTCGATCGCCACGCCGCAGGACCTGCGCGCCGCGCCGGGCACCGCCGGCAAGCCGCCGCGCGGGACGGTGCTGAAGATCCTCGACCCGGACGGCAAGGAGCTGCCGCAGGGCGAGACCGGCCGGATCTTCGTCGGCAACGAGCTGCAGTTCGAGGGCTACACCGGCGGCGGCCACAAGGACTTCGTCGACGGCCTGATGTCGAGCGGCGACGTCGGCCACATCGACGAGGGCGGCCGGCTGTTCATCGACGGCCGCGACGACGACATGATCGTGAGCGGCGGCGAGAACGTCTTCCCGCGCGAGGTCGAGGATCTGCTCGCCGACCACGAGTGCATCGAGGAGGCGGCGGTGATCGGCGTGGACGACGAGAAGTTCGGCCAGCGCCTGAAGGCCTTCGTCGTCGTGCGCGAGGGCAAGGAGCTGAGCGAGGACGAGGTCAAGCAGCTCGTCAAGTCCAACCTGGCCGGCTACAAGGTGCCGCGCGAGGTCGTCTTCCTCGACGAGCTGCCGCGCAACGCGACCGGCAAGGTGCTCAAGAAGGACCTGCGCGAGGAGAAGCAGGAGGCCTAGGCGGGGCGGGGGCTTACTACCCTCGGGACATGGCTGCCCGCACCGACAACTTCGACCTCGGGCGGCTCAAGCTCGACGCCGGCCAGGGGCGCCGGCTGGACGATCTCACCGTCACGCTCGAGCCGCTCCGGTTCGGCACGCAGGACTACCCCGTCGTGCCGTCGGAGGTCCCCGTCGTCGTCGACGTCTCGCGCATGACCGGGCAGGGCTACAGCCTCCGCCTGCGGTTCAGCGCGTCGCTCGACGGGCCGTGCATGCGCTGCCTGGGCCGGGCGACGCCGGAGTTCACGGTTGACACGCGCGAGATCGACCAGCCCGGCGGCGGCGACGAGATGACGTCGCCGTACGTCGAGGACGAGGAGCTCGACCTCAACGCGTGGGCCCGCGACGCGCTCGTGCTCGAGCTCCCCGCCCAGATCATCTGCAAGCCCGACTGCGCCGGCCTGTGCCCGGAGTGCGGCAAGAACCTCAACGAGGAGCCGCACGAGCACGAGAAGGCCCCCGACCCCCGCTGGGGCAAGCTCGCGGAACTCAAGTTCGACTAGTCGTAGAACCGCGAGATCTCGACCCTGGTGGTGAGGCGGGTCCGGCGGGAGATGGTGAAGACGGTCTGGTCGCGCCCGATCTCGCTGTCGGGGACGGCGCGGCCCTTGGTGAAGCACTCGCGGACGGGCGGGCCGCCGAGGCGGCGGGTCTCGCAGGTGAGGCCGGGGATCTTCGCCTTCAGCGTGCGCTCGGCGGTGCCGACGCCGAGGCCGTCCGCGGTCCGCTCGCTGCCGCGGCGGGTGACGAACGTCGTGACCGTGAGGTCGCCGTCGGACGGGTCGGGGCGCGTGGCGACGTACTTGACCTTCGGCCCCTTGAAGTAGCGGCGGACCTCGAGCGAGCCGTTGCGGTCCCGGACCGCCCGGCCCGAGGTGGGGGAGCCGAGCGTGGCGATCGCGGCGGTGTCGGACGTGCCGAGCGTGACGCCCGCCATCCCCCGGTCGAGGACGATGGCGGCGCCGGCCGGTGCGGCGGCGGTCAGCGCGGCCGCCGCGGCGAG
>DATMVO010000071.1:0-2485 GCA_035563115.1 Solirubrobacteraceae bacterium
CGCATCCCTTCACGCTCGTCTGCGGGACGCCGGAGGGCACGTTCGCGGCCCGCGACGCGCTCGGGCCCGCGTTCGACGACCGCCGGGCGATCGGGTTGTGGTGGTGGGAGGTCGACCGGCTCCGCGGGCGTTGGCTGCGCGCCTTCGACGGGCTGGACGAGGTGTGGGCGGGCTCGGCCTACGTCGCCGACCTGCTCGCGCCCGTCAGCCCGGTGCCGGTGCTGCGGATGCCGCTGCCGGTCTCCACGCCGCGCGCGGCGGACCTCCCGCGCGGCGCGCTCGGGCTGCCGGACGGGTTCACGTTCGGCTTCGTCTTCGACCACGCGAGCACGCTGGGCCGCAAGAACCCGCTCGGGCTGATCGAGGCCTTCTCCCGCGCCTTCCCGCCCGGCGAGCCCGGCGACGAGCACCTCGTGCTCAAGACGCTCGGCGGCGACCGACACCCCGACGCCCACGCGCGGGTCCTCGCGGCGGCGGCGCGCCACCCGCGGGTGACGGTGATCGACCGGCACCTCGACGTGGAGGAGAAGAACGCGCTGATCGAGCGGCTCGACGCGTACGTCTCGCTCCACCGCGCCGAGGGCTTCGGGCTGACGATCGCCGAGGCGATGCTGCTCGGCACGCCGGTGATCGCCACCGACTACGGCGGCTCGCGCGACTTCGTCACCTCGTTCAACGGGTGGCCGGTCGACTTCAAGCTCGCGCCCGTCGGGCCGGGCAACGATCCCTACCCGGCCGACGGGGAGTGGGCCGAGCCCGACCTCGAGCACGCCGCCGCCGTCCTGCGCGAGGTCGCGGCGCGGCCGGAGGAGGCGGCGCGGCGGGCCGAGCGGGCGGCGGCGGAGGTCGCTCACGCGCACGCGCCCGCGCGCGTGGGCGCCCTGATGGTCCAGCGGCTGCGGACGCTCTCCGGGCTGGGCGCGGCGCGCGACGGGCGGGTGGAGCCGCTCGACCTCGTGGCGCTGGCCGACCGCGTGCGGACGGGCCCGCGCACGGGGGACGACGCGCGCGGCCGGCTGCGCGACGCGGTCCTCCGCGTGCTGCGCCCCTACACCGTCCACCAGCGGCTCGTGGACGAGGAGCTGCTGCGCGCGCTGCGGACGCTCGACGAGCGCGTCCGGGGCGTCGCCGCGGGCCAGTCGTCCCTCGCCGCCGAGCTGCGCGACCGGACGCCCGGCGGGCCGGGGGAGGCCGCTGTGCCACCATCTTCCGACGCATGAGCACCCCTTCCAGCGAATCCGCCCGGCGCATCGGGGTCAACGCGGCGGGCTTCCTCCGCGGCGGGCTCGGGCTCGGGCAGGCGGCACGCCTCTACGTCGCGGCCCTGCAGGACGCCGGCGTCCCGGTCCGGACGCTGAGCGTCGATCCGCGCATGCCCGACGTCGCGGGCGCGAAGCTCAAGACGATCGACTTCGCCGACCTCGAGGCCGAGGGCGACCTGCCCTTCAACCTCGTCTGCGTCAACGCCCCGGAGCTGCCCGCGTTCGCCGCGGACGCCGGCCCGGCGTTCTTCGAGGACCGCTACACGATCGGCGTGTGGGCGTGGGAGACCGACGTCGTCCCCGCCACGTGGGATCCCGCGTTCGGCCTGGTCGACGAGATCTGGGTCTACTCGACCTACGTCCAGGAGATCCTCAGCCGCGTCTCGCCCGTCCCGGTGATCCGCGTGCCGCTGCCGATCGTGACGCCCGACCCGCGCGGGGCGAAGGTCAGCTTCCCGCTGCCGGACGCGTTCACGTTCCTCTTCATGTTCGACTTCTACTCGACGCTCCAGCGCAAGAACCCGCTGGGGCTGGTGGAGGCGTTCAAGCGCGCGTTCGCGCCCGGCGAGGGGCCGCACCTCGTCCTCAAGAGCTTCAACGGCGACTACAAGCCCGACCGCGTGCTGCGCCTGCGCACCGCCGCCGAGGGCCGGCCGGACATCCACATCGTCGACACGTTCATCCCCGAGCAGGAGCGCGCGGCGCTGATGGCCGCCTGCGACTGCTACGTCTCGCTCCACCGCTCGGAGGGCTTCGGCCTGACGCTCGGCGAGGCGATGGCACTCGGCAAGCCGGTCGTCGCGACGGGGTACTCGGCCAACCTCGACTTCATGTCGCCGGCCAACTCGTACCTCGTCGACCACACGATGACCCAGGTCGGTCCCGAGGGCGAGAACTACCCGGCCGAGGGCCAGTGGGCCGAGCCCGACCTCGACCACGCCGCCGCGCTGCTGCGCGAGGTGTGGGAGGACCAGGAGAAGGCCCGCGCCCGGGGCGCCCGCGCCCAGGAGGAGATCGCCGAGCACTTCTCGATCCACGCCGTCGGCTCGCTCGCCCACCAGCGGCTGCGGCGACTGGCGTCGATGCGCCGCCGCACCGCCGGCGCGCCCGCGGCGCAGGCCGCCGCGGCGACGGGCGCGATCGCCAACAGCTGGCTCGAGATGGCCGAGGCGCGGATCGCCGACCCGCCGGTCCGGGCCGGGGCCGCCGGCAGTGGCGCGAAG
>DATMVO010000072.1:0-6020 GCA_035563115.1 Solirubrobacteraceae bacterium
GGGGTCGGCGACGCACACGCGCGCCCGCCCGGTCCGCTTGGCGGAGTACTGCGCCGCGTCGGCCGCGCGCAGCAGGTCGCCGCCGCGCTGCGCGCCCAGGCCGAGCGACGCGACGCCGCACGAGACCGTCAGCGGCGGCCCCTCCGCCGCCAGCAGCTCCAGCACCCGCTCCCCGACGGCCTGCGCGTCCTCCGCGGACGCGCCCTCCACCAGCACGCAGAACTCGTCCCCGCCGGCCCGCGCCACCAGCGCCCGGTCCTCGCCGACGAGCTCCCCCACCGCCGCCCGCAGTGCGGACGCGACCCGCACGAGCGCCTCGTCGCCCGCCGCGTGGCCGTGGCCGTCGTTCAGCTCCTTGAGGTTGTCGACGTCGCACAGCAGCACCGCGACGTCCCCGCCGGACGCCTCGGCGTCGGCCAGCGCCAGCTCGAGCCGCTCGTCCAAAGCGCGCCGGTTCGCGACGCCCGTCAGTCCGTCCTGGAAGGCCAGCTCGGCCATCCGCGAGAAGACCTCCGACCGCCCGGCCGCCGCCGCGATCTGGCCCGCCACGGTCTTGAGGAACCGCACGTCGCGCTCGTCGAACCCCTGCTGCTCGGCCGTGCGCGTCGCCCACAGCTCGCCCCACGGCCGCCCGCCGAGCATGATCGGCACGCCGGCGCAGTGGTGCTTGCCGAGCGAGCGCAGCAGCGACGCCTCGCGCTCGGGGAAGGTCGGGTCGCCGAGCGAGAAGACGTAGACCTCGCCGTCCTCGACCAGCTGGCGCAGCTCGTCGGAGACGTCCACGCGGTAGACCTCGTCCACCGGCCGCCGGACCTCGTGCGGGGCGAGGTCGCCGACGTTGACCAGCGTGCGCAGGAGGACCATCTGGACCTCCCAGCGCGAGACCGACAGCGACGCCGCGCCGACCGCCTCGCACGCCGCCTCGGCCGCCAGCTCCACCACGTCCTCCAGCCGGTGGGCCGCGCCGACCGCCGACGCGATCGCCAGCAGCGCGTGCAGCTCGCGCTCCGAGCGCCCGTCGTCGGCCCGGCCCGCCGGCCGCCCGGTCAGCGCCCGCGCGACCTCGTCCGGGCCGATCCCCCGCGACGGCACGCCGCCCTGCACCGACACGCACCACAGCAGCGCGTCCACCACGACCGGGTCGAACTGCGTCCCCGAGCCGTCGCGCAGCTCGCCGAACGCGTACTCGACCGACATCGCCCGCCGGTACGGCCGGTCGCTCACCAGCGCGTGGTAGGCGTCGCAGGCCAGCACGATCCGTGACGCGAGCGGGATGTCGTCGCCCGCCAGCCCGTCCGGGTAGCCGCCGCCGTCCCACCGCTCGTGCTCGTGGCGCACCGCGCGCGCCACCGCGCTCAGCCCCGGCAGCGGCTTCAGGATCCGCTCGCCGATCACGGGGTGCTGGCGCATCAGCTCCCACTCCGACGCGTCGAGCGGTCCCGGCTTGTGGAGCACGTGGTCGGGCACGCCGATCTTGCCGATGTCGTGCAGGAGCGCGACCGCCTCGACCTCCGCGACCGCCTGCGCGTCCAGCCCGAGCCGCTCCGCGACGGCGACCGAGAGGTCGTGCACGTCGTCGGAGTGCTCGCCCGTGTAGCCGTCGCGCGCCTCCAGGGCGGCGGCCAGCGAGCGCACCACCGCGTGGTAGGCCTGCGCGGCGCGCGAGCGCTCCTGCTCGAGGTCGCGCAGCACGCCCGCGAGCGCGGACTCCCCGCTCGACAGGCCGCGCGCGGCGGCGAGGGCCTCCTCGCGCAGATCGTTCAGCTTCCGTGCCGCCTCGGTCATGGTCTTCGAGACCCTTTTCGACAGACCGGCGACGAACCTTCAATCGCGCGACCGGCCTGTCGGCGCTACGACTTCGCGGCGGAGGAGTCGCCCAGCTCCAGCACGGCGAGGAACGCCTCCTGCGGCACCTCGACGCGACCGACCTGCTTCATCCGCTTCTTGCCCTCCTTCTGCCGCTCGAGCAGCTTGCGCTTGCGGCTGATGTCGCCGCCGTAGCACTTGGAGGTGACGTCCTTGCGGAACGCCTTGACGGTCTCGCGCGCGACGATGTGGGAGCCGATCGCGGCCTGGATCGGCACGTCGAACTGCTGGCGCGGGATCTTCTCGCGCAGCTTCTCGGTGAGCGCCCGGCCCTGCACGTACGCCTTGTCGCGGTGCACGACCATCGAGAGCGCGTCCACCGCGTCACCGGACAGCAGGATGTCGAGCTTGACCATGTTCGACGCACGCATGCCGGTGATCTCGTAGTCGAACGAGGCGTAGCCGCGCGTGCGGGACTTCAGCTGGTCGAAGAAGTCCAGGACGATCTCGGCGAGCGGCAGGTCGTACAGCACCTGGACGCGGTCGGCGGAGAGGAACGACATGCCCTGGTGCTCGCCGCGCCGGTCTTGGCACAGCTCCATCACCGCGCCGATGTCCTCCTTGCGGCAGAGGATCGAGCCGCGGACGTACGGCTCGCGCACCTCGGTGATCTTCGCCGCGTCGGGCATGTCGGACGGGTTGTGGATGTCGATGGTCTCGCCGTTGGTCATCTCGACCTCGAACGACACGGACGGCGGCGTCGCCATCAGCTCCAGATCGTACTCGCGCTCGAGCCGCTCGCGGACGATGTCCATGTGGAGCAGGCCGAGGAAGCCGCAGCGGAAGCCGAAGCCGAGCGCGTCGGAGGTCTCGGGCTCCCACGACAGGGCAGCGTCGTTGAGCGTGAGCTTCTCGAGCGCGTCGCGGAAGTCCGGGTAGTCCTCGCCGTCGATCGGGAAGAGGCCGCAGAAGACCATCGGCTTGACCTCCTGGTAGCCCGGGAGAGCCTCGGTCGCGCCGTGGTGCTTGGTGGTGATCGTGTCGCCGACGCGCAGGAGCGTGACGTCCTTGATCCCCGTGATGAGGTAGCCGACCTCGCCCGCGGTGAGCTCCTGGACCGGCGACATCGCCGGGTTGAAGAAGCCGATGTCGTCGATGTCGGCCTCGGTGCCGGCCTGCATCGCGCGGATCGCGTCGCCCTTGCGCAGGGTCCCGTCCACGACGCGGATGTAGGCGATCACGCCGCGGTACTGGTCGAACTCGGAGTCGAAGATGAGCGCGCGCGGCGGCCCCTCCTCGTCGCCCTCCGGCGGCGGGACGCGCTGGACGAGCTGCTCGAGCACCTCGATCACGCCCTCCCCCGTCTTGCCGGAGATGTGGCGGATGGACGCGGCGTCCTCGCCGATCAGCTCCTGGACCTCCGCGGCGACGCGCTCGGGCTCGGCGCCCGGGAGGTCGATCTTGTTGAGGACCGGGATGAGCTCCAGCCCCGCCTCGATCGCGAGGTACGTGTTGGCGACGGTCTGCGCCTCGACGCCCTGCGAGGCGTCGACGACGAGCAGCGCGCCCTCGCACGCCTGGAGGGAGCGGCTGACCTCGTACGTGAAGTCGACGTGGCCGGGCGTGTCGATCAGGTGGAACTGGTACGTCTCGCCGTCCTGCGCGGTGAAGTACACGCGCACGGCCTGCGACTTGATCGTGATCCCCCGCTCGCGCTCGAGCTCCATCGAGTCCAGCAGCTGGGCGCGCATGAGGCGCGGGTCGACCGACTTGGTCAGCTCGAGGATGCGATCCGCCAGCGTCGACTTGCCGTGGTCGATGTGGGCGATGATGCAGAAGTTGCGGATGCGCGAGGAATCGGCCATGGCGTGAGCGCTCAGGATAGGAGCGAGCGCAGGCGGCCCCCGACCATCTCCGCCTCGGGCACGCGGAGGGCGTAGACCGTCGCGCCGTAGCCGGCGGTTCCCAGCACGAGCGCGACCCCCACCTCGATCGCCTGGGCGATGACCGAGTCGCCGAGCGCGTCGGCCAGCACGTCGTGGAAGCAGAACGCGACGATCCCGAGCACGACGGCGCCGAGGAGCATCTTCACGACCGCGGGGGCCGTGGTGCCGAAGTCGAGGTCGCCGTGGAGCTCCTTGCGCAGGTAGTAGGCCTGCAGGCCGGTGGTGACCGCGGTCGAGACGACGGTGCCGAGCACGATGCCGGGGATCCCGAACGGGCCGTAGAGCGCGATGGAGACCGCGGCGTTGACGAGCAGGCTGGCGAGGGAGAGCGCGGTCGTCGTCCAGGGCCGCTGGAGGGAGAAGAAGGTCCGGGTGAGCAGGAGGCTGACGCCGTTGAACGGGAGGCTGAAGGAGAACCAGATCAGCGCGCTCGTGACGCGCTCGGTGTCGTCGGGGCCGAACTCGCCGCGCTGGTAGATCAGCCGCGTGATCGGCTCGGCCAGCACGAGGATGAACGCGGCGGCGGGGATCAGCAGGAGGCAGATCTGGCGGGTGCCGCCGGCGTTGAGCGCGCGGAGCCCGTGCAGGTCGTTGCGGGCGGCGAGCCTGCTCAGCGCCGGGAAGAGGACGGTGGCGATCGCGACGCTGAAGATGCCCTGCGGGAGCATGTAGATGCGGAAGGCGGCGTCGATCGCGCGGGGCGCCTCGTCGGAGACCAGCGAGCCGAGCGACGAGTTGATCAGCAGGTTGAAGTTGATGAGGCCGAGGCCGATCGTGACCGGCAGCATCAGGTGGAGCACCTGCTTGATGCGGGGGTCCCGGAAGTCGAAGGACAGCTGGAGCTTGAAGCCGAGCTTGGCCAGCACGGGGACGGCCATGGCGAGCTGGACCGCGGTGCCGACCACGACGCCGATCGCGTACGCGTACAGCTGCTCGTCCTCGTCGAACCGGCCGCGCGCGAGGACGAGGAAGCCGAGGATCGTGAAGTTCCAGACGACCGGGCTGAGGGCCGGGATCGTGAAGTGGTCGTACGCGTTGAGGATCCCGACGAGCAGGCCGTTGACGCCGAGCATCACGACGATCGGGAACATGACCTGGGCCAGGCCGCTCGTGAGGTGGTCGAGCTCGGCGCTGAACTCGTCGCCGGTGAAGAGCGGCATGATCTGCGGCGCCGCGACCGTGAAGACCGCGGTGATCGTGCCCAGGACGGCGACGATGAGGAAGAAGAGCGTGGACGCGAGCTTGAACGCCTCCTTGCGCTTGCCGTGCTCGAGCAGCTCGGTGAAGACGGGGACGAAGGCGGCGGAGAGCGCGGCGTCGGCGAAGAGGGAGCGCAGCAGGTTCGGGACCTGGAACGCGATGGTGAAGGCCGAGAAGGGGCCGCTCGTCCCGAAGTAGGACGAGGCCACGATCTCGCGCGCGAGGCCGGCGATGCGGGAGAGCCCGGTCGCCACGCTGAAGATCACCGTGTTCCGGGCGATGCGTGCCAAAGCCGAGCCACCTTAGCCGCCCGCTATCCTCTCTCGCCGACCTATGGCCAACATCGCTTCGCAGATCAAGCGCAACGCCCGCTCCGAGCGCGAGCGCCTCGAGAACCGCCGCTACACGTCGGCGATCCGCACGTACTTCCGTCGCCTCGAGGCCGCCGTCACCGCTGGGGACGACGCCACGGCCGACGCCGAGTTCAAGACCCTGACCTCGACGATCGACAAGGCCGTCAAGCGCGGCGCGCTGCACCGCAACACCGGCGACCGCAAGAAGTCCCGCGCCGCCCGCGTCCGCAAGGGCACCCCGACCGCCTAGCCGGAGCCTCCGGGCTCCCTTCGCCGTCGCGTCCGCGCCCGCTCCTCGAGCGGGCGCTTCGTCGTTCTGCGGCTCGGTGCGGCAGCGCGGGCGTCGCTAGCGGCGGAGCGTGAGCGGCACGGCGGCGGCGCCGAGGCGCAGGTCCGCCGGGAGCGACCGTACGCGGGCGAGCGCCCGGGCCGTCCTCTTGGTGACGCGGAGCCGGGCCGTGCCGGCCTTCGCGATGCGGACCGACGCGAGCGTCGTCCCGCGCAGGCCGAGCTTGCGGGCGATCGCGCGCGAGACGGTGAGCCGCAGCGTGCCGCTCGGGACGGCGCCGGAGACGCGGACCTTCAGGCCCGAGCGGCGCAGGGTCGCGAGCGACGTCGACGAGGCGGTGAGCGTCGCGATCGGGTGGCTCCGCGACGGAACGCCAGGGATGAACGCGCCCTCGCCGGACTCCGGCGCGGCGGTCCCTCCCCCACC
>DATMVO010000073.1:0-2640 GCA_035563115.1 Solirubrobacteraceae bacterium
CGCGCTCCAGGCCGGCGGCCGGTTCCGCCCGCACGACGTCATCGTCACGCCCGGCGCCCAGGCCGCGCTCGCCACGACGCTCCGCGTCCTCGCGCCCCACGGCGCGCCCGTGATCGTCGAGTCGCCGACCTACCTCGGCACCATCGCCGCCGCCCGCGCCGCCGGCCACCGCGTCGTCCCGGTCCCCACCGACACCGGCGGCGTCCGGCCCGACCTCCTCGCCGACGCGCTCCGCCAGACCGGCGCGCGGGTCGTCGTCCTCCAGCCGCTCTACGCCAACCCGACCGGCGCGATCCTCGCCGCCGACCGCCGCGAAGCAGTCCTGCAAGCGGTTCGCGCCGCGGGCGCCTTCCTCGTCGAGGACGACTTCGCCCGCGACCTCGTCCTGGAGGGCGACCCGCCGCCCCCGCTCGCCGCCGACGACCCGGACGGCCATGTCGTCTACCTCCGGTCGCTCACCAAGTCGACCGCGCCCGGGCTCCGGGTCGCCGCCGTCGCCGCCCGCGGCGCGGCGGGCGCCCGCATCCGCGCCGCCCGCGCCGTGGACGACTTCTTCGTCGCCGCCCCGCTCCAGGAGGCGGCGATCGAGGTCGTCTCCTCCCCCGCCCTCAAGCGCCACCGCCGCTCGGTCGCGCTCGTCCTGCGCCAGCGCCGCGACGCGCTCGTCCACGCCGTCCGCACCTACCTCCCGCAAGCCGACGTCGCGCTCGTCCCGCAGGGCGGCTTCACGCTCTGGGTCCGCCTCCCGGACGGCCTGGACGACGTCGCCGTCGCCGCCGACGCCGCCCGCGCCGGCGTCACGATCTCCCCCGGCCGCCCCTGGTTCCCCGCCGAGGCGCCCGCGCCGTTCCTGCGGATGACGTTCGCGGGCGCCCCGATCGACGACCTGGAGCGCGGCGTCGCGCGCCTCGGTCAGGTGGTCTCGGCGAGCTTCTCGGCGACGCCCTTGATGTAGTCCGTCGCCTGCCCGCGCGTCTCGATCGCCGCGACCTGCTCCTGGATCGCCGGGTGCTCGGCCGGCGGCGAGAGCTGCGTGTCGGCACGCGCGGCGACCTGGACGAACCCAGCGAGGTTGCTGGGCCCGAGCGGCTGCGCCCCGGCCGCCGTCGCCGCGCCGCCCGCCGCCGTCTCGACCGGCGTCTGCGGCAGGCCCGAGTCGGCCGGGTTCGGCAGCGTCTCCGGCGTCGCGCGCGGCGCCGACAGCGTCAGGAGCGACAGCACGTCGGCGGCGGCCGCGTCGCGCGCGGTCAGCGCCGGCATGCCGCACAGCCGCTCGACCGTCGCCGGGATCGAGGCGTGCTCGTACGGCCGGTGGTCGACGACGTTCTGCGCGATCAGCGGCGAGACGACCACCGCCGGCACCCGCACGCCGAGGCGGTCGAACGTGAACCCGAACTGGTTGATCGTGCCGAACGACGTGGAGATCGGATCGCCGGGCTCCACCGCCGGCCCCGGCGCGACGTGGTCGTAGAACCCGCCGTGCTCGTCCCAGGTGATGATGAGCAGGCTCTTCTCCCACACCGGCGACGCGCGGATCGTCTCGTAGACGCTCTTGATCAGCCCCTCGCCCTTGGTGACGTCGTCCATCGGGTGCTGCGAGGTGCCGCCGAAGTACGTGTTGTCGGAGGCGCTGCCGTAGTTCGGCTCGATCCACGTGAACGGGTAGGTGCGCCCGGCGGCGAGGTCGCTCGCGAAGCGGCTGTAGCCCGACCACTCGGTGACGTGCACGTTGGCGAGCGCGCCCGCGATCGGGAACCGGCCGACGTACGGGCCCTCGTCGCCGTAGTAGACCTGCCACGGCGTGCCCTTCCGCGTGAGCGCGTCGAAGATCGAGCCGTTGGCGAACTGGAAGCCGGGCGGGCTCATCAGGTTCTTCAGCGTGAGGCTGGCGAGGCCGGCCGCCGGCGACGCCGCGACGCCCAGCGCGTCGGGCGTCTGCATCCCCGTGTACCAGTCGGCCATCTGCGAGGGGTCGGGGCTGCGGTCCAGCCCGCCGGACGACCCGGCCATCGCGAAGAAGCGGTTCGGCCACGTCGGGCCGGGCATCGACGAGTGCCACCCGTCGCACACGGCGAACTCACGTGCGAGCGCGTTGAGCACCGGGAGCTGGTCGGCCGCGTAGCACTTCATGATCTCGCCCGGCTGCGCGAACCCGCCCGCGGCGGCCCACTCGACGACGAAGCCGGAGTTGTCGATCGGCGGGTACGGCTGGCCCTTCACGAACCGCTTCGCCGGCCCGCACAGCTGCACGACGGTGTCCTGCAGCTCGTGGTTGGGGTCGCGCGGCATGCTCCAGTCCGCGCCCTCGGTCACCGGGTACGAGACGCCGGCGTAGGCGTTCGACTCGTCGCCGGTGAGCCCGGCGAGGCTCGTGGGCTTGCCGGTCACCGGGTCGGTGCCGGTGATGCCGGAGAACCCGAGCATGTGGTCGAAGGACCGGTTCTCCAGCATCAGGACGAAGACGTGCTCGATCGGCGGCACGGCGGGGCTCCTCTCCGGGGCGGGTCAGACGGACGACGCGGCGAGGGTCACCAGCGTCGGGTGGTAGCGGCGGGCGAACGCGTCGGCGCCGGCGGCGCACGCGCGGGGGTCGAGCTCGAGCGGCGCGCCGGCCGCGACGAGCGCGTCGAGGCGGTCGCG
>DATMVO010000074.1:0-8499 GCA_035563115.1 Solirubrobacteraceae bacterium
CCAGGTCGGCGTGCGGAGCGTCCGCTTCGAGGCCGCCGGGCCGACCGGCGCGTCGGTGCGCTGGACCGCGCGCGGCGCGGCGGCGGTCGGCACGCACTGGCACGTCGGCGCGGGCAAGGGCCTGGGTGGGCCGGGCATCTACGAGCCGCCGCACGACCTCGCGTTCCGCCCCGACCGCCGGCTGGCGGGTCGCAGCCGCGCCACCATCGCGACCGCGGCGCCGACGCTGATGCTCCACGGCTGGGCCGATCCCGCGCCCCCGAGCCGGGACTACCGCACGCTCTTCACCGCCACCCTGCCGCGGCCGGCGGCCTAGCGCTCCAGTCTCAGCGCCGGGTGATGGTGGCCGTGCCGAGGACGGCGTCGTCGGCGCGGAGGAAGACGGCGGTCTGGCCGGGGGCGGCGCCCTCGAAGGGCTCGAGGAGCTCGATCTCGCCGCCGCGCAGGCGGCACGGGACCGGCGTCGACTTGTAGCGGAGCTTGACGCGGGCGACGTCGTCCTCGCGCGTGTGGAGCCTGATCCCGCGGACCGGGACGCGGTGGGCGGCGAGCGCCTCGCGCGGGCCGACCGTGACGGTGTTCGCGCGCGCGTCGGTGGCGACGACGAAGAGCGGGGTGCCGTCGCCGGAGTTCACGCCCAGCCCGCGCCGCTGGCCGACCGTGAACTCGTGCGCGCCGCGGTGCGTGCCGAGCACCCGGCCGGTGAGGTCAACGACGTCGCCGGGCTTCTCGCGCACGCCGCCGTGGCGAGCGAGGAACGTGCTGCGGCCGGTGCCGGCGAGAAAGCAGAGGTCCTGCGAGTCGGGCTTGGACGCGACCGGCAGCCCCGCCTCGGCCGCGATCTCGCGCACCTGCGGCTTGCGCAGGTCGCCGAGGGGGAACCGCATCCGCCCCACCGACTCCCGCGACAGCGCGGCGAGCATGTACGTCTGGTCCTTGGCCGTGTCGACCGCGGGCCGCAGCAGGCCGTCGTCTCCTACGCGCGCGTAGTGGCCGGTCGCGAGCTGCGGCGCGCCCAGCCGCGTCGCCAGGTCGAGCATCGCGTCGAGCCGCACGTGGCCGTTGCAGCGGATGCACGGATTCGGCGTGAGGCCGGCGGCGTGGTCGTCCATCCACGGCTCCACCACGCCCGCGCGGAACGCGTCACGCAGGTCGAGCGTGAGGTGTGGGAGCCCCTGCTCGTGCGCGAGCATCCGCGCGAGCCGCACCGCGCCGGCGCTGCAGCAGGAGCGGTCGCCATCGTTCTCGGGGTCGCGCCACAGCTCGAGCGTCACGCACGCGACATCCAGGCCCTCGCGGGACAGCAGCAGCGCGGCGACCGACGAATCGACCCCGCCGGACGTCGCGACCAGGACGCGGCCGGGCGCAACCGCCGCCGAAGCATCCCGCGCCGCCGCCTCCCCCAGCGCCCGCGCGAGCGCGTCGGAGGCCAGCTCGGCCGCGTGGAGCTTGCCCGGGCTCAGCCCGCCCAGCTCCTCCGAGATCGCGTGCGTGCCCACGCGCGCCGCGTCGAGCACCGTCTCGCCGAGCACGAGCGTCACCGCCGCCGAGCCCGCCGCGATCGTCGCGCCGCAGCCCGACGCCTCGAACCCGGCGTCCACGACACGATCGCCCGACACGCGCAGCGAGATCCGGACGAGGTCGCCGCAGGCGGCCCCGCCGGCGCTCCCGTCACGGGCGCCGGCGACCTCACGCCCGCGTCCTTCCGGGTGGCGCAGATGCTCCTCGAAGCGCTCGTCCGCCATGCGCCTCCGAGAGTACGGCGGCGCCCGGCGGGTCCGCTCCGCCGCGCGATCACGCGCGGCGGAGCGCCCGGCACGGTCCTACGACAGGTCCACGTACCGCGGGAGCGTGAACGTGGGGTACGTCTTCGGGTTCCGCTCGGTCTTGCGCACGCGCGTGGCGAAGCGGTAGACCGCCGCGAGCTGCGACGGCGGCGCGTCGACCGTCACGCTGAACTTGCCGTTCGAACTCGGCTTCACGCGCGCGACGACCTTCGTCTTCGCGCACGAGACGCGCTGGCGCACCTCGATCTCGTCCATCGGCCGCGCGAGCGGCTTGACGACGGTGCCGGAGATCCGGACCTTGCCCGACGAGACCCGCACCGACTCGACGACCATCCGCCGCTGGAGCTTGAGGTCGAGCGACTTCTCGGTCCGCGACGTCTCCGTGCTCAGCCGCGCCTGGTAGCGGGCGCGGTTCGTCCCCCGGAGCTTGCGCGCCGGCAGCGCCGCGGTGGTCTTGAAGGTGCCGTTCTGCAGCACCTTCGCCCGCGCGACCCGACGACCGGTCCCCTTGAAGAAGATGTCGACCGTCCGCCCGACGTACCGCTTGTCCGCCGCCCCGTAGAGCTGCACGCGGCCGTCGCGCTGGAAGACGTCGATCAGCGTCAGCCGGCGGGTCGTGCACTGCAGCGCCGCGGCGCTGACCGACTGCGGCGGCGTGCCGGCGCAGTCGACGCCCTCGGCGCCCGCGCTGGCCTCGCCGATCTGCGCGTCGAGGATCGGCTGCCCGGCGATGTCGATGTGGACGTCGAGTGCCGTCTGCGTGATCCGCGTCGCCGTCCGCACCTGGCGGCCCGGCGTGATCCGCACGTTCGCCAGCAGCTGCGGGATCTGGATCCGCACGTTCTGCAGCAGCGGTCGCAGGCGCGCCTGCACCGCCGCGATCAGCTCGGGCGCGATCCCCTGCGGGATCACCTTCGTCAGGTCGATGTCGGCGAGCGAGACCGCCCCGCCGCCGACGATCCCGACCGTCTGGTTGACGAGCTCGTCGACCGGCAGCTCGGTGCCGAGGACGGTGATCCCCAGCACGCGCGAGGAACCGGTGAGGTCGAGCCGCCCGGCGTCGCAGCGGGCCTGCGCGGTCGCGGTGCCGCCCTGGATCCGCAGCAGCTCGCCCTTGGGCTGGAGGAGCGGCCGCAGCGCCTGCGAGACGTCGAGGGTGATCACGCCGCTGGCCGGGAGGCCGAGGAGCGGCGCGAGCGGTCCGACCGGGATCTCGACCTTCGGGATCCGCCCCGCGAGCTGGTCGAGCTGCGCCTGGATCGGCAGCTCGGGCAGCGGCAGGAGCCGCAGGTCGGCCAGGCCGCCCTCCGCGCCCGCCACCTGCGTCTGCGGCGTGTCGCCGGAGAACGTCGTCCGCGCGAAGATCGCGGACGTCCCCAGCGGCGCGGGCAGCATCGAGCTCCCCCCGGCGCTCGCCGCCTGGCAGCTCGCCTGGCCCGCGTTGGCCGTGACGGGCGCGGGCAGCTGCTGCCCGAGCACCGCGCCGCGGATGGCGGTGGCCTCGCACGTGAAGTTCGGCGCCGCTGCGGCGGTGGCCGTGGCGACCATCCCGCTCGCCAGCGTCGCGCCCGTCACGGCGAGTGTGGTCGTCAGTTTCCGCTTCTGCACCTTCTGCATCCCCTGTGTCCGTCTCCCCTGCTGAAGCGGGGCGGAGATTGACAGACCGTCGACACCCGTGCGCCGGTTCTCAAGGTCCTGCGTGCGCGGCCGATTGAGGGAGCGTGGACCAGGTCAGCCTTCCCATGCGGATCGCCCTCGGGGCGGTGCTCATCTTCGCCGCGCTGTGGTTCGTGGCGCTGCGTCCGAAGCCGGTCGAGGAGGTCGCCAGCGACCCCGTCCCGGCCGTCGAGACCGCGACCCCGGCGCAGTCGTCGGGCACGTCGAGCTCCGGCTCCTCCGGCTCGGCCGCCGAGCCGAGCACCGCGGCCACGCCCGCGAAGGCCGACACGGCGACGCCGGCGAAGACGGAGTCCGCCAAGGACGCCGACAAGCCCGCCACCACCTCCGGCGGCACCGGCGCCAAGGCCGTCCTCTCCGACCTCGAGGCGGGCCGCACCGTCGTCCTGCTCGTGTGGGACGGCAAGTCCGCCGACGACCGCTCCGTCCGCCGCGCCGTCGCGCGCGTCGACCGCCACGACGGCAAGGTCCGCACCCACGTCGTGAAGGTCGCCAAGCTCTCCAGCTACGAGGCGATCACCAAGGGCGTGCCGATCACGGAGTCCCCCACGGTGCTCGTGATCGACAAGGAGCGCCAGGCGCGCGTCATCAGCGGCCTGACCGTCAAGGGCGAGATCGACGACGCCGTCGACCGCGCCCTCAAGGTCAAGTAGCGCTCAGCCGACCCGCAGGCCCAGCTCGCGCAGCTGCTTCGGGTCGACCGGGGCGGGTGCGCCGGTCATCGGGTCCGAGCCCGACGCCGTCTTCGGGAACGCCATCACGTCGCGGATCGAGTCCGTGCCGGCCATCATCGCGACGATGCGGTCCAGGCCGAACGCGAGCCCGCCGTGCGGGGGCGCGCCGAACTTCAGCGCGTCGAGCAGGAAGCCGAACCGCGCCTGCGCCTCCTCCGGATCCATGCCGAGCAGGCCGAGGACCTTCTGCTGCACCTCGACCGTGTTGATGCGGATCGAGCCGCCGCCGATCTCGGTGCCGTCGAGGACGATGTCGTAGGCGCGCGAGAGGAGCGAGCCCGGGTCGTCCAGGTCGCCGGACGGCGCCGTGAACGGGTGGTGGAGCGCGTCCCACCGGCCCTCGTCCTCGTTGAACTCGAACATCGGGAAGTCGACGACCCAGAGGATGTCGTGGCCGGCGTCGGCGCTGCGCAGCCCGAACCGGTCGGCCAGCTCGAGCCGCAGCCCGCCCAGCGCGCCCTGCGCGACCTTGCGGTCGTCGGCGGCGAAGAGCAGGAGGTCACCAGCCGAACCCTCGAGCGTCGACGTCGCCGCCGAGATCTGCTCCGGCGTGAAGAACTTGGCGATCGGCGACCGCCAGGTGCCGCCCTCCTCCACGAACGCCCACGCGACCGCCTTGCCGCCGTGGCGCTTGGCGAGGTCGTTGAGCCCGTCGAGGTCCTTGCGCGACATCTCGCGCGCGCCCACGTTGATCGCGAGCACCGCGCCGGTGTCGGAGTCCAGCACGCCGGAGAACGCCTTGAACTCGGTGCCGCGGAAGGCGTCGCTCACGTCCTTGAGCTCCAGCCCGAACCGCCGGTCCGGCCGGTCGGTGCCGAACCGCGCGACCGCCTCGGAGTACGGCATCCGCTCGTACGGCGGCGCGGGGAGGTTCATCTCGGGCGCCAGCTTCAGCACCTCGCTGATGACCGCCTCCATCGCCTCGATGACCTCCTCCTCGGTCACGAAGGCCATCTCGATGTCGAGCTGGGTGAACTCGGGCTGGCGGTCGGCGCGCAGGTCCTCGTCGCGGAAGCAGCGGGCGATCTGGTAGTAGCGCTCGAAGCCGGAGAACATCAGCAGCTGCTTGAAGAGCTGCGGCGACTGCGGCAGCGCGTACCACGTGCCGGCCTCGCGCCGGTTGGGGACGAGGAAGTCGCGCGCGCCCTCGGGCGTGGACTTGCCGAGGATCGGCGTCTCGATCTCCAGGAAGTCGCGGTCCTCGAGCACCCGGCGCATCGTCGACACGACCTTCGCCCGCAGCGCGATGTTGCGCTGCATCGGCTCGCGGCGGAGGTCCAGCGCGCGGTGCGTCAGGCGCAGCAACTCGTCGGTGTCGGAGTCCTCGTCGAGCGGGAACGGCGGCGTCTCGGCCTCGGCCAGGCGCGAGAGCGACTCGACGCTCAGCTCGATCTCGCCGGTCGCGAGCTTCGGGTTCACCGTCCCCTCCCCGCGCGCGACGACCTTGCCGGAGGCGGTGATGACGTGCTCGGAGCGCAGCGACTCCGCCACGGCGAAGTCCGCCGACTCGGGGTGGAGCACGAGCTGCACGAGGCCGGAGCGGTCGCGCAGGTCGATGAAGATCAGCCCGCCGTGGTCGCGGCGGCGGTGGACCCAGCCGGCCACACGGACGGTCTTGTCGACGTCGGACGCGCGGAGCTCACCGGCCCACGTGTCGCGGTACTCGTTCGGTGCAGGGGCTCGGTTCATCCGCGTCCTCCTTCGCGCAGGGCACGGGCGACGACCGCGTCGTGCGCCAGCTCCAGCTCATCTTGCGTCTGCATGTCGCGCAACGTCGCGCCTTCGGGTGTCACCACGGCCAGCCAGCGGGCCTTCACGCGGTCGGCCTGCTTGCGCTGGCCCTTCAGCGAGCGGCCCGACAGCTCCATCTGGGCCGTCATGCCGGCGTGCCGGGCGCCGTGGGCGATCCCGAACGCGGCGGCCTTCGCCTCCGGCGCGTACGCCACGAAGAGGTCGACGATCGGCTCCGGGTGGCGCTGGTCGTCGCCGGCGGCGAGCAGGATCCGCTCCACCCCGGCCGCCCAGCCCATCCCCGGCGTCGCCGGCCCGCCGATCATCTCGATCAGCCCGTCGTAGCGCCCGCCGCCGCCGACGCCGGACTGCGCGCCGAGGGCGTCGGAGGTGAACTCGAAGACCGTGCGCGTGTAGTAGTCCATCCCGCGCACGAGGGTCGTGTCGATCTCGTAGGCGACCTCGGCCAGGTCGAGCAGCTGCCGCACGGTGGCGAAGTGCTCCTCGTCCTCGGGCGAGAGCGCGTCGATGAGGCGGGGCGCGGTGGCCATGACCTCCTGCGTGCCCGGGTGGCTGCTGTCGAACGCGCGGAGCGGGTTGAGCTCGATCCGCGCGCGGACGTCCTCGGAGAGCTTGTCGGCGTTTGCGGTGAGGTGCTGCACCAGCGTCTCGCGGTAGCGCGCCCGGGTCTCGGGCGTCCCGAGCGAGCCGAGCCGCAGCCGCGTCCCCTCCACGCCCAGCTCCTCCAGGAGGTCGCGCAGGAGCACGATCGACTCCGCGTCGACCGCCGGGTCGTCGGAGCCGATCGCCTCCGCGCCAACCTGCCAGAACTGGCGGAAGCGGCCGGCCTGCGGCTTCTCGGCGCGGAAGAAGCTCGACAGGTACCAGAGCTTCACCGGCTGCGGCAGCTTGTGCATGCCGTGCTCGAGGTACGAGCGGCAGACCGGCGCGGTGCCCTCGGGGCGGAGCGTGAGGGAGCGCCCGCCGCCGTCGTCGAAGGAGTACATCTCCTTCTGCACGATGTCGGTGGACGCGCCGACGCCGCGGGCGAACAGCTCGGTCGCCTCGAACGTCGGCGTCTCGACGCGGCGGTAGCCGGCGCCTTCGAGGATCTTCCGCGCGGCGGCCTCGAGCCGGTCGCGGGCAGCCTGCTGATCCGGGAGCACGTCGTACGTGCCCTTCGGGACGGTGATCTTCTGACTCAAACCAGCTCGGCGAGGAAGGGGTTCGTGGCCCGCTCCTGCCCCAGGGTCGTGGCGCCCATGTGGCCGGGGAAGACCGTGGTCTCGTCCGGGAAGCGCTCCAGCAGCGTCGCGATCGAGCGCGCCAGCGTCGGCCAGTCGCCGCCCGGGAGGTCGGTGCGGCCAACGGACTGCTGGAAGAGGACGTCGCCGGAGAAGAGCCCGCCGGACGCCGCGTAGGTGACGTGGCCGGGGCTGTGGCCGGGGGTGAAGAGGACGTCGAGCTGGAGGCCCGCGAGCTGCAGCGTCTCGCCGCCCTTCACGGTCTTGTCCGCCGTGTAGCCCTCGTACGGCCCGAAGCCGGGGAACGTGAACGAGTTGATGTCCTCGAGCATCGCGGTCTCCAGCTCGGGGCACGTGACCGGCGCTTGCGTTGCGCGTGCCAGCTCCGCGACCGCGCCGACGTGGTCGAAGTGGCAGTGCGTGAGGAGGATCGCCTCGACGCGTGCGCCCATGTCGGCCACCGTCTGGAGGATGCGCGGCCCCTCCTCGCCCGGGTCGACCACGACCACCGTGTCCGAGCCCTCGGCGCGGGCGACGTAGCAGTTCTCCTGCAGCATCCCGACGGTGAGCCCGCGGACCTCCATGCCCTAGACCGCCTTGCCCTCGGCCTTCTTCTTCTGCCGGCGGCGGTAGATGAAGAGGTCGGTGTAGTAGCTCATGGGGATGTAGATGAGGAGCATCACGGCGCCGAGCGACACGGCGGTGGCGATGTTCTGCTGCATGATCGCGATGATCACGACGAACAGCGCGGCGGCGATCGCGGCGCGGTTGATCGCGCCCTTCCACGTCGGCGGGGTGTCCAGCCGCTGGAGCCGGCGCAGCCGCGCCTCCTCCTTCGCGCTCAGGTTCTGCTTGCGCTCACCCTCGGTCGGGCGGCGGCCCGTCCTGCCCCGCACCTCCACCATGCCGGCGGCGTTGCCACGGTGCTTGGTCTGGCGGCGCTTGCGGGTCTGGGCCATGGCCAGAGACTAGCCGCGCGTCGGCGCGGTCGGCGCCCGGCTCACAGCCGCTCCTCCAGCGTCGTGAAGTTGCGGATGGGGATGTGGTCGGGCCAGCCGGTGAAGGCGGCTCGCGGGGGGACGCCGACGAGCTCGGCCCGGGTGACGGGGGCATGGGCTTGGATGGCGGTGAGGAGGCGGGCGAGCGGGACGGTGAGGTGGTCCTCGACGTTGGTGGAGACCTGGGCGATGCCGCCGTCGAGCGCGATGCCGATGGCGCGGACGCCGGGGAGGCCGTCGGCGCCGCCCTCGCGCACGCGCGCCGCGATCCCGCGCGCGTGGTCCAGCGTCGCGGGGGGCGCGAGCTCGAAGTTGAAGGCGATGAGCG
>DATMVO010000075.1:0-3561 GCA_035563115.1 Solirubrobacteraceae bacterium
CCGCGCCACGGTCGGCGCCGACGGCACGGTCCGCACCCTGCTGCTCGCCCCGGAGCCCGCCCGCGTCGAGCTGCGCGCCCCCTGCGCCCGCGCCTGGCTCGCCGGCGCCCGCGCCCGCGCTCCGATCGCGACGAAGCCGACCGCCGGAGGAGGCTGCGTGCTGGACCTCCCGCGGGCGGGTGTCGCAGTTCTGACCGGCCCCCGGTGACCGGGCGACCGGCCGGGTACCATCCGCCACGTGTCGACAGGGGCAGGGGCACGCCAGCGACGGATCGAGGCGCAACGCAGGCAGGCCCGCGCAGTGGGCGCTGCCGGCTTCGTCGTCGCGCTCGTGCTCCCCGTCGTCCTCTTCCGCGACGTCGTCGCGCTCCTGCTCGCCGCCACCCCGACGACCGAGCTCAACTACCTCTCCGGCCTGCTGCCGTGGTTCCTGCTCGCCGTCGGTCTGCTCTTCCTCCTGCCGGTCGCCTGGTCGGCGGGGATGGATCCCGAGAGCCGCTGGTTCCCGCGTGCCCGCGCCGCGTACGCCGGCTGGGGGATCACCCTCTACGTCCTCGGGCTCCTGCTCGCCTGGCAGGTCGCCCAGATCCAGGGCGCGGCGTTCGGCTGAGTAGGCTCAGCCCCCGCATGAGCGGGCGCTTCTCCCAACCTCCGGATCCGGCCTTCACGGCCCTCGACACGTCGCTGGGCTACGACCAGCGGCTCTGGCCCTACGACATCGCGCAGTCGCGCGCGCACGCGGGGATGCTGGCCGAGCGCGGGATCATCTCCGCCGACGACCGCGACCAGCTCCACGCGGCCCTCACCCAGGTGGAGGCCGAGCTGGCGGCGGGCGAGTTCGCTTTCCAGTCCGACGACGTCGACATCCACATGGCGATCGAACGCCGCGTGACCGAGATCGCCGGTCGCGTCGGCGGCAAGATCCACACCGCCCGCTCGCGCAACGACCAGGTGATCACCGACGTCGCGATGTTCGTGCGCGACGGCGCCCGCTCCGCGCAGAACGCCATCCGTGACGTGCAGTCCGCGCTGATCCAGCGCGCCGAGCAGCACCTCGACTGGCCGCTCCCCGGCTACACGCACCTGCAGCGCGGCCAGCCGGTCTACCTCGCGCACCACCTGCTCGCGTACGTGTGGATGCTCGAGCGCGACAAGCGCCGCTTCGCCTTCGCGGAGGAGGCCGCGTCCGTGCTCCCGCTCGGCGCCGGCGCGCTGGCGGGCGTCAACTTCGACACCGACCGCGGCCACGTCGCCGAGGCGCTCGGCTTCGCGGCGGTGTCGCCGAACTCGATCGACGCCGTCTCCAACCGCGACTTCGTCCTCGATCTCCTGAACGCCACCGCGACGTGCCTGACGCACCTGTCGCGGCTGGGGAGCGAGCTGGTGATCTGGTCGACGAGCGAGTTCGGCTTCGTCACGCTCCCCGACGCGTGGACGAGCGGCTCGTCGATCATGCCGCAGAAGAAGAACCCCGACGCGGCCGAGCTGCTGCGCGCGAAGGCGCCCCGCGTCGTCGGCCGGCTCACCGCGCTCTACGGCACGATCCACGCCCTCCCGCTCACCTACAACAAGGATCTGCAGGAGGACAAGGAGGGCCTGTTCGACGCCGTCGACACGCTCGACCTCTGCCTCGCCGCCGCCCGCGGGATGATCGCGGGGGCGAACTTCCACCGCGAGCGGATGGCCGAGGCCGCCTCCGACGAGCTCATCGCCGCGACCGACCTCGCCGACCTGCTCGTCAAGCGCGGCACGCCGTTCCGCGAGGCGCACGGCGTGGTCGCCGGCATGGTCCGCCGCTCCGTCGAGGAGTCCCGGCCGCTCGTGGAGATCGCGACCGACGAGCTGGGCGACGAGGCCGCCGAGGTGCTGAAGCAGTCGTCGTGGCTGGAGTCGAAGGTCTCGGAGGGCGGCACCGCGCTCGTCCGCGTCCGCGAGCAGCTCGACAAGGCGCGCGCGCTCCTGTGACGTCCGACCCCGCCTGGTACGCGCGCCCCGTCCTGGACGTGGCGCGCGACCTGGTCGGCTGCGTGCTGCGCCACGGGGACACGAGCGGCGTGATCCTCGAGACCGAGGCCTACCACTTCACGGAGGCGGCCTGCCACGCGTACGTCGGGATCACTGAGCGCACCCGCGTGATCTGGGGCCCGCCCGGCCGCTCGTACGTCTACCGCTCCTACGGCATCCACGCGCTCTTCAACGCGGTCTGCGAGGACGACGGCGTCGGAGCCGCGGTGCTCGTCCGCGCGCTCGAGCCGCTCGACGGCATCGAGGTCATGCGCATGCGCCGCGGCCCGGTCAAGGAGTCCGAGCTCTGCAACGGCCCCGGCAAGCTCACCCAGGCGCTCGGCATCGGCCTCGAGCTCAACGACACGCCGCTCACCGGCGCCACGCCGCCCATCGCCATCGAGCCCCGCCCACCCGCGTGGCGCGACGTCGACATCGTCCGCACCGCGCCCCGCATCGGCATCACCAAGGCCGTCGAGCTCGACTGGCGCTTCTCCGTCCGCGGCCACCGCGGCGTCTCGCGCCCCCTTCCGGCGCCCCCGCCGGCCCCGCGCTAGCTCGTCACGTTCCCGTCGGCCTCGAGCCGCACCTCGACCCGCGACCCGACCTCCCGCACCGCGAAGGACGGCTGCGACGCGAACGCCGGCCCGCGCTGCACCGACCCGTCCTCCAGCGAGAACCGCGAGCCGTGGCACCCGCATTCCACGACGTCGCCGTCGATCGACCCCTCGCTCAGCGAGCAGCCCCGGTGCGAGCACCGGTCGTGGATCGCGCGCACCGCGCCGCCGCTGCGCACCACCAGCACCGGCGTGTCGCCCGCGACGACCCGCTGCGGCCGCCCCTCGACCAGCTGCGACGCGTCGAGCACCGGCGTCCACTCCGACGGCCCGCGGTCGAACGTCGTCTGGTCGACGCCCACGCCCTCGTCGTAGGAGAGGTGCGAGCCCAGGTAGCCGCCGAGCCCCAGCGCGCTCACGCCCACCAGGCCCAGCACCGTCCCCGTCCCGCGCCGCCCCCGCTTGCGCGCCCGCAGCGACAGCGCGTAGCACGTCGCCGCCACGCCGTTCGACGCCGCGTGCACGAGCCCCGTCCGCCGCACCGCGTCCTGGCCGGGCTCGCTGTCGGCGTAGTCGTGCGTGCCCGTCGCGGCCGTCGCCGGGTAGGTGAGCAGTCCGAAGGCGACGAGCCGGTCCGCGCCGCTGTGGCCGTCCTTGCCGCCGATCAGGTCGAGCACCGTCGCGCTCACCAGGGAGCCGAGCGTCACCTGCGCCAGCAGCGGGTGGACCGGATGGCCCAGCCACGTCCCGGCCACGAGGTCCTTCACCGTGCCGGGCCCGAGCGCGCCGCGGACCTGCTTCCCGATCGCCTTCCCCGGACCGTCGAGGGCCTCGAGCCCTTCGATCCGCTCGGTCAGTGCGTGCAGCGGCGATGGTGCGGTCGGCGTGCTCATGCACGCTCGACTACCCGGATCGCCGAGCGCGCGAGCGCCCTACGGCGTGGGCGTCGCCCCGCCCGCGCCCGCCTCGGCCCCGCCGGCCCACCGGCGTCGGGCGTCGG
>DATMVO010000076.1:0-2760 GCA_035563115.1 Solirubrobacteraceae bacterium
GCGCTCACGCCGACGCGAGCGCCGCGAGCGTGTCGACGATCCGCTCGATGCGCACCAGCCCGGCGTACCGGCCCGCCTCGTCGCAGCACATGAGCGGGTCGAAGCGCCGGGCGGCCGGGCGCGCCATCGCGCGCCTGCTCACCGCGGCGAGCGGCATCTCGCGCGTCACCAGCATCAGGGAGCGGACGACCGGGTCGCGGCGCGCGAAGTCCTCGCGCCGGACGAGCCCGCTCGGGCGCCCCTGCGCGTCGACGAGCGCGATGTACCCGGGCCCGGGGCGGCGGTCGAAGAGCACGGAGAGGGCGCGCTCGCTGACCGGCTCGGGCAGCGTCGGCACCGCCTCGATCAGCGCGGCGACCTGCTGGTCGCGCGCGGTCGGCCGGTACTTCGTGCGGATGTGGCCGGCGATGTCGTCCTCGAGCTCGGCCATCCCGGGGCCGGGCCGGCCGAACGCGTACCCCTGCCCGAGCGGGATCCGCATCCGGATCAGCGCGTCGAGCTCCTCGAGCCGCTCGATCCCCTCCGCCACGACCCACGCGTCGATCCGCGACGCCAGCTCGCTCAGCGTCTCGACCACCGCCGCGCGCGCGGGCTCGTTGTCGAGGTTGTGGACGAGCGACCGGTCGATCTTGACGAAGTGCGGCTGGAGCGCGGTGATGCGGCCGAGCGACCCGTACCCCGAGCCGGCGTCGTCGACGGCGATCAGCGCGCCGCGGGAGCGCAGCTCGGCGAGGGAGGCCGCGAGCAGGTCGAGGTCGGTGTCGGTCTGCTCGGTGATCTCGATGATCACGCTGTCGAGCCGGTCGTGGCCGGCGAACGCGTCGCGGACCTCGTCCGACAGCGCCGCGCGCGGCGAGAGGTTGACCGACAGGAAGCGGTCGGCGGAGACGTGCGGGCGCGCGTCGAGCACCTCGCGCACCATCTGCGCCTCGAGCGCGCCGCCCAGGCCGTGGTCGTCCGCCGCCGCGAAGACGTCCGCCGGCGGAACGCCGGGCCAGTCCGTGAACCGCGCGAGGGCCTCGTATCCGCAGACCTCGCCCCGTTGGAGGTCGACGATCGGTTGGAAATGCGGCCGGACGCGGCCCGGCTTCTCGAGCACGTCGGTGAGCACCTGCACCTGGACCCCATCCTGTGACCCGTCGCCCCACATACGAACGGGAACGCCGCACTTTGCACAGGGTTGGAGCCAAACCCTCCAACGGCGGGCTGCAAGACCGCGTGCGAACGAGGTGGTTCGGCGGCGTCCCGCCTACGGAGCGCGCAGGAGCGCGGCGACCTCGGGCGGCGTGAGCGGGTCCGCGAGGAACGCCTCGGCGTCCTTCGGCTCGTCCAGATCGCGTTCGGAGCGGAGCATGCCGAGGCTGAGGCCCGCCTCGCTCGCGGCGCGCAGCGACAGGTCGAGGACGCGCGGCCCGCCCCACTCCTCGCTCGGCAGCGCGAAGACCTCCGGGTGCGGCTCGCGCAGCCCGATCAGGTACCAGCCGCCGTCCGCGGCGGGGCCGAAGGTGACGTCGACGCCGTCCGCCAGGTCGGCCAGCGCCGCCTGCCCGATCGCGGGCGTGAGCTGCGGGGTGTCGACGCCGATCAGGACGACCGGGCCGTCGTGCTCGTTGAGGACGTGCGCGGTCGCGGCGGCGAGGCGGTCGCCGAGGTCGCCCTCGACCTGCGGGATGAGCGTGGTGCCGGGCGGGCAGAGCGCGGCGATCTCGTCGCGCGCGTCCTCGGGGGTGAAGGTGACGTAGGGCGTGCCGACCGCGGCGGCCCACGCGGCGGCGCGGCGGATCAGCTCGGTTTGCAGCCGCGCGCAGCCGTCGGGCCCGAGGAGCGGCTCGAGCCGCGTCTTGCAGAGCCCGGGCCGCGGCGCCTTGGCGATGACGATCGCGGCGGCGTCAGCCAAAGCGGATGTGGGTGCCGACGGACTCGATCTCGGCGGCCGCGAGGAGGGGGACGGCGGCCGCGAGCGTGGTCGCGAACGTGTCGGTCGACGCGCCGATGAGCCGCATCAGCTCCTCCACGGGCGTGGCCTCGTCCTTGACGCCGTTCGCGTAGTCGGTGGCGTAGCCGAGCAGCCCGTACGGGATCTCCGCCTCGCCGAAGAGCGTGGTCTCGGGGCCGGCGGTCTGCGAGACGGCGGTGACGCCGACCTGCGCGAGCGTCCGGATCTCCGCCTTCGTGTTGAAGCGCGGGCCGTCGACGTGGCCGTAGGTGCCGCCGTCGCGGGCGGCGTGACCGGCCTGCTCGGCGCCGGTCAGGAGCGCGGCGCGGGCGGCGGCGCTGAACGGCCCCTCGAACACCCAGTGCCCGCGACCGGCCGCGCCGGGTGTGTCGTGGAGCGTGCAGATCGAGCCGTCGGCGAGCCGGTTGGCGAGGAAGTGCAGGTCGTCGAAGACGATCAGCGAGCCGAGCGGGACGTCGGGGTCGACGGCGCCGCAGACGGTGACGCCGATCGCGGCGCGGACGCCGAGGGCCTGCATCGCGCTCACGTTCGCCTGGTGGCGGACGTGGTTGGAGAGCCGCTGGTGGCCCTCCTCGTGGCGGGAGACGTGCGCGACGTCGACGCCGGCGAAGGTCCCGACCGTCGCGGTGACCGAGCCGAAGCGCGTCTCGACCGCGCGCGGCTCGCCCTGGAAGCCCGGCAGCGCGTACGTGCCCGAGCCGGTGATGACGCCGATCATGAGCGCCCGATGGTACGCGCGGCGGTCGCGCGGCGCGGCTACGGGGCGGGCGGAGGCGCCGGCGCGGCGGGCTCGGGCTGCGCCA
>DATMVO010000077.1:0-2555 GCA_035563115.1 Solirubrobacteraceae bacterium
TCGGCGGCGCGGGGAACGACCGGATCCGGGCGCGCGACGGCACCGTCGACACCATCGCCTGCGGCCGCGGACGCGACCGGGTCACCGCCGACCGCGGCGACAACGTCGGCGCCGACTGCGAGACCGTCGCGCGTGGCTGACGGCGCGGGCGCCACGTCGCTCCCCACCGTCCTGCTCGTCGACGACGACGCGGCGATCCGCCGCAGCGTCGGGATGGGGCTGGAGCTGGAGGGGTTCGCCGTGGTGCCGGCGTCGGGCGGGCGCGCCGCGCTCGAGGCCGCCGCGCGCGTGAAGCCCGCGGTCGTGCTGCTCGACCTCGGGATGCCCGACCTGGACGGGATCGAGGTGCTGCGCCGCCTCCGCGCGGGCGGCGACCAGGTCCCGGTCTGCGTCCTCTCCGCGCGCGACGAGGTGGACGACCGCGTCCGCGGGCTCCAGGCGGGCGCCGACGACTACGTGGTCAAGCCGTTCGCGCTGGAGGAGGTCGTCGCGCGGCTGCACGCGCTGCTGCGCCGCCGTCCGCCGACGACCGACGAGGCGCTGGAGGCCGGCGACCTGCGCCTGGATCCGCGCGGCCACGCCGCCACGCGCGGCGGGCGCGACCTGGAGCTGACGCGGCGCGAGTTCGACCTCCTCCACCTCTTCCTCCGCCACCCCGGTGAGGTGCTCGAGCGCCAGCGGCTGCACGAGGAGGTGTGGGGCTACGGGTTCGACCCGGGCACGAACGTCGCCGACGTGTTCGTCGGGTACCTGCGCCGCAAGCTCGAGGCCGAGGGCGAGCCGCGCGTGCTGCACACGGTGCGCGGCGTCGGGTTCGTCCTGCGACCCTGACGGATCGTGCGCAGCCTCCGCGGCCGCCTGACGCTCGGCGTCCTGCTCGTCCTCGCCGTCGTGCTGACCGGCGCGGGCCTCGCGACGTCGCGCTCGGTCGAGCAGGCCGAGCTGGACGCGGTCGACGACCGGCTCCAGCGGACGGCGGAGCTGTCGCGCGCGACCGCCGTGGCGGCGGTGGCGGAGGCGCTGCCGGACGCCGACGACCGGCTCGACGCGGTGCTCGATGCCACCCGGACGTCGCTGCGGCTGACCCTCGCCGGCCGGCCGCTGCTCGACACCGGCGCGCCGCCGCGCTCGCGCCCCCGGCTGCGGCCGGGCCTCCAGACCTTCACGGCGTCCGACGGCCAGCGGTACCGGGCGTACGTGACGACGCTGCAGGACGCCGGGCTCGGCGGGCTCGTGCGGCTGGAGGTGACGTCGTCGCTGGCGTCGACGGAGTCGCGGCAGCGGCGGTTCGACCGGCGCCTGCTGCTCTCCGGCGTGATCACGCTGCTCGTGACCGGCGTCGGTGTGTGGCTCGGCGCGGCGGTGGTGCTCCGGCCGCTGCGGCGGCTGCGGCTCGTGGCGTCGCAGGTGGCGTCGGACGAGGACCTCGCGCGGCGGGTGCGCGAGGACGACGGGCCGGCGGAGGTGCGGTCGGTGGCGGCGTCGCTCAACGCGATGCTCGCGCGGCTGCAGCGGAGCGCGGCGGACCGCGAGCGGGCGCTGGCGGCGACGCGGCGGTTCGCGGCGGATGCGGGCCACGAGCTGCGGACGCCGCTGACGGCGGTGCAGGCGACGCTCTCGGCGCTGCGGCGCCATCCCGACCTGGACGCCGAGCGCCGCGTCGCGATGGCGGGCGACGCGCTGGCCGAGCAGCGGCGGCTGGTCGACCTCCTCGACGGGCTCCAGGCGCTGGCGCGCGGCGACGCGCGGCCGGGCGAGGTCGGCGACGTCGACCTGGTGGAGCTCGTGGACGCGGTCGTGGGGGTCGTCGGCGCGCGCCACCCGGCGGCGTCGCTGACGTGCTCGCTCCCCGACGGCGCGGTCGTCGTGCGCGGCTGGGAACCGGGGCTGCGCGTCCTCGTCGAGAACCTCGTGGAGAACGCGGTGCGGCACGGGGCGGGTGAGGACGGGACGGTGCGCGTGGCGCTCGCTCCCTCCCCGCCGACGCTGACGGTCGAGGACGACGGGCCGGGCGTGCCGGCGGAGGAGCGCGAGCGGATCTTCGCCCCGTTCGCCCGGCTCGGCGACGAGGAGCGCCCCGGCTCCGGCCTCGGCCTCGCCCTCGTCGCCCAGCAGGCCGGCCACCATGGCGCGGCGGTGGAGGTCGGGGACGCCGATCCGGCACTGGGCGGCGCGCGCTTCACGGTACGGTTCCCCGCCTCGTGAGCGAGCGGTGGGACGTCATCGTGGTGGGCGCCGGCATCTGCGGGCTGGGCGCCGCGTACGAGCTGGCGCGGCGGGACGCGCGGGTGCTCGTGCTGGAGCGCGCCGGTGTCGGGGCCGACCAGTCGACCGGGCTGGGGCGGATCTTCCGGATCGCGCACCGCGAGGCGCGGCTGTGCGCGCTGGCGCTGGAGGCGCGCACGCTGTGGGACGCGTGGACCGAGCAGCTCGGCGCGGGGCGGCTGCTCGGCGACGAGGGGTTCGTGGTGAGCGGGCCGGACGTGCTGACGGAGCGGGCCGCCGCGATGCGCGAGGCCGGCGCGGAGGCGCGCGAGATCGACGGCGCCGAGCTG
>DATMVO010000078.1:0-2630 GCA_035563115.1 Solirubrobacteraceae bacterium
GAGCGCACCCTCGCCGGCGTCGACGGCATCGCGGCGGCCGAGCAGGCGGGCCGCTCGCGCGACGGCCGCACCAGCCTCGTCACCGGCACGCTGAAAGCCGGGACCGACGAGGAGCTGGTCGCCGAGAAGGCACTCGCCGCGTTCGACGGCGACCGTACCGTCGCGGTCGGCGGCGAGGCGGTCTCCGGCTACCAGATCGGCGAGACCGTCGCGACCGACCTGGGCCGCGCGGAGCTCTTCGCCTTCCCCGTCCTCGCGCTCCTCTCGCTCCTCTTCTTCCGCGGTCGTGCCGCGCTGCTGCCGCTCGTCGTGGGGTTGACGACCGTGCTCGGCACGTTCCTCGTGCTCACCGGCGTCAACGTCGTCTACGACCTCAACGTCTTCGCGCTCAACCTCGTCATCGGGCTCGGGCTCGGGCTCGCGATCGACTACACGCTCTTCCTCGTCACCCGCTTCCGCGAGGAGCTGCCGAAGGACGGCGACGTCCGCGCCGCCGTCCGCACCACGATGAGCACCGCCGGTCGCACCGTCGCGTTCTCCGCCGCCACCGTCGCGGCCGCGCTCGCCACGCTGACGCTCTTCCCGCTCGGCTTCGCCCAGTCGATGGGTATCGCCGGCGCGTCCGTGGCCGTCGTCGCGGCGCTCGCCTCGCTGATCGTCGCGCCCGCCCTGCTCGCCGCGTGGGGCCCCAAGCTCCTGCGCCGTCAGGACGAGCGCGGCGCCGCGCAGGCGCACGACCGCTGGTACCGCCTCGCGCACGGCGTGATGCGGCGCCCGGGCCCGATCGCCGCGGTCACCGCCGTCGTGATGCTCGCCCTCGCCCTCCCGGCCGCCGGCGTGAACTGGACGCCGGTCGACGCCACCGTCATCCCGAAGGGCGAGAGCTCGCGCACCGTCTCCGACGCGATCGACCGCGACTTCGCCGGCGCCGGCTCGACGCCCGTCACCGTCGCGGTCACCGCGCCGCGGGACGGCGGCGCCGCGGTCGCGACGTTCGCGCAGGAGATCCGCGGCGTCGCGGACGTCCGTGAGGTCGCGAAGCCGATCCACCTGGGCGGCGACACCTGGCAGGTCGCCGCGACCGTCCCCGGCGACCCGGCGGGCACCCGCGCGCAGGACGTCGTGGACGAGGTCCGCGCGCTCACGCCGCCCGCCGGCGTCACCGCTGCCGCCGTCACCGGCCCGGCCGCGGAGTTCCTCGACCAGCAGTCCGCGATCGGCTCGCGCCTGCCCGCCGCGATCGTCGTCCTCGGCGGCCTGACGTTCCTCGTCCTCTGGCTCATGACCGGCTCGGTCGTGCTGCCGGTCAAGGCGATCCTCATGAACGTGCTCACCGTCGGCGCCGCGCTCGCGCCGCTGCTGCTCATCTACCAGGGCGGCCGGCTCGAGGACGTGCTCGGCTTCACCTCCAACGGCGGCATCGAGCCGACCGACTTCCTCGTCACCGCCGCGCTCGTCTTCGCGCTCTCGACCGACTACGGCGTCTTCCTCCTGGGGCGGATCAAGGAGGAGCGCGACAACGGCGCGACCGACCGCGAGGCCGTCGCCACCGGCGTCGCGAGCACCGGCCGTGTCGTCACCGCCGCGGCGATCCTGCTCGCCGTCGCGATCGGCGTCTTCAGCACGAGCTCGATCTCGTTCATCCAGCAGATCGGCATCGCGACCGCGACCGGCGTCCTGCTCGACGCGTTCGTCGTCCGCACGCTGCTCGTGCCGTCGCTGATGGCGCTGCTCGGGCGGTGGAACTGGTGGTCGCCGCAGCCGTTGCGCCGCCTGCACGCGCGGGCCGTACGATTCGCGGCGTGAGGCGCCTGCTCGCCGACCCCAGGGTGCAGCGCTGGCTGCCGGTGATCGTCCTTCCGCCGGTGCTGCTCCTCGACGGCCTGCTCGGCAAGCCCGAGTCCGACGTCACCGCCCTGAGCGTGCTGCTCGCGTACCTGGCGGTGCTGCCGCTGGCGCTGCGCGAGCGGCTCGGGTTCTTCGGCATGGCGCCGCTCCTCGTGGGCGGCGCCGTGCTCGTGCTGTGGGACTTCGAGCCGGGCACGACCGTCGTCGCGTTCCCGGCCTGGGCGCTCTTCGACCTCGTGCGGGAGCGCGGGCGGCGCGAGGCGATCGTCGCGGCGATCGTGATCCTCCCCTGCGTCGCGGTCAGCGTCGCGCCGTTCTGCGACGACGCGGGCGAGTTCGTCTCGATCACGCTGCGCAACATCGCCCTGTGCGAGCTGGCGATCGCGGCCGGCTACCTCGTCTGGCACAACCGGGAGGCGCTCGAGCGCGAGCTCGCCGCGCGGGAGGCCGAAGGCGAGCGGCGGCTCGGGGAGGAGCGGCTGCGGATCGCCCGCGAGGTCCACGACGTCGTCGCGCACGCGATGGTCGCGATCAACGTGCAGGCCGGCGTCGGCGCGCACCTGATCGACGAGGACACCGACCAGGCGCGTGAGGCGCTCCTGCACATCAAGCGCACGAGCGGCGACGCGCTGACCGACCTGCGCGCGACGCTCGGGATCCTGCGCGACCCGGGCCAGGCGGCGCCGAGCGGGCCGGCCGCGGGCCTCGACGACCTCGAGCGGGCGGCGGGGCAGCTGCGGGCCGCGGGGGTCGAGGTGGTCGTCGACGTGGACACGGTGCGG
>DATMVO010000079.1:0-5277 GCA_035563115.1 Solirubrobacteraceae bacterium
CCGCGGACGTCCACACCCCCGCGCACGCCGCCGGGGCCCCGGAGCTCGAACCGGCCCGCCACCTGCGCCTCCGGCGCGTACTCGCGCCCGAGCACCGAGCGGGCCGACCCGGCACGACCGGGGCGCGTGACCTGCGTCCGCGCCGCGATCTCGTCCAGCGCCTCGTCGAGCGTCGCGAACGACGCCCGCTCCACCTTCGGCCCGACCCGCGCCGTCACCACGAACGCCACGGGCCGAACCTCGGGAGGGTCCTAGCTGCGCTGATCCACAGGGACGTAGTCCACGTTGCGCGCGCCGGTGTAGATCTGGCGCGGGCGGGCGATCTTCTGCTCCTTGTCGTCCACGAGCTCGAGCCACTGCGCGATCCAGCCGGAGGTCCGGCCGATGGCGAACATGACCGGGAACATCGCGACCGGGAGCCCGAGCGCCTCGTAGATGAGGCCCGAGTAGAAGTCGACGTTAGGGTACAGCTTGCGCTTGACGAAGTACTCGTCCTCGAGCGCGATCTTCTCGAGCTCGGTGGCGATGTCGAGCAGCGGGTTCTTGCCGGTGACCTCGAAGACGTCCTCGACGGCCTTCTTGATGATCGTGGCGCGCGGGTCGAAGTTCTTGTAGACCCGGTGGCCGAAGCCCATCAGCCGCTCGTTGCCGGCCTTCACGCCCTCGATGAACTCCGGGACCTTCTCCTTGGAGCCGATCCGCTTGAGCATCCGCAGGACCGCCTCGTTGGCGCCGCCGTGGAGCGGGCCGTAGAGCGCGGCGACGCCGGCGGCGAGGGCCGAGTACGGGTCGACCTGCGTGGAGCCGACGGAGCGGACGGCGCTGGTCGACGCGTTCTGCTCGTGGTCGGCGTGGAGGATGAACAGGACGTCGAGCGCGCGCTCGAGCCGAGGATCGGGCTCGTACTTGAGCTCGGTCATCTTGTACATCATGTTCAGGAAGTTGCCCGAGTACGACAGGTCGTTGTCGGGATACACGTAGGGCTGGCCCTGCGTGTGGCGGTAGGCGAACGCGGCCAGCGTCGGCATCTTCGCGAGGAGCCGGACCGTCTGGATGTGCCGGTTGGCCGGGTCCTTGATCTCGTTCGCGTTCGGGTAGAACGTCGAGAGGGCGCCGACCGAGCCGCAGAGCATGCCCATCGGGTGCGCGTCGTAGCGGAAGCCCTCCATGAACTTCTTCACGTTCTCGTGCACGAACGTGTGGACGGTGATCTCCTCCGTCCAGTCGTCGAGCTGCTTCTGCGTCGGCAGCGCGCCGTTGATGAGGAGGTAGGCGACCTCCAGGTACGAGGACTTCTCCGCGAGCTGCTCGATCGGGTAGCCGCGGTACTCGAGGATGCCCTTGTCGCCGTCGATGTAGGTGACGGAGCTGCGGGTCGACGCGGTGTTGGTGTACGCCGGGTCGTAGGTCATCAGGCCGAAGTCGTCCTCGGAGACCTTCATCTCCCGGAACGCCATCGCGCGTACGGTGCCGTCCTCGATCGGCACCTCGTAGGTCTTGCCCGTGCGGTTGTCCGTGACGGTCAGAGAATCGGAGCCGGTTGAGCCAGCTCCGTTCGCCTGCTGCGTCTCCGTCTCAGCGCTCATGGGGCCTCCTGGGAAGGTTTCGAGGTGGGGGTGGTGCGTGGTGCGTCAGGACACCGCGACGATGGCAACCATCGTGCCCGCTACGAGCAGCGAGCCAACCCCCATGATGGCGGTGTTCGCCGAGCGCCCGAGGGACGGGCGCGCGAGGCCGATGGCCGAGGCGATGACCGCGAAGGCGGCGAGCAGGCCACCCAGGACGAAGAAGGCTGTCTCGGAGTGCTCGGCCTCCTCGACAGCGGCGAGGATCGTCAGCAGGTCCATGGTCATCCGACCTTACCGCTCGTCCGGCTGGGACGGCGCACCGACGGTCGGTGCGCACGGTCCCGTGCAAGCGCGGGCTTGCGTACGCGCGGGGGCGAGGGAGCGGCCGGATCGCCGTGCGGGCCGCGGCGGCGCGGGCCGTGCGGGTGGCGCGGGTTGTCCGGCAGCGGCCGGCGCAGGCCGCCGTCACCGCCCTCGTCATCCGCCTGCGCCTCGGGCTCCGGCGTCGCGCGGACGGACCACCAGACGAGCCACAGCAGGGCGACGAGCGGGATCTTCAGGACCAGCATGATCCAGATGAAGCCCCACTTCTCCATTGGTGGGGAGGCTACCCCTGCCAGGGGGCCGCGGACGAAGAAGGTTGGAATCGAAGTGATCCGGGCGCGCCGCCGTCGCGAAGAACCGGTCATGGATCATCTCCAGCTCGATCGCATCGACACGTCCGGCGCCCTTCGCGAGGCCGCCGAGAACGCCGGCATCGACCGCGCGTCGTTCCTGCGCCGTGGCGCGGCGGCCGGCGCCGGCCTGGCCGTCGGCGGCACGCTGCTCGGCCTGGCTTCGCCGGCTCAGGCCGCTATCTCGTCGAAGAACAAGTCGCTCGCGAACGACATCAAGATCGGCAACTACGCGCTCACCCTCGAGTTCCTCGAGGCCGAGTTCTACGCCAAGGCCATCGAGGCCAACGCGTTCGCGACGCCGCAGCTGCGCTCGTTCGCGGTCACGACCGGCGCGCACGAGGCGGCGCACGTCTCCGCCCTCCGCAAGATCCTCGGCGGCAAGGCCGTCAAGAAGCCGACGTTCGACTTCGGTGCCGCGGTGACCGACTCCGCGACGTTCGCGAAGACGGCGCAGGTCCTCGAGGACACGGGCGTGGCGGCGTACGCCGGCCAGGGCCCGAACCTCAAGACCCGCGCGATCGTCCAGGCGGCGCTCGCGATCCACTCGGTCGAGGCGCGCCACGCGGCCTGGATCCGCTTCATCAACAGCGGTGGCGCGGGCCCGGTCGCCGGTCTCCCGGCCCCGGCCGGCTTCGACAAGCCGCTCTCCGAGAAGGCGGTCCTCAAGGCCGTCACCGGCACCGGCTTCATCAAGGGCTAGATCGGGGTTTCGCACCTCCGACCTCGCAAGCTCGGTCTCCGGTCGACGTTAGACCCCGGAGGCAGAGGACCGGCGGACTCCCCAGCCGCGCGCCATCCCCGGGCGCGCGGCTCCGTCGTTGAGGGCCCTTAGGCCCGCAGCTCGATCGGGGCGTCCTCGAAGTGCGTGATGCGCGCGAGGTCGGAGACGCGCTCGGAGATCTCGGCGCCGGTGAGCTGCGCGACGCGCTCGGTGCCGAAGCCCTCGACGTTGAACGAGGCGGCGGCCGTGCCGTACGCCATCGCGCGGCGCAGGAGCGCGTCGTCGAACTCGGAGTCCAGGTGCGCGGCGAGGTAGCCGACGAAGCCGCCGGCGAACGAGTCGCCCGCGCCGGTCGGGTCGATCGCGGTCTCCAGCGGATAGGCCGGCAGCGCGAAGAAGCCGCTCTCGGTGAACAGCGCCGCGCCGTACTCGCCCTGCTTGGCGACGACGATCCGCGGGCCCATCTCCATCACGGCCTTGGCCGCCGCGACGAGCGACGGCTTGCCGGTCAGCTGCTTGATCTCCGCGTCGTTGAGGAGGATCGCGTCGACCGTGCCGATCGTCTTGACGAGCGAGTCGCGCGCGATGTCGATCCACAGGTTCATCGAGTCCATCGCGACGAACTTCGCCTTCTGGCACTGCTGGCGCACGTCGAACTGCAGGTCCGGCTGGATGTTCGCCAGGAAGAGCACGTCGGCGTCCTGCGCGGCCTGCGAGAGCTTCGGCTGGAAGGTCTCGAAGACGTTCAGGTCGGTGGCGAGCGTCTCGCGCGAGTTGAGATCGTAGCCGTACTCGCCCGCCCAGAAGAAGGTCTTGCCGCCGGCGACGTGCTCGATGTCGTCGGTGTGGACGCCGCGAGCACGGAGCACCTCGTACTCGGTCTCGCCGAAGTCGTCGCCGACCGGGCCGACCGGGCGGATGCCGTCGGTGAAGAAGGAGGCCGCGAGCGAGAAGTGGGTGGCGGCGCCGCCCAGCATCTTCTCCCGCTCCCCGAACGGGGTCTTGACGGCGTCAAAGGCGATGGATCCGACGACAGTGAGGCTCATACGCGCGCTGACTATAGGGTCCGGCGCCGTATGCGAGCCGTGCAGATCACCGAGTTCGGCGGGCCCGAGGTGCTTCAGCTCGTCGACCTCCCCGAGCCCCAGCCCGCCGAGGGCGAGGTCCGCATCCGCGTCACGCGCGCCGGACTGAACTTCGCCGACACCCACCAGCGCCAGAACCGGTACGTCGCCAAGCAGGCGCTGCCGCTCGTCCCGGGCAGCGAGGTCGCGGGCATCCGCGAGGACACCGGCGAGCGTGTCGTGGCGCTCTGCGGCGCCGGCGGCTACGCCGAGGTCGCGGTCGCGCCCGAGGCGCTCACCGTCCCGATCCCCGAGGGCCTGGACGACGGCACCGCGCTGGCGATGCTCATCCAGGGCACGACGGCGTGGCACCTCTACCGGACCTCCGCGAACCTGCGGCCCGGCGAGTCCGTCGTGGTCCAGTCCGCGGCGGGCGGCACCGGCTCGCTCTGCGTCCAGCTCGGCAAGGCGTTCGGCGCCGGCCGGGTGATCGCGACCGCATCGTCGGAGGAGAAGCGCCAGCTCGCGCTCGAGCTCGGCGCCGACGTCGCGATCAGCTCCGACCCCGAGGGGATGGCGGAGCGGATCATCGAGGCCAACGAGGGCCGCAAGGCCGACGTGATCCTCGAGATGGCGGGCGGGAAGGTCTTCGACGAGTCGCTCAAGGCCACCGCGCCGCTCGGCCGCTGCGTCGTCTACGGCATCGCCTCGCACGACCAGAACGAGCTGCGCACCGGCAAGCTCCTCAAGGGCTCGCTGAGCGTCGTCGGCTTCTGGTTCAACCACGTCGTCGACCTGCGCCCCGACCTCTTCGCGGAGGGCCTGCAGGACCTGTACGCCCGCGCCGCGCGCGGCGAGCTGCGCGTCGTGACCGGCAAGACGTACGGGCTGAGCGAGGCGCGCGAGGCGCAGGAGGACCTGGCGGGCCGCCGCACGAGCGGCAAGCTCCTGCTCGATCCGTCCCGCTGAGCGCCTAGGCCACGCCGGCCGCCGGGCGCTCCTCGGCGAAGAGCCGCGCCAGCTGGGTCCGGGAGCGCACGTCGAGCTTGCGGTAGACGTGGCTGAGGTGGTGCTCGACGGTCTTCGGGCTGAGGAAGAGCGACGCCGCCACCTCGCGGTTCGTCATGCCCTGCGCGACGAGCAGCGCGATCTTCAGCTCCGAGGGCGTGAGGTCGTGGCCCTCGGCCGCGGCCGCCGACGGCTCGGCCCGCGGCCCGGTCGGCCCGCCGGTCGCGGTCATCTCGGCG
>DATMVO010000080.1:0-4024 GCA_035563115.1 Solirubrobacteraceae bacterium
GGCCGGTCGCGGCCTTCGACGCGAGGGTGCTGATGCCCGCCGAGACCACGCCGCCGGTCGCGGCGCCGCTGACGGCGCTCGTCGCGGCGGCCCCGCCGGCGCCGGCGGTCGTGCCCAGGTGGGCGAGCAGGAACTTCTTGAAGAGGAGCATCGGCGCGGCCGGCATCAGCGACGCCAGCTGCTTGTTCGTGTCCTTGAGCTGCTTGCGGAAGGCGGTGCAGCGGTCGCAGCCGCGCATGTGGCGGCGGACCGGCGGCGTCATCCGCTTCAGGCCCTCGGCGACCTCGCCGAGCTCCTCGCGGACCTCCTCGCAGGTAAGCTGGCGCGCCTCCGCCATCTCGGCGAGCGCGACACGCGCACGGACCAGGAGCGACTTGACGGACGGGACCGTCGTCTCCATCGCCTCGGCGATCTGCTCGTACGAGAGCGCGTCGATCTCGCGCAGGAGCAGCGCGGTGCGCTGCGTCTCCGGCAGCTCCTGGACGTCGCCGATCAGCGCGCGGAACTCCTCGCGCTTGTGGACCTTGTCCGCGGTGGTCAGGCCGCCCTCGGAGAGGTGGACGTCCATCGAGTCGACGCCGATCGCCTGCTGGCGGCGCAGGTGGTTGAGCGACCGGTTGCGCGCGATCCGGTAGAGCCACGGGCGGACGTTGATCGGGCGGTCGTCGCCGAGGATCGCGTTGAACGCGGCGGCGAAGACCTCCTGCAGGACGTCCTCCGCGTCCTCCTTCGAGCCCAGCATGTGGCGGCAGAACGCGAGCAGGCGCGACTGGTACCGGCCGACGAGGGCCTCGAACGCCGCATGGTTGCCCCGGCGCACGAGCGCGATGAGGCGCTCGTCCGACTGGAGGCGGAGCAGCGGGGTCGGGCCACGAAGAGACGCGGCCCCGGGATGGCGAAGGGCAGAAGCTTCCACGGCGGTACTCGGTGGGAACTCCGCAGACCGGCGAGAGTTGCGGAGAAGGTGCGGGACGCAAGCGGCGTCCCGCTGGGGACGAGATCCAGCCTAGCGGCGCACGGGCCCTCCGTTCGCGCCTGTTCGGCTCCTGACCGTCAGTCGGGTTCGCCGGAGATCATGCGGGTCCGCGGCGGCATGCCCTCGCCGAACTCGTCGCCGTCCCAGAAGTGGTCGTAGAGGCTGTCCCCGGTGAAGCGCCGCGCCGCGCCCTCGCTGATCCCGAGCCGCTGGAGCCGCTGGGCCGCGGCGTCCAGCCGCCGCGCGTTGCGGCGCAGCGCTGGGGTCCCCTCGAAGTAGGCCGCGATCGCCGCGAACGGCACGGCCGGGCGGGTCGCGGCCGTGAAGCCGGCGTCGCTCCAGGCCTTGAGCTGCGCGCACGGGCGGACGAGGACGGGGAAGTTCCGGACCGCCGCGATCTCCGCGCGCCACGCCTCGCGGCCGCCGCGCAGCACGGGGTCGTTGGTCGGGATCGCGTCGAGGTCGGCGAGCAGCTGGTCGAGCGCCCCGCGCGTCGGCTCGAGGGCCGGGCCGAGCACGCCGCCGATGAAGAGCGCCTGCACCTGGTCCTCGGTCTGGGCGGTCATCTCGGGGCCGTCCTCGGTGTCGTTCGCGACGGCCACGCACGCGTCGAAGTCGGCCTTGTACCCCCGGCCGATCGCCGGCTCCGCGGCGATGATCCGCTCCTTCGCCCGCAGCACCGCGTCCGCGAACCGCTGCGCGCTCCTCGGCGCCGCGGCCTCCGCCACACCGGCCGGCACCGCCCCGGCCAGCACCGCCACCACCATCAATACGAGAGCACCCTTGCGCATGCCCGGCCTCTACCCGTCGCCCCCGCCGGTTACGCTCGCGCCTCCCCGCCCGGGTAGTCCAACTGGCAGAGACCGCGCGCTTAAAACGCGTCCAAGTGTGGGTTCGAGTCCCACCCCGGGCACTCAGACGTCGTCAGTCGTCCTCACGGGGTCGTCCTCGAACTCGTTCAGCAGGTCGAACAGGACGCGGCACTCCCACACGCGGTTGCGCCGCGCCTCCCTGACGGGCGAGATGACGCCCGCCTCCTCGAGCCGCGTCAGGGCGCGGAGGGCGGCGACGTCCGAGCACCCTGCGACGCGCTGGACCGTCTTCCCGTCGAGGACGGGGTGCTGCGGCAGGTGCTCGATCACGATGCGGGCGGCGGAGCCGGCCCGTGGCCGCCCGGCCTGGTCGAGCCACCGCTCCTCCTGCTCCTCGACGCGACCGGCGAACGTTGCCGCCGCCTGGGCCGCGGTGTACGTGGCGTCGGCGAACGCGCGGATCCACCCGTCCACGTCTCCCGCGCGGTACGCGGTCAGGCCGGCGACGTAGCTTTCGCGACTGCGGACGAGGACGAGGCTGATCGGCGGCACCCGGTGCGCCGCGATCGCCCGCCGCCGGAGGATGAGGTGGATGAGGCAGCGGCCGAGGCGGCCGTTCCCGTCGCCGTAGGGGTGGATGGTCTCGAACTGGGCGTGCGCGACGGCCGCCTGCGCGATCTCGGGCAGGTCCTCGCGCTCGACGAAGGCGCAGAGGTCGCCGAGCAGCTCGGGGACGAACCGCGCCGGCGGCGGGACGAACTCGGCGCCTGACGGGGACGACGCGTTGATGCCGACCCAGTTCTGCGTGCCGCGGACCCTTCCGGCGATCTTCGCGTCGTAGACCGACGCCAGGAGCGTCGCGTGGATCTCGCAGAGGTCCTCGGTCGTCAGGGGCCGGGCCTGCTCGCCGAGCTCGATCGCCTGCTGCATGGCCCGCACGTTGCCCACGACCTCCGCGGCCTTGCGGTCGTACGCCTCGTACTGGGCGCGCGCGAGCCGCCGATGCGAGAGCTCTAGCCCCTCGATCCGCGACGACGCCAGCGCCTCGGAGCGCAGCAGCTGGGTGGAGAGCGCCGTGAGCGCCGCGTTGCCGCGGTGCAGGCGGTTGAGCTCGACCGTCGCGACCGTTGCGTCCTGCACGGCAGCGGCCGTCTGCGCCGTGAGCACGAAGTCACGGTCGGCCAGCGTGACCGGCACGAACGCCTCGAAGGGGAACGGCCGGCGGGCGCGGCGACCGCCGTACGCGCCGGGGTCCCCGGGCCAGATCTCGCGGACGTAGCGGCCGAACGGCGTCGGGTACGCGGCGGCAGGGGAGTTCGGCATGACGAGACGGTACCGAACCTTGATGAACAAAGTTCGGTAAGAAGCCGGAATGCCCCAACGTTCCGGTCGACGCTCGGGAAAAGCACCCACGAACGTGTCGGCGCGGCGGGGGCGCTCAATCCGCGGTGGCCGACGGCCGATGGGGGTCGGGTCCATCCCCGCAGCCCTCTCCCGGAATGTCAGACATCTCCAGCACCAGCCGCCAGTACGCCGAGCGTCTTCGGCCCGGCACCCACGACCTCGACAACGCCGAGCTGCGCCGTGTCTATGGCCTGAGCCGAATCACCGCGAAGGCTCGCGGTGAGATCGCCGCCGGGCTGCGCCGTGCCGGTCTGGAGGTCCTGACGGATCCGGCGCTCGAGCCGCTCGTCGTGCGCAAGGTCGCGCGCCAGCCGGCTCCCGCACGACCCGAGCGGCCGCGGCAGATCGCGCCACGGCCGGCCGGCCCGCGGACGCCATGGTGGAAGCGCCGTCCGGCGATCGCGGCGGCGGTCGTCGCCGTGCTGCTGCTCCTCGTCGGCGCGCTGAGCGACAGCGACCAGCAGCCGGAAAGCGCCCAGGCCGTCCCCGAGACGACGGCGCGGACGGCGCCGGAGACCACGCCCGCAGAGCCGCCGGCCGAGGCCGCCGCCGTCTTCGCGGACGCCGAGCAGGCGGTCGAGGACGGCGACTTCACCGGGGCCGTGCGCATCGCGCGGGCGCTCGGCAGGGACGACGCCGACCGTGTCCGGCGCAAGATCAGCCGCGTGCTTGCGAGAGACGTCCGCCGGGCGCTGCGCACGGGCAGCCGCAGGCGCGCGAGCTCCATCCTCGCTCGTGCCGACGGCTACCCCGCCACCCCGCAGATCCGGGCCGCGCGAGCGTCGTACCGCGCTGCGAAGGCGCGAGCGGCGGAGCGCGCCCGGCAGCGGCG
>DATMVO010000081.1:0-8438 GCA_035563115.1 Solirubrobacteraceae bacterium
TCGGCTGACCCCGGCCCGCTCTGCGGTGCGGCGCGCGGCGACGACCGCGCGCCGCGCCCCGGGGCGCTCCTCTAGGAGTCCCGGCGGCGCATCGTCATCCGCGCCACGACCGGGGCGTCCTGCTGGTCCGCGGTGGCCTGCGTCGTCCAGGCCCGGCGGCGGACCACGCACCGGTCGGCCTTCAGCGGCACCTGGGCGGGCGCGGTCAGGCGCCGCGAGCCGTCGCCCAGCAGGCGGAACCCGGCGACGAGCTTGTACCGCCCGTTGGTGCGGCACTCGACGTCGAAGTCCTTCTTGGCCGTCGTCCGCGCCAGCTTCTCGCTGAGCGTCAGCCGCACCATGCTCGGGTCGGTGGTGAACGTCAGGGTCACCTTGCCGAAGCGCTTGTCGTTGCTCGTCCCGGTGATGATCTCCCCGGCGGCGGAGGCCGGGGCCGGCACGGCGGCCAGGAGGGCGCCGGCGAGCACGGCGGAGGCCAGGACGGTCGCGCGGCGAGGCATGCGACGAAGGTAGCTGTCGGCGCGGCGGGCCATGCGGTGACCGTACCGGAATGCCGGTGTTCAGCCTGAGGGCTTCTGCGCCTGGAGGAAGCCGAGCAGCCGGCGCGCGTCCGGGCCGGCGGTCAGGTGGATCGCGGCGGGCTCGCGCACCCACGCGATCAGGTTGAGCGCCTGGAGCCGGTCGAGCATGAACTGGAAGGCGAGCGCCTGCTTGCGCGACGCGTACGTGCGCTCGATGTCCATCGCCCAGCCGGTGGTGTGGAGCGAGTAGCCGTGCGTCGCCTCGACGTTCCGGGCGGTCAGCAGCCGCTGGTACTCCTCGTCGCGGACGGTCGAGGTGAGGATCAGCGGGGTGTCGCCGGAGATCTCCTCCGTGCCGCGCGCGAGGTAGACGAGCAGCGCGAGCGCCTCGGGCCGCAGCGCCCGGTAGCGCGACTTCGGCTGCTCCAGCCGGGGCGCCAGCTCGCCCATCCCGCGGTCGATCCGCACGCCCGCCGCGCGCAGCTCGCGCGTCTGGAGCGGCGTCAGCTGCCCCGCGTCGACGGCCGCCTCGATCGCCGACGGCTCCTCGAAGACCGCGGTGTCGGCCTCGGGCTGGAGCACCTCCTCGGCGGAGTTCTTGCGGGTCATCAGCACCGCGCGCTGGCCGAGCGCCCGCGGGTCCTCGCGGTAGCGGCGCATGATGTCCTTCGCCGCGAGCACCCGCCACAGGTAGGTGGAGGAGTCGTCGCCGAGCGACGCGAGCCGGCTCCACGCCTTCTTGTGCCTGAGCGGGCTGGAGTCGAAGAACACCTCCGCGTAGGGCGTGTCGCCGTCGTCAGGGTCCGCCCCGAAGTCACGCAGGACGTTCTGGAGGTTGCCGACGCCCATGTGGTAGCTGGCGACCGCGAGGTCGTCACGCCCGCCCAGCTCGCCCTTGGCGAACGTGAGGTACCTCGCGGTGGCCTTCAGCGCCTTCGGCGGGTCGTACCGCTCATCGACGCGGCGGCGCTGGGCCTTCAACCGCTCGACCCGCGCGGCCTGCCCGCGGCGCTCGGCGCGGCCGATCTGGCGCGTGAGCCGCTTGGAGCGCGCCGTGTCGATCTGCATGTCGAGCAGGTTCTGGCCGGTCTCGGCGAGGATCTGCGTGAGCCCGACGGCGCCCGCGGGGTCGTTGCTCGCCTGCGCGTCGGGCCGGCCCGCGGACTCCAGGAGGACGATCCCCTCGATCGTGTCGGCGTCGAGGCCGGCCTCCCGCGCGGCGTCCTCGATCAGCGCGCGGTACCGCGCGACGCGCGCCGCGCTCGCCACCGCGCCGCCGGGCGACTTGGCGTAGAGGACGTGGGAGAGCCCGGCGGCGGCGCGCCGCTCGAACGCCTCACGCTCGTCCGCGCTGTACGCGAACGGGTCGTCCGCCCCGGCGGCGGGGACGAGCGGGGAGGGGCGCGGGCCGCCGTCGCTGCCGGGGAGGCGGTCTCCGAGGAGGGTCGCGGCGCCCCAGGCGACGAGGGCGACGACGGCGAGGATCAGGAGGACGCGGCGGCGGGCGGCGGGGCGGACGGCCATCGCCGTCCAGGGTGGCAAACGCGCCTCAAGCGCCGGTCAGCGGCGCGCAGCCGTCCTGCGCGCCTGGCAGAGTCGCGCGCTCGTGCGGCTCGACGACGACCTGATCCTGGAGGGCGACAACCTCGAGCTGCTCCCCGCGCTGCCCGACGGCGCGTTCGACCTGATCTACATCGATCCGCCGTTCAACACGGGCAAGGTCCGGGCGCTGCGCGGCGCGCAGTTCGCCGACGAGTACGCGGACTACGTCGGGTTCCTGCTCCCCCGGCTGGAGCACGCGAAGCGGCTGCTCGCGCCGCACGGGACGCTCTACGTGCATCTCGACCCGCGCGAGTCGCACTACGTGAAGGTCGCGCTCGACGGGCTCTTCGGCCGCGCGTGCTTCCTCAACGAGATCGTCTGGGCCTACGACTACGGCGCGCGCACGAAGCGCCGGTGGCCGGCCAAGCACGACACGATCCTCGTCTACGTCAAGGACCCGGCGGCCTACCACTTCGACGCCGAGGCGGTCGACCGCGAGCCGTACATGGCCCCGACGCTCCAGCGCTCCGCCGAGCGGGCCGCGCGCGGGAAGCTCCCGACCGACACGTGGTGGCACACGATCGTCACCACGACCGGGCGCGAGCGGACGGGCTACCCGACGCAGAAGCCCGAGGGCGTCGTGCGGCGGATCGTCCAGGCGTCGTCGCGCGAGGGCGGGTGGTGCCTGGACTTCTTCGCGGGCTCGGGGACGCTCGGCGCGGTCTGCCGCAAGCTCGGCCGGCGGTACGTGCTCATCGACAGCAACCCGGACGCGGTGGCGGTCATGCGCGCCCGGCTCGAACCGCCCGCGGCCGATCCGCCAGGCGACATCGCGATAGGCGGACAGGAAGTGTCCTGAAGGTTCGAACCGGCCCTGGTGAGCGACCACTTCCTTCCGATAGGTTCGCTCGCCGAATGGCTGGGGAGAACGCGATCGAGACCGAGGGCCTGCGCAAGGTCTACGGGGACCTGGAGGCGCTCAAGGGCGTCGACCTGCAGGTGCGCGAGGGGACGGTCCTCGGACTGCTGGGCCCCAACGGCGCAGGGAAGACGACGGCGGTGCGGATCCTCGCGACGCTGCTCAAGCCGGACGGCGGGAGCGCGCGCGTGGCGGGGCTCGACGTCGAGCGCGACGCGGACGCGCTGCGCTCGAAGATCGGGCTCGCCGGCCAGTACGCGGCGGTGGACGAGAACCTCACCGGCTTCGAGAACCTCGAGATGGTCGGGCGGCTCTACCACCTCGGCCGTCCGAAGTCGCGGGCGCGCGCGGACGAGCTGCTGGAGCGGTTCGACCTCGTCGACGCCGGCGCGCGGATGGTCAAGGGCTACTCGGGCGGCATGCGCCGCCGGCTCGACCTCGCCGCGTCGCTCGTCGCCGAGCCGCCGGTGATCTTCCTCGACGAGCCGACCACCGGCCTCGATCCCCGCTCGCGCCTGGCGCTGTGGGAGGTCATCGAGGACCGCGTGAAGGAGGGCACCACGGTGCTCCTCACCACGCAGTACCTCGACGAGGCCGACCGGCTGTCGGACCGCATCGCGGTGATCGACCACGGCGAGGTGATCGCCGAGGGCACCGCGGACGAGCTGAAGGGCAAGATCGGCGGCGAGCGGCTGGAGGTGACGCTGAGCGATCCGTCGCAGGCCCCGCAGGCGGTCGCCGCGCTGGAGTCGCTCTCCTCCGACGGCGTCTCGACGGACGGCGCGGTGGTCGGCCTGCCCAAGCCCGCAGGCCGCGGCGCGGTCGTGGACGTCGTGCGCCGGCTCGACGCCGCGGGCGTCGGGGTGGACGACCTGGAGGTCCGCCGCCCGACGCTCGACGACGTGTTCCTGACGTTGACCGGCCGCCCGGCCGAGGAGGCCGCCACCGACGGCGGCGAGGAGGAGCAGGCGGCATGAGCTCTCTGGCCGACACGTTCTCGGACACCATCGTGCTCGCGCAGCGGTCGCTGAAGCGGATCCCGCGCCAGCCCGACCTGCTGATGGGCTTCACGATCCAGCCGATCATGTTCGTGCTGCTGTTCGTGTACGTCTTCGGTGGCGCGATCAACACGCCGGGCTTCGACTACGTCGACTTCCTGATGCCGGGCATCATCGTCCAGTCGATCGCGTTCGGCGGGTTCGTCACCGCGCTCGGCCTGGCGGAGGACCTGCGCAAGGGACTGATCGACCGGTTCCGCTCGCTGCCGATGTCGCGCGCCGCGGTGCTCACCGGGCGGACGCTGGCGGACGTCGCGACGAACGCGCTGTCGCTGGCGATCCTCATCACGGTCGGCATGATCGCCGGGTTCAGCTTCAACGCGAACGTGCTGGAGATCGTCGGCGGGATCGTCCTGCTGCTGCTCTTCGGCTACGCGTTCTCGTGGGTCTTCGCGCTCGTCGGGCTCACCGCGTCGTCGCCGGAGGCCGGGCAGGCGCTCGGCTTCACGGTGATCTTCCCGCTCACGTTCATCTCGTCCGCGTTCGTCCCGACCGACTCGATGCCGGCGGCGCTGGAGTGGTTCGCCGACGTCAACCCGTTCACGACCGTGGTCGACGCGATGCGCGCGCTCTGGCTCGGCACGCCCGCGGGCAACGACGTCTGGGGCGCGTTCCTCTGGACGTTCATCATCATCGGCGTCTTCGCGCCGCTCTCGGTCGCCAAGTACCGCAAGGCGATCACGAAATAAGGCCGGTGGGGGGCGAGTCGCCGGGCTCGCTCCCATACTGACTGCGTGACTGTCGCCGAGCCGCTCACCTTCCGCGCGATCCGCGATCTCGCGGTGGACGCCGTGGAGGAGAAGCTCGACCGCTTCGCCCGCGAGGGCCTGCGCGGCACCGCCGTCGCGGGCGACCCGAGCCCGGTGCCGGCACTCGGCCAGCGGCTGGAGGTCGTGAGCACGCAGCGGCGCCGCTGGTGGGACCTGCAGTACTACGCGGTCGACGTCGAGCGCGGGGCGGGGACGGTCGACGACCGGGTGCCGCTCGAGTTCGTGCGCGCGGTGAAGAACACGCTCGTCTTCACGCTGGAGCCGGCCGCGCGCGCCGCGCTGCGCGACGTGCGGGCCGTACGCGTCTTCGCCATCGACGAGATCAAGGTGCAGCTTGCGGAGGCCTTGCGGCGGGCGCTGCAGGCCGCGGAGAGCGGTCGGCTGGTCGAGGGGCTGTGGGGCGATGACCCGCTCCCAAAGCCGCGCAACGCGACGAGCGGCGTGCAGCTCAACGAGGGGCAGCAGCAGGCGTTCGCGGCGCTCACCCGCAAGGGCTCGGTCTTCGTGTGGGGCCCGCCCGGCACCGGCAAGACGAAGGTGATCACCGAGGCGGTCCGCGACGCGCTGGAGCACGACCGCTCCGTGCTCATCACCTCGCACACCCACGGTGCGGTGGACAACGTGCTGGAGGGGCTGCTCGACGGCGGCGAGCTGGAGCCCGGGCAGGCGATCCGCGTCGCCACGCGGATGACGGTCGAGAAGGTGTCGCCGCGCGTGCGCGAGCACGAGTTCCTCCTCCACGACAAGGCGGCCGGCGCGGTGGTGGGCGAGCCCGAGCGGCGCGCGGAGATCGACGCGCGGCAGGCCGAGAACCAGGCGCAGACCGCACGGACGCCGGAGCTGGAGGAGGAGCTCAAGGACATCCGGCAGGACCGGGTGGAGCTCGACGAGGAGATCCGCGAGGCGCGGGTGCGGCTGCTCAAGGAGGCGAACGTCGTCGCGTGCACGCTGGCGTCGCTCGTGTCGCAGCGCGAGCGCAAGTTCGACGTGGTGATCGTGGACGAGGCCGCGGCGGTGGAGCCGCCGTACCTCGTCGTCGCGGGCGCGCGGGCGAAGCGGACGTTCGCGATCGTCGGCGACTTCCTCCAGAACGCGCCGATCACCGACGAGCCGCTGCCGGGCGCGGGCGGCGCGACCGCTCCGGACGACGAGCCGGCGTCGCCCTGGCTGCGCGAGGACGTGTACGCGCTGGCCGGCATCCGCGACCGCGCGTCCGCCGAGGCGCACCCGCGCTGCGTCCCGCTGCGCCGCCAGTACCGGTTCCCCTCCGTCATCGCCGAGCTGGTCAACGGCTTCTGCTACGACGGGCTGCTCGAGAGCGAGCGCGCGTCGAGCGACGCGGACGGCGCGACGGTGACGCTCATCGACACCTCCGCCCGCGACGACCGCGAGCTCGTCGCCGAGGCCGGCTCGTGGCGCAGCCCGCTCGGCGTCGACCTCTTCGCGGTGGTGGGGACGACGTTCGCGCGGCAGGGCAAGGACATCGCGTACGTCACGCCGTACCGGGCCCAGCGCGAGCGCGCGCGGGAGCGGACGATCCAGTGGGACCTGCGGATCCCGACCGGCACCGCGCACGGCATCCAGGGGCGCGAGTTCGACATCGTCATCGTCGACCTCATGCAGGACTCCCGGCCCCGCTGGGCCGCGCGCGCCGACGTCCACGGCGACGCGCGCCAGGCGTCGGCGGCCAAGCTCCTCAACGTCGCCGTGACGCGGATGCGCCAGCGGCTCTACCTCATCGGCGACTGGGAGTTCATCCAGCGCCACGACTCGCCGGGCATGCGCGCGCTCGCCGGGTTGGCGGGCCACCCGAACTTCGCCGTGGTCCCCGCCGCCGACGTGCTCGGCTACGGCGAGCGGCAGGGCTGGCTCCAGGCACGGCTCGCCGGGTTCTAGCCCGGCAGCGCCTCCGGCAGGCCGTGGCGCGGGTGGAAGGCCGGCGTCACGAAGCCCATCACCTCGCGCACCTTGCCGTCGTCGCCGAGCGTCAGCACCTGGAGGACGGTGGGGCGGTACTCCCCGGCGTCGTCGTCCCAGGAGTAGACGCCGAGCGCGGGTTGGCCGTTGGCCCACGTGCGGAGGACGCGGACGCGGCGGTGGCCGAGCGCGTCGTACACGCGCCCGTTGAACGCCCACTCGCGCAGGAAGACGAAGACCTCCTCGCCGCGGTACCAGGTGGCCATCGGCGGCATCGCGAGCACGACGTCCTCAGCGAGGAGCTGCGCGATCTCGTCGACCTCGCCGCGCTCCCACGCGTCCAGGTAGCCGCGTACGACCTCCTCCAGCCGGTCGTCGCCGAGCGCGCGGAGCGTCGCCTGCTGCGAGCGGTCCGGCAGCTTGCCGTCGACCGTCTCACGCGCCCGCTGCAGCGCGCTGTTGACCGACGCGACGGTCGTGTCGAGCAGCTCCGCCACCTCGCGCGCCGAGAAGCCGAGCACCTCGCGGAGGATGAGCACGGCGCGCTGGCGCGGCGCGAGGTGCTGGAGCGCGGCGACGAACGCCAGCTCGACGCTCTCGCGCTGCTCGTACCGCGCGTCGGGCGCGAGCAGGCCGTCGGCCAGCGCGAGCTGCGCGTCGGCGTACGGCTCGATCCACACCGTCTCCGCCAGCGGCGGTCCCGGGCCGTCCGCGGCGCCGGTGGCCGGGGAGTGGTCGAGCGGGAGCACACGCGCCTTGGGCCGCCTGCCGATCGTGTCGAGGCTCGCGTTCGTCGCGATCCGGTAGAGCCACGACTTCGGCGACGACCGTCCCTCGAACCCCGGCAGCCCCCGCCAGGCGCGGAGCATCGCGTCCTGCAGCGCGTCGTCGGCGTCGTGCACCGAGCCGAGCATCCGGTAGCAGTGCGCGTGCAGCGCGGAGCGGTGCGGGGCGACGAACCGCTCGAACGCGCGCTCGTCGCCCTCCTTCGCCGCGGCCAGCAGCTCCCGCTCGGCGGTCGCCGCGCTCACGAGCTCTGCGGCGCGTACCGGCTGTGGAGCATCAGGTCGTTGCCGTCCGGGTCGGTGAAGAGCGCCATGTGGCAGACGCCGGTGTCGAACGTGTCGCCGGCGAACTGCACGCCCTTGCCCTCCAGCTCCGCCCGCGCGGCCGCGACGTCCTCGACGTGCAGCGCGAGGTGGGCGTTCTTCTGCGCCTGGAACGGCATGCCCTGCTTCTCCGGCTCCCAGATCCCCAGGCACGTGTCGCCGGCCCAGAACTCGTACTCGGACTTCTCGTCCTTGCGCAGCCCGAGCGTCTCGCCGTAGAAGGTGGCGGAGCGGGCCGGATCCTGGGTCGGGATCCCCACGAAGTCCAGCTTGGTGATGTTCGGCATGAGCGGACCCTCCCACGGAATGCGGTCACGACCCGCCCGGTAAGGAAGCGTCTGCGCGCCGACAGCGTCGCTGATGGTCAGTTCCGTGGATCGGTACGAAGTTGCCCCAGATGCATTGACGTCCATGTACGGATGCGTCTATCTTCCCGCGCCGGGTCGCCGCGTGCCGAAACGCACGCGGCTCACATGGCACACGCGGGCGCGCCCCAACGCCCGCCGATGGAGGAGAACGGATGTCCCACCACCCGCCGCGCGGGCCGCTTCGCGCTGCCCGGCGGTCGCTGACCGCTGCCGTCGCGCTGGCCGCCGCCGCAG
>DATMVO010000082.1:0-2769 GCA_035563115.1 Solirubrobacteraceae bacterium
ACCGCTCCCGCGGCCGGCAGCGGTCAGAAGGCCGACCCGCGCCTGCGCGTCACGCTCCGCCGCAAGGGCCGCCGCGTCAACGTCACCGCCGGGGTCGCCGCCGCCGCCAACGGCCGCATCAAGCTCACCGTCGCCGGCCGCGCCCGCTACGTCCGCGTCGGCACCCGCAAGCTCCGCGCGACCCTCCGCCTCAAGCCGGGCCGCTACGACGTCGCGGTCAACTTCGCCGGCACCGGCCCCTGGCGCTCGGCCCGCGCGGCCACCGCCATCCGCGTCCGGTAGCGCGTCCGCGCCGCCCTCGCGCTCCGTCCGCCGCTCGCGTACACTGAGAGCTCGCATGGCGCTCTCGCTTGACCTCCGTCTGCTTCTTCTCCTCCCCCGCTAGGGGGATCAGGAGCGCGTGGCGGCCGCCTCAAGCCGCGAACCAGAGCAGACAGAGACCAGCGAGACCAGAAGGAAAGAAGCCCCATGCCTCAGAACGACGACCAGCGCGTCATCCTCTTCGACACCACCCTGCGCGACGGCGAGCAGTCGCCGGGGATCAGCCTCAACGCGTCCGAGAAGCTCGAGATCGCGCAGCAGCTCGCGCGGCTCGGCGTCGACGTGATCGAAGCCGGCTTCCCGATCGCCTCCCGCGGCGACTTCGAGGCCGTGCAGACGATCGCCCAGCAGGTCGACGGCCCCGTCATCGCGGGCCTCGCTCGTGCTCAAGCTGGCGACATCGACGCGGCGTGGGGAGCGGTCAAGGACGCCGCACGACCTCGGATCCACACGTTCATCTCCACGTCGGACATCCACATCGAGCACCAGCTGCGCTCGACCCGCGAGGACGTCAAGGTCGGCGCCCGTGCGGCGGTCGCCCAGGCGCGCGCGCTGTGCGAGGACGTCGAGTTCTCCCCGATGGACGCGACCCGCGCGGACGTGGAGTTCACCGCCGAGGTGCTCCAGATCGCGATCGACGAGGGCGCGACGACGATCAACATCCCGGACACCGTCGGCTACGCGACGCCGAACGAGTACGCGGCGTTCCTGACGAAGCTGTACGAGCTGACGCCGGGCCTGAAGGACGTCGTGCTCTCCGTCCACTGCCACGACGACCTCGGCCTCGCCGTCGCGAACTCGTTCGCGGGCGTGCAGGCGGGCGCGCGGCAGGTCGAGTGCGCGGTGAACGGCCTCGGCGAGCGCGCGGGCAACGCGTCGCTGGAGGAGATCATCATGCTGCTCCACACCCGTCACGACGCCGGCTTCCACACCGGCGCGGTGACGACGGAGATCGCGCGCACGTCGCGGATGGTCTCGCGCCTGACCGGCTACCCGGTGCAGCCGAACAAGGCGATCGTCGGCCGGAACGCGTTCGCGCACGAGTCGGGCATCCACCAGGACGGCGTGCTGAAGGAGCGCACGACGTTCGAGATCATGGACGCCACGACGGTCGGCCTGGACGCCAACCAGCTCGTGCTCGGCAAGCACTCGGGGCGCGCGGCGCTGAAGGACGCGCTGGCCAAGCTCGGCTACGAGATCGACGGCCAGACCCTCCGGAAGGCCTTCGACCGCTTCAAGGACATCGCGGACAAGAAGAAGCAGGTCACGGCGATGGACCTCGAGGCGCTCGTGACCGACGAGCTGCGTGAGGACCTGACGACGTACGAGCTGGAGTGGTTCGACGTCGAGGCGTCGTCGCGCCGCCCGCCGCACGCGACGGTCGCGGTCCGCCTCCCGGACGGCACGGTGTCGCAGGGCTCGTTCACCGGCGACGGCCCGGTCGACGCGATCTCCCGCGCGATCAACGCCGCCACCGGCATCGACGCCAAGCTCCGCGAGTTCCGCGTCGACGCGGTCACCGGCGACACCGACGCGCTCGGCGAGACGTCCGTCGTGCTCGAGGTCCAGGGCCAGACGGCCGCCGGCCAGGGCGTCGCCACCAACATCCTCGAGGCGACCGCGCAGGCGTACGTCCGCGCGCTCGCGCAGGGCCTCCGCAAGGCCACGGCCGCGGAGCACACCGAGGTCGAGCTCGAGCCGACGACGCCCTAGCCGGCGACGTAGCGCACGCGGCGGTCCACCGCGGACCGCCGCACGAGGTCCGCGAGCTCCTCGGGCGTGATGCGCTGCTCACGCTCGAGGGGGTCGCCGCCCCACAGCGCCCGGAGCGACCAGCCGCCCTGCGGCCGAAGCTCGGCCAGCGTGAGCAGGGTCCGGGCGAGTCGCTCGGCCGGTTCGCGCGCGAAGGTGAAGCACCGCTCGTCCCAGTCCGCGTCGCTCCTGCGCGAGCCAGAACGGAATGTGCACCGCGGGCCGCAGCGGGCGCTTGAGCCAGCGCGACTCGCGGCGCGCGAGCACGAGCGGCAGGTGGTCGGGTGCGACCGTCGCCTCCTGGAGGACCGCAGCCTCCTCCCACGTCGCGACGGGGACGTCGAGCTCGAGGTCGAAGCTCACGCTCCGGCGGTCGCGGCGAGGCGGCGGCCCTGGGCGTAGCCGGCGGCGTGGACAGCTGGGGCGGGGCCGGTGGCCATGAAGTTGGAGCCCATCTCGTCGGCGGCGGTGACGTCCGGGCCGACGACGCGGACCTGGGCGGCGCGGGCGCGGAGGGCCATCGCCTCGATCTCGGCGGAGGCGGCGAAAGCGGCGCGGGCGGCGAAGAAGGCCGAGCGGCGCGCGACCTCGAGCGAGACCGTCGCCGGATTGAGGCAGAGCACCTCGGTGTCGCGGCCCGCGGGCGCGGCGTCCAGGTTGGAGAAGGACCAGGCGCCGCCGTCGACGTACTCGCGG
>DATMVO010000083.1:0-10471 GCA_035563115.1 Solirubrobacteraceae bacterium
AAGGGCGTGGACACCGCGATCGACGCGTGCCACCGCGCCGGCGTCCCCCTCACCGTCGCCGGCGACGGCCCGCTCCGCGACGCGCTGCAGGACCGCGCGCGGAGGCTCGGCGCCGACGTCAACTTCACCGGCCGGGTGAGCACCGAGCGGCTCGCGGCGCTGCGCGCGAGCGCGTCCGTCGCGGTGGTGCCGTCCCGCTCAGCCGAGACGTTCGGCCTGGCCGCCGCCGAGGCGATGGCCGCCGGACTGCCCGTCGCGGCGACGGAGATCGGCGCGCTCGGCGAGCTCGTCCCGCACGAGCAGCTCGCGCCGCCCGGCGACCCCGAGGCGCTCGCGGCGACGATCCTGCACGCGCGCGGCCGACGCGACCTGGCGGAGGAGGGCCTGGCGCGCGTTCGGGCCCACGCGGCGCCCGAGGTCGTCGCGCCGCTGCTCGAGGCCGTCTACGACGGGCGCCACTAGGAGCGCTTGCGCCGCTTGGCCGCCGCGCTCTTCGAGCGCTTCGTGTCGGCCTTGACCGTCGTGCAGCGCTTGACCTTCTTGCCCGCCTTGAAGCGGACGACGCAGCGCTTGACCGTCTTGCGCTTGGCCGTCGAGGCGGTCCGCTTCGTCTCGCGCAGCGGCTGCTTCTTGGTCTTCGCCTTCGAGGTGGACGCCGTCTGCGTCGTCGGCGGGACCGCCACCTCGTCCTCGACCTCGGCCGGCTCGGGCGCCGGGGGGTTCGGGTCGGCGGCGACGCACTGCGCGATCGGGTCCGTGTAGAACGCCGACATCAGCTGGCCCGCCTGCGGCGTGTGCTGCTGGCCGTTGAGGTGGCCGAGCTCGTGCACGAGGACGGTGCAGAGCTTCGGGAAGTCGTACGCCGCCTGCGTGTTGATGTCGATCTTGCAGTCGAAGTTCTCGGCCGCGTTGTTCCAGGCGTCGCTGGGGTTGCGCCACGAGGCGGTCGCGTTCGTGCCGGGCTCCAGGACCGTCCAGACCATCTGCACGTTGCCGCCGCAGGCGTCGCGGCCCCAGACGCCGGTCGCGACCTCCTTGGCCTTCGCGATGGCGGGGCTGCCGACCGGGAACTGCTGGTCGGGCGCGACCGCCGCGGCCTTCGCCTTGACGGTCACAGCGCTCGTGTCGGCGGCGCTGTAGCGCGCGCCGTCCTGGCTCAGGAACGGGATGGCGAGCGACGCCGCGGTGACGGCGAGAGCAGGGAGGGCATGGAGGGTGGCGATCCGTCGCACACCCTCCAGGTCGGCGGCTCAGGCGGCCCTGTCGTGCGCTCGCCGCCCGATCTGGACGCTCGGCCGACACCCCATGGACGAACGGCTGAACTTGCGTGAGCGCGCTTGACGCGCGGGTACCGGGACGGGTTTCAGCGCGTGGCGCGGAGGGCGGCGAGGTCCGCTTCGACCATCTCCGCCACCAGCCCCTCGAACGTCGTCGTCGGCGTCCAGCCCAGCGTCTTGCGCGCGTGCGAGGGATCGCCCACCAGCACGGTCGGCTCCGGCGGGCGGACGAAGCGCGGGTCCACGCGGACGTACTCGTCCGCGTCCAGGTCCACCGCCGCGAACGCCGCGCGCGCGAAGTCGCCGACCGTCCGCGCCTCGCCGCTGGCCAGGACGTAGTCGTCCGGCGTCTCGTGCTCGAGCGCGCGGACCATCCCGTCCACCACGTCGCGCGCGTGCGACCAGTCGCGCTGCGCGTCGAGGCTGCCGAGCGAGACCTCGGACTCGATCCCGAGCGCGATCGCCGCGGCCGCGCGGGTGATCTTCCGCGTGACGAACCGCGCGGGGCGGCGCGGCGACTCGTGGTTGTACGTGACCGTCGCGACCGCGTGGACGGGCTCGGCCCCCTCGCGCAGCACCCGCACCAGCTCGTGCGCGGCGAGCTTGGCGACGCCGTAGGGGGAGCGCGGGAGCTTGACCGAGCGCTCGGTCTGCGGCGACTCCCCGCCGGCGTAGCCGTAGATCTCCGGCGACGTCGGGACGAGGACGCGCGCGCCCACGTCGCGCCCGGCGGTGAGCACGGCGGCCGTCGCGTCGACGATCTCGCGCATCGTCGTCGCGGGGGACTCCCACGACGCGGGGACGAACGTCGGCGCGGCCAGGTGGAAGACGCGGTCGGGCTTCGCGGCACGGACGACGTCGCCGAGCGCCTCCGGATCGGAGAGGTCGCCGGCGACGAGCTCCAGCTCCGCGCGCACGCGCGCGAGATCCGGCAGCTCGCGGCCCTCCGGCTCGCGGACGACCCCGACGACGTGGTGGCCGTCCGCGACGAGCCGCTCGGCCAGGTACGAGCCGTCCTGCCCCGTGATGCCGGTGACGAGGACCCGCGTGCCGCTCACGTTCAGGCGGGCTTGGCGGCGGCGAGCGTCTGCGCGACGCCCTCCCGCACCGACGTCGCCGCACGCCACCCGAGGACCTCCTCGGCCTTGCCGACGGCCAGGCTGCTGCGCTCCAGCTCGCCCAGGCGCGCCTCGGCGAACTCCGGCTCGAAGTCGTTCGAGCCGTCGCCGGCGGCGCGGAAGGCGTCGATCAGGTCGAGCACCGTCGTCTCCTCGGACGTGCCGAGGTTGATCGCGCCCTCGTACTCGCTGTCGCCCGCGGTGACGATCGCCTCGACGAGGTCGCCGACGTAGATGTAGTCGCGCGTCTGCTTGCCGTCGCCGAAGACCTTCGGGCGCCCGCCGCCGTGGTAGAGCCCGGCGAAGATCGCGACGACGCCCGCCTCGCCGTGCGGGTCCTGCCGCGGGCCGTAGACGTTGCCGAAGCGCAGCGCGATGCCGCGCAGGCCGTAGAGGCGCGAGAAGAGGCCGAGGTAGTTCTCGGCGCAGAACTTGGACTGCCCGTAGGCCGACATCGGCAGGCACGGGACGGTCTCGGGCGTCGGGATCTGGTCCGTGTCGCCGTAGATGGCGCCGCCGGTGGAGGAGAAGACGATCCGCTTGGCGCCCGCCTTGCGCGCGGCCTCGAGCACGTTGACCGTGCCCTCGACGTTCGTGCGCGCGTCGAAGCCCGGCTGGGCGACCGAGACGCGGACGTCGATCTGCGCGGCGAGGTGGAAGACGGTCTCGGGCTTGGCCGCGGCGATGATCGACTCGACCTGCTCGGCGTCGCGGATGTCGCCGACCTCGAGCGTCGCGCCGCGCTCCAGCGCGGCGGCGAGGTTCTCCCGCTTGCCGCTGGAGAGGTCGTCGAGGACGACGACCTCGTCGCCGCGGTCGAGGAGGGCGTCGACGAGGTTCGAACCGATGAACCCGGCTCCGCCGGTGACGAGGCAACGCATGGCGGGCAGCCTAGTGGCCGGGGCCGCGCGCCGGCCGGGGTGTGCTGCCCCGGCCGGTCACTACATGCCCTTGCGCGCGAGCATGTACGGGACGGTCCGCAGGAGGATCTTGAGGTCCTCCCACAGGGACCAGCCCGCGACGTAGAGGTAGTCGATCTTGACCATCTCGGGCAGCGGCACCCGGCTGGAGCCGAGGATCTGCCACGGGCCGGTCATGCCCGGCGTGAGCTGGAGGCGACGGCGGTCCCAGCCCTTGATCTGGTCGTCCTCGTCCACGACGAGCGGGCGCGGGCCGACGAGGCTCATGTTCCCCGCCAGCACGTTGAGCAGCTGGGGGAGCTCGTCGAGCGACGTCTTGCGCAGGAAGCGGCCCACGCGGGTGATGCGGGGGTCGTTCTCCATCTTGAAGAGGCCGCCCTGCGCCTCGTTGGCGGAGCGGAGCTCCTCCTTGCGCTGCTCGGCGTCTGACACCATCGTCCGGAACTTGCAGATGCGGAAGTGCTTGCCGTCGCGGCCGACACGGGTCTGGCGGAACAGGATCGGACCACGCGAGTCGAGCCGGATCGCCGCGGCGATCATCAGCATGAGCGGTCCGAGCGCCACGAGCGCGGTGATGGCGCCGGCGAGGTCGAACCCGCGCTTGACCAGCCGCGAGGAGTTCGTCAGACCGAAACGCCGGACGCCCAGCACGGTCACGCCGTGCAGGTCGTCGAAGACCACCGAGGTGCCGACCACGTCGAGCACGCGCGGGAGCAGGCTGACCTTGACGCCGATGCTTTTCGCCGCGCGGACGAAGTCGAGCATGTCGTTGGCCGGCAGCGCTTGCGGCTCGATGATCACGCGGTGGACGTCGGTCCACGTGAGGATGTCGCGCAGTTCGTCGACGCTCGCGGTCCGCGAGCCCGAGGGCGCGACACGCTGGAGCGACATGCGGCCGACCAGCTCGGCGCTGCCCGAGCCGGACAGCTTCGAGGCCAGGCGGTCGTAGGCGGCGGCGTCGCCGATGAACAGGAGCCGCTCGGCCGGCGTCGCGCGCTGGGCGACCATCCGGGCCAGCCGGCGGCCGAAGAAGGCGAAGGTGAACAGGCTGGCCCACAGCGTCAGCACCTGCGCGTCGCCGAGGCGGCCGTCTACGAGCTGGTCGTCGAGCAGCCAGAAGACGAGCGTGTACGTCGTCGCGGCCTGGAAGAGCTTGGGCGCCTCGTCCATCGTCGTCTTGCGGATGAGCAGCTCGTCCCGGTCGTACAGGCTGAGCACCTTGCTCACCAGCACGACCATCGGGAGGCCGAGCCACGTCGTGGCGCGGATGCTGTCGTCGCCGACGAGCGAGACGACGAGCACGAGCGCGAGCGCCGCCGACAGGAGGTCCGCGTACATGAGCATGCGCCGGTACGTACGGTCGCGCAGCGCGATGGTCTGCAGGCCGGGACCGTCTTCGCGGATCGCGTCGGGCGTCGGCGTGGGAGCCTTGACGAACGCGGCCGGCGCGAGCCGGGCACGACGACGCCCGGGGGCGCGCAGGGGTGTATCGGTGATGGGCAGCGGCGATGTACGCACAGGCCTAAAACGCTCTCCGGGTGCTTTAGGAAGATGAAGCCGGGACGAAAGTCCAGTGGGGGCGGTGCGGCAGCAACTGCACTGCCCGGCGGCTGACAGTCAAGCTAGAGGACCGTCATGCCTGCTGTCCACCGACTCTCTGGCAAAACTCATCGACCATTTGTCCATCGGACTAAAGCCCTCTTCTTGAACTGGGGTGCAGATAGGCGCAAATCTGGTGTACACCGTTAGCTTGCCCGCGCTGGACGGGCTGGGTGTGACGATCTCGTGGAGAGGAGGGCCGATGCGGAGATGGCGCGTTGAGAGCACTGGAAACGGTGCACGTGGGAGTTCTCGGCACATGACGCCGCTCGGGCTCGTCGCGCGCGTCGTGTTCGGGGGCGACGGCGCCGCACCGCAGCGACCGTTCAGCCGAGTCGAGCGCATCCGGCTCGTCATCGAGATCGTGGTCTCGTACGTGCAGCTCCTGTGGCTGCTGCGCCGGGAGGACCTACCGACGATGGTCGGCCGCGCGCGCGAGGCACGGACGGTGCTGACGCCGCCGGCGGATGACGCGGCGGCGCTTGCGGCGGTGGCTCGGCTCGGCCGGGTCGCGGACCGGGTCGTCGGCGTGCTCCCCAAGGACGGGCGCTGCCTGATCACGTCGCTGGTCGTCATCCGCGTGCTCGCGCGGCGCTCGCTCGACGCGAAGGTGGTGATCGGCGTGCGGAACGAGGACGGATTCGCCGCGCACGCGTGGGTGGAGTACGAGGGCCACCCGCTGTTCCCGCCCGGGAACTACCATCGTCTGGTGGAGGTCTGATGCTCATGTCGAGCGGGTCTGCTGCCGATGTCCCACCCATGTCCTGGAACGAGCTGCGTCGTTGCCGCGTGGCGGTGCCCGAGCACGTCGTGCACCGGGCGCTCGCGGAGGAGACCGTCCTCCTCAATGTCAGCACGAGCACCTACCACACGCTCGACGCCGTCGGCGCGCGCTTCTTCGACACGATGCGGCAGGCCGCGACGGTCGAGGCCGCGTGCGAGCAGCTGGCCGCCGAGTACGAGCAGCCCCTCGAGCGGATCACGGCCGACATGGAGGCGTTCTGCCGCGACCTCGTCGAGCGTGAGCTGATCGAGCTGACCGCCGCCTCCGCCGCGCCGGCCGGGCACCGCGGCACCGTCTGACGCAGGCGTGCCGGCGGTCCCGCCTCTCGACCCGCTGGAGATCTACGCGGGGATGTTCCTCGGCGACCGCCGCACCCCGCTGCCCGACCCGGGGCTCCTTCCCGGCACCCCGCGCGAGGTGCTGGAGGCGCTGCTGCGCGACGCGCTGGCGGACGGCCCGTGCCACGTCTCCTTCTCCGGCGGGCGCGACTCGTCCGCGATCCTCGCCGCGGCCGTGCACGTCGCCCGCCGCGAGGGCCTGCCGGACCCCGTCCCGCTCACCGCGCGGTACCCGGAGCACCCGGACGCGCAGGAGAGCGAGTGGCAGGAGCTCGTCGTGCGCCACCTGGGCCTGCGCGAGTGGACGGTCTTCGACGTGACGACCGAGCTCGACGTGCTCGGCGCAGTCGCGCGCGACGCGTTGGCCGGCCACGGCGTCACCGGGATCCCGTCCGCGCACAGCATGGTGCTCTTCGCCCGCCGCGCGGGCGGCGGAACGCTGCTCACCGGCACGGGCGGCGACGAGGTGTTCTCCTCCTGGGGACACCGGCGGATGTCGCTGCAACGGATCCTGCGGGTCCGGCCCCCGCGCCGCGCGGCCCGCGCGCTGCTCGCGACGGGCATGCCGCGCCGGGTCCGCCACGCGCGCGACACCCGCCGCTCGACGGCGCAGGTCGGCCTCCCGTGGCTGACCGGCGCGGCGAACCGCGAGCTGGCCGAGCGCTGGCGCGCGTCGTCGCGGTTCGAGCGGACCTGGCGCGAAGGGCTCGCCGGGATGCTCGAGAGCCGGGGCTACGAGGTCATCCGCGCGGTGCTCGGGGCGTACGCGGCCGATGCGGGCGTGCGGCTGGTCGAGCCGTTCTTCGACCCGCGCTTCGTGCGCGCCTACGCGGCGCACGGACCGCGCCTGGGCCCGCTGTCGCGGGACGCGGCGCTGGAGGAGCTGTTCGGCGACCTGCTGCCCCAGTCGGTGGTGCGGCGGTCGACGAAGGCGACCTTCAACGGCGTGCTCGTCGGCCCCGACGCGGCGGCGTTCACCGACGCGTGGGACGGCACGGGTCTGGACGAGGGGCTCGTCGACCCGGACGCGGTGCGCGCGCAGTGGCGCGACCCGCGCTCCGACAGCCGCGCGCTGCCGGCTATGCAGGCGGCGTGGCTGCGGGCCGGCTCGCCGCCGCCACGCTGAGCAGCAGGTCGAGCGCCGCGTCGCCGGCCGCCCAGTCGCGCGGGCGGACGAGCCGCCACATCGGCAGCTCGACGAGGTCGAGCAGCGCCTCGCCGCGCGGCAGGCCGACCAGGCCCGCGTAGTCGTAGGCGTGGATCAGCGCGATCCGCTCGGGCAGCGCGAGGGGCTCGGCGCGCAGCGGCTCGTCGTCGTCCTCGGTGGCCCACTCGAGCAGGAAGATCCCGGCGAGCGGGACGCGCGCCGGAGCGGGCGCGGTCATCAGCCGGTGCCGCTCGCGGGCGCCGACGACGCCCAGGTACTCGGCCCGCGGGAAGCGCTCGGCGGTGTCGGCGCGCAGGTCGATGCAGCTCGGCCCGGAGAGCACGTCGCCGTGCTCGAGCACGACGAGGTCGTCGGTGACGACGGGGAGGCCACGCGCGGCGAGCGACGCCATCGCGGTGCTCTTGCCGGCGCCCTGCTGGCCGCAGACGGCGACCGCCGCGCCCTCGTGGAGCACGGCGCCGGCGTGGAGCGCCGCGCGGCCGCGCCAGCGGGCGAGGATCGCGAGCGGCGTCGTGAGGATCGGGTGGACGACGGCCTCGGGCTGCAGCGCGCCGGGGACGCGGATGTGGAGCTCCGGGTCGGTCTCGGTCAGCGCGATCGCGACCATGCCCTTCACCGAGAGCCGCGCGCGGGCGGGCGTCACGTCGATGACGTCCTCCTCCACCGGGCCGCTCTCCCACGTCACGGAGACCCGCTCGGCGTCCGCCGGGACGGGCACGAGGCCGGGAAGCGCGAGCCGCTCGTCGGAGGGGACTATCCGAAACCCGTACGCGCCGAAGTGGCCGGGGGCCGACATGCGCTCTACCGTAGCCCTCGTCAGTCAAACGCAGTCCGGAGGAGAACCCCCATGTCGAAGAGCTACGACGCCCCGAAGGTCACCACGGTCGGCACGGTCGCCGATCTGACCAAGCAGAACTTCAACAAGGTCGGCAACAACACCGACCAGTACTCGCAGGTCACGCCGCTCGTCGGCTCGCTCGTCCCGACCAACTAGGACGCCCACCTGCACCGCCTCGCCTGAGGCGGACCTTCGGAGGGCCCGGCTTGCCGGGCCTTCGTCGTTCCTGGGGCGGTTCGCGCGGCGGCCTCAGGCGCGCGGCGCGGCGTCGTCGCCGAAGTAGGCCGTCGCCTGCAGGTCGTACAGCTCCGCGTACACGCCGGAGAGCCCCATCAGCTCCTGGTGGGTGCCGTGCTCGATGATCCGGCCGTCCTGCATGACGTAGATCCGGTCGGCCATCCGCACGCTCGAGAAGCGGTGCGAGATGAGCAGCACCGCGCGATCGGCGGCCAGCTCCGACACCTGCTGGAAGAAGTCGTGCTCGGCGCGCGGGTCGAGCGCCGCGGTCGGCTCGTCCATGATCAGCACGTCGCCGCCGCGGAAGAACGCGCGCGCCAGCGCGAGCCGCTGCCACTGACCGCCCGACAGCTCCAGGCCGCCGTGGAACCGCCGGCCGAGCCGCGTCTCGTACCCGTTGGGGAGCCGCTCGATGAAGTCGTGGGCGCCCGCGCGGCGCGCCGCCTCGACCATCCGCTCGCGGTCGTCCGACGCCTCCGGGCGGCCGAGGACGATGTTGTCGCCGACGGTCAGCTCGTAGCGCAGGAAGTCCTGGAAGAGGACGGTCATCCGGGCGCGGAGCGTGCGGTGGTCCACCTCGCGCACGTCGCGGCCGTTGAGGACGATCCGGCCCGCGTCCTGCTCGGCGTAGAGCTTGCACAGGAGCTTGACGAGCGTCGTCTTGCCCGAGCCGTTCGCGCCGACGAGCGCGACGATCTCGCCCGGGTTGAGCTCGAGCGACACGTCGTCGAGGACCTGCCGCCCGGTCTGCGGGTACGTGAACGAGAGGTGCTCGACGTGGACGCCGGTGAACGGCTCGGCGGGCACCTCGGGCGTCCCGGGCGCAGGGGCGGCCGCCGGCGCCTCGAACCGGTCCTCGATCGCCAGGAAGCCGCGGAAGTCGTCGAGGAAGAGCCCGCTCTCCACGATCCGCCCGACCGACGCGTTGATGACGAGCAGCCGCGTGCCGAGGAGCTGGAGCGCGAGCGCGGCCGTCGCGGCGGTGGCGACGTCGGTGCGGTCGGACACCAGCAGCCACAGGAGCGAGCCGAGCGCGATCGCGGTGCCGAGCCCGGTCGCGACGTTGCCGGCGATCGAGACGAAGAGCCGCCCGCGCAGGAACTCGGTCAGCCGCCGGATCCGCTCGTCGGTCAGCGCGTCGTAGCGGCGGCGCAGGAACGGCAGGGTCGAGAAGATCCGCAGCTCCTTGGCGTACTCGGGGCCGGTGAGGACCTCCATCAGGTGCATGTGCTCGCGCGCATGCACGGTCATCGAGTACTCGAACTGGTAGCTGCGGCGCGAGTTCCACAGCGAGGCGAGCAGGACCGGGAGGCCGGCGACGAGGATCAGCGGCACGAGGATCGGCTCGAGCGTGAGCAGCGCGATCGCGATGCCGAGGCTGGTGAGCACCGAGCTGACGAGCGACGTCAGCCCCTCCACGATCTCGACCGGCCGGTAGAGCGCCGCGTTGCGCGCGCGCTCGAGGTGGTCGTGGAACGCGGCGTCCTCGTAGCTGCGCAGCCCGGCGCGCGAGGCGACGTCGATGATGCCGTTCATCGTGTGGTGGCCGACGAGGTCGGCCATCAGCCGCTGCTGCTGGCCCAGCCACGCCGAGACCACGCCGCTGCCGATGTTGGCGGTGATCAGGCCGGCGAACGCGGGCGCCAGCGACCAGCCGGACGCGCCGTCGTCGTCCGAGAGCGTCACGAGCTCGCCGATCAGCGTCTTGGCGAGCACGAGCTGGACGCCGACGAGGCCCGCGGCGACGAGCTGGAGCGCGACGACCGCGATCAGGTTGCGCGGCGCGGCCGCGCGGACCAGGCGGATCGCGGCGAGCGTCAGGCCGGGGCTGCGGCTCAGCTCGCGCAGGCCGCGCCCGGACCCGCGCGCGACCGCCGCGCTGGGCGGCAGGCCGGGGTCGCCGCCTGTGCTCTGGATGCCGGCCACGCCGCGGACCGTACCGCCAGCGGCACCGTGGCGCCCCGGTCGGCCGGTAGTGTTCGGCCGCGGATGGCCCCCGAGCCCGCCAGCACGGTCCGCGTCGCGCTGCACCGCGACGGCCTCGACGACGACCAGGCGGCCTCCGTGGCCGAGGCGCTCGCACGGGCGGGTCTGCCGGTCGCCGACGACGCCGCGGCCACGGTGACGGTCACCGGGCCGGTCGCCGCGGCGGTCAAGCTGCTCGCCGGGGAGCGCCCGATCGTCTGCCTCGC